>NZ_BCWD01000010.1 GCF_001592085.1 Levilactobacillus senmaizukei DSM 21775 = NBRC 103853
AAAGAAAAAAAGTGGCAATGCCTTGGGAATTTTGACCACGGGCTATGTGAGTGGCAATCTGATTGGACCGGTGCTAGGCGGGATTTTGGCGCAGGTGTTCTCGATTCGCTGGACCTTTATGCTCACGGCTATTTTCTTGGGGATTGTATTTGTGCTGAGTGGCACGTTGGTTCATGAGCACTTCACGCCAATTAGTGCCGCAAAACAGGCTCAGGCCGGGAGTTGGTTGTCGCAGCTCAAGAGTCCTAAGCTGATTATTATTCTGCTGGTTTCAACTATGATTATTCAAATGGGGAATAATTCGATTACGCCAATTATCAGTCTTTACGTGCGGCAGTTGATGCATGGTACTGGACCGGTAACGTTGGTGGCCGGGATCATTGCGGCCTTGCCAGGCCTGTCGACCTTGTTGGCGGCGCCCAAGTTGGGTGAATATGGTGACCGCCACGGGACACGTCGGGTCTTGGTATTCGGTTATATTTTTGCGGTCTTGATGTACTTCCCTCAAGGGTTCGTCAGTAGTGTCTGGTTGTTAGGGATTTTACGATTCATGATCGGTGTTTCCGATGGGGCCCTGTTCCCGGCGGTTCAAACGTTACTAACCAAGAATTCTCCGCAGTCTTTGACAGGCACCGTCTTCAGTTGGAATCAGTCGTTTCAAGCCCTGGGCAGCATGTTGGGCGCGATGCTGGGCGGTTTTATCGCCAATTGGTTCAACTACAGTGGGGTCTTCACTTTTACTGCGTTGTCGTTACTGGTAAACTTAATCTTACTATGGTGGTTGGTGCCAGCGATTCGTCAATGGCATGTGAAAGCGGCCTAGTAAGGAGGCCAATATGGCAAACGAAAATTTACCCGTGCAGATCCCTACCGATCCCGCGGCTCTGGAAGCGCTCGATCAGTTTCGACAGTTGATGCTGATGTATAACAGTGCGGTTGAAGTTGTGCAGACTAAGATTAGGTATCTGGACGAAGAATATCAGATTGAGCATGGCCATAGCTTAGTGGATAGCCAGCAATCCCGAATCAAGTCGCCTGAAAGTATTTTGGAAAAGGCCCAACGGAAGCATTTAGATGTTAATCTGACCACGTTGCCGGCGGCCATGCACGACATTGCTGGGATCCGCCTGATCGTCCGGTTTGAGGACGATATCATCACGATGGAACGGCGTCTAGCCCAACAACCAGATATCAAAATTATTAAGCGTAAGGATTACGTTAATCATCCGAAAGGGAATGGTTACCGGAGCCTGCATTTGATTTTGGCGGTCCCCGTCTATCTCGCTGCGGGGATGCAGGCCGTGACGGTTGAGGTGCAAATCCGCACGATTGCCATGAATTTCTGGGCCTCGCTAGAACATGAACTAAATTATAAAAAGCCCGTGCAGCATCAGGCCGAGTTACAGGCTGAGCTCCGCAAAAAAGCCAAGCTAGTCAACCAACTTGATCGCGAAATGAATGATATTAAGAATCAAATTCGGGCGGAAGAAACGTAAAAAACAAGCCTAAACCGTTATGGTTTAGGCTTGTTTTTTATGTAGTGCGACCAAAAAAGTGACTCGATCGGCGCTTCTTCGTAAGCGCTGCCATCTAGTCGCTAAAAGAAACATTTGTGTGAGTTATGGGTTAAACAGACCAAGTGACAGCCGCTACTTGTCAGTGGCAACCGGCTGAGCTTGTTGCTGACTCTTGTCCCCAAGTAACTCGAAACCATTAATGGCAATAAACCCACCAACGGCGGAAACGACACCAACTGTTACCCAGTTGTAGTTCATCTGTGAAAGGGTCGAGGTAATGAAGCCCAGGACTTCACCGAAGATGAAGGCCCACACAACGACCACGATATTTCTTGCTAACCATTTCATTTGTGTCACCTCACAATCGATACTAGTTTAACACGATTAATGAATTAGGAGTAGTTCTGATTTGGTGAATTTCCAAATTTCCAGGTGACCGAGCGTGGTCATTGCGCTTTGAAGGGCGCTACCGTATAATACTAGTTAAATAAACGAACGTTGGTTGAAGCGACAGCTTTCAAGAATGGCGTCCTCCTTGGGTTGGGGGGGCCAATTTTGAGCAGTCGCTTTTTTTCTGCGTAAGGAGGACACTTGTGGAACTATTAAAGGATTTAACCTTAATTTTATTGGTGACGACAATTGTCGGTCACTATTGTACCCGGATCGGGATTCCTGCCGTGATCGGTCAACTGTTAGTCGGGGTCATTATGGGTCCGGCCATCTTAGGTTGGCTGCATCTGACGCATGAGCTGGATAGCTTTGCGGAAATTGGGGTCATTATTCTGATGTTTATTGCGGGATTAGAGAGTGACCTGCAATTGCTGAAACGGTACCTCAAGCCGAGTGTCCTCGTTGCGGCGTTGGGGGTCTTGGTGCCGGTGGCCGGTAGTTACATTGTTGCCCGGGCCTACCAGTTGCCCTTCGTGGAGAGCCTCTTCATCAGCGTGATCTTTGCGGCAACTTCCGTCTCAATCTCCGTTGAAGTCTTAAAGGAAATGAATGCCCTGAGTAGTCGCGAAGGAACGACCATCCTAGGGGCAGCGGTGGTTGACGATGTGTTGGCCGTGGTTATCCTGAGTGTGCTGGTTAGCACGACCGGGACGGCGGTTGGCGACACGGGTTCTTCTAATCTCTTCATCACCACAATTGAGCAGATCATCTACTTCGCCGCGATTTACTTTGTGGTTCGGTGGGTGGCGCCTTACATGGCCAAGATCGGTGAAAAGTTAATGATTCCTATGGGTTCAACCTTGATGGCCATCATCCTGTGCTTTGGCATGGCGTATGTGGCTGAATTGGTTGGCCTAAGTAATGTGGTTGGGGCATTCTTTGCTGGGATTGCGATTTCACAAACGACTGCTAGAGAAACGGTGGACCATCACATTGAACCGATTGGCTATGCGTTATTCATTCCGGTTTTCTTCGTTAGCATTGGGCTTAACATGAGTTTCAAAGGTTTGGGTCATCAAGTTTGGTTCATCGTGATCTTGACGGTGGTTGCGGTCCTAACCAAGCAGTTTGGTGCCGGACTAGGGGCCAAGATGGCGGGCTTCTCCTGGTCGAGTTCAATGGCCGTTGGCGCCGGTATGGTCTCGCGGGGGGAAATGGCGCTAATCATTGCCCAAATTGGGTTTCAAGCCAAGTTGATGTCTGCTATGCGTTACTCGGCCATTGTGGCGGCGATCATTCTTGCCACGTTGCTGGCACCGTTCCTGTTACGGTGGACAATGAATCGGGTCGAAAAAGAGTCACAGCGTGAGAAGGATGAAATGAAGAGCGCTTAGGCAATCGCGACCGATGCGATAGCTTAAGGTGTTCCGCAGGTTAACTAAACTTAATCGAGTAAAGGCGACGTGTCAATCCGATTTTTCCGGATTGGCACGTCGCCTTTCGTTGTAGAGATAGCCATTTATGTTGAACTCTCAATTTATGTGGCGTCGGGCGGTGTTGGTCGGGAAGGCTTCCCGATGGCCCTAGATCACTTAAGCCTAGTATTTTCGTGCCGCCTGTAACAGGCTTTTGCGGGGGTGGCGCCACTCGGTTGCCAGCCAGAGACCAGCGAAGATAACGGCACTAATCGCACTAATCACGGCGCCAAGCTTCAGTCCTGGTGCTTGGTAGCTAAAGGTCACGTGGTTCCGCCCCGGTTGTAGCCGAACCCCGATCATTCCCGGGTAGTTCTTCTGGAGTGGGGTGGTTGTTTCGGCATGCATCATGGACCGAATCTTGGCTGGTCGGCCGTTGACAGTTGCCGTCCAGCCCGGTGTATCCGGAATGGACAGGTATAGCCAGGGCCGTTCTCGCGATCCGGTGACATGACCACTAAGCCAGCTAACGCCACTCTTCTTAGTGAAGTGTAATCGTTGTTGCTTAAGCTTGGCGACGAGTTTGAGGTATTGTGCCTCGTTCATCGAAACAAATTGGTTACTGTAGCCGGCTGCTGGTTCTAGGGTAATGTAGCTGATCCGGATGGTATCACCCATCTGATGTTGGCCCAGCTTGACCATGTAGCGACTGCCATCACCGTTTACGAATGGCTTGGCCGCGTGGTTATCAAGGCGCAGGCTGGAATAGATCATGGTGTTGGAAGGCGAATAGGCATGGAGCATCCCCGTTGCCGTTGCCCGAATCGTAAACGTTTGAATGTAGCGCGGTCCTGGCATCGGGGTGTGGCTAGGGATATTATTGAGGTCTTCGACGGTTGCCCGGCGGGTTTTAACGTTAAGGACCTTGGCGGGCGATAGCGTTTGGGCCTGGCCACCTAGGGCGGCCAAAACGTGTTGTTGATTGATGATCGGATTGCCATCTGTGAGTTGTAGGTTGGCAAGGTCGTTGCTAACCGCGAAGCCCAGTCCGGCATAGGTGTTAAGTTTGTTGGCCGATTGGGGCTGGGTGGCATACAGTCGGTATTTGAGCCCTAGTAAGGTATCACTCAAATGCGTGTAACCTTGAGCACTGATCCGGCGGGCATTGGGACTGAGATAGCCCAAGTCCGCTTGAAAGACCCGGGCCTGTTCAATCAGGGTGGAGCTGTATGAACTAGTTCCGGCATAGTTGAAGAGTACCGGATCGTTGTAGTGGGCGTAAGCACCTTGATAGGCCTGCCCAATGTCGGAATGGAGGAAGTCGACTCGCGCTAGGTTAGGCGTGACTTTTGTCGCACCAAGCTTAGCCAGGGTAGCCGTTTCACGGTTGAAGTCACGTTCAAACTTAGCTTGTGAGCCGGTTTCCATCCCGTGGGTGGCAATCGTGAAGTTCGCGCCAAGTTCACCGGCAATGACGATGCCCATGAGGGCAATGCGGATTGGTCGCCATTCACTAACGAACAGCAACATGGTGTTGAGTAGTAACAGCCCGAGGGAGACCCAAAATAGGTGGAAGGCGGGTTGACTGTGGAGGTAGAGCTCACTGTTTAAACTCGGTTGGGCATAGTGCCAGATCCGTGGGATGATTTGTGCGGAGAGGTAGCCAATAGCATAGAGGCCAATCCCCCAGACCAGTGCCAGGACCTTCTGCGGATCGTTCATGGTCTGTGCGGGATGGGTCTGCCAAGCCCGGTAGGCCGTCACCAGTGCCAAGAACGTGAAGAAGTAGACGTTGCGGAAGGGAAAACCGGCGGGTTGTTGGAACATGTGCCAGATGGTATTGAAGAGCATGATTAGTAGTCCTAGGCCCATGATTGCCAAGACCCACATGGCACGACGCTTTTCAATTGCCGCAACCTTGGGTGAGACGAAGAACACGATGAGCAAGAGAAACATCAAGGTGCCCATGAACAAGCTGGGTGCGTGATATAGATGGGTGGCATAAGTCCCCCCACCTAAACCGAATTGCGCCAAAACCTCCGTCCCGAAGGTTGGTGTCGGCAGGTAATTGTTAATAAAAAAGTTACTCTTACCCGTGAGCAACATGCCATGGGCGGTTGGGATGAGAATGACCATGCTCATCCCGCCGGCTAGTAATGACCCGATCAAGAATTGACGGACCGCCGGCCAGTGAATCTTGCAGACGGTCTTAAAGGGAGTCTCGTTGGGCTGTTGTTCAATGATTAAATAGATAAAATAGATGACCGAGAAGATGCAGGTCATATAGCCCATGTAATAGTTTGATAGAATGGTTGCCGTTAAACTCACGGTATACAACCCATAATGGTGGCGACTAACGATTCGGTGCATGCCTAGGACCACCAGTGGTAACCAGATTAAGGAATCCAGCCACATCAGGTCGTAGAAGTACATTGCTACGAAGCCACAGAGACTAAAGGCGGTTGAGAATAGGAGAAGGGACCAACCACTACGGGTGAAGGCATTGCGCAGGAAGATGGCCATAGTGAGACCGATGGTGCTGATTTTTAGAATGAGAATCCAGGTCACGGCCATTGGTAATTTAGCGGCGGAGAAGAGCAGGACGATCAGGTTAAAGGGGCTGATCATGTAGTAGGCCATGAGCGGGATTAGGCCGCTACCTGTACCTAAAGAAAACGAAAACAAGTGAAAATGACCACTCATGAGGGTCGTCCGCAGATTTTCCAAGATCGGAATGTACTGGGCACCCATGTCGCTAAAGAGTGGACTATTCTTGCCAAACGGCGTAATTTTTAAGTGGAAAAAGACGGCACACATGATGATTAGCGGGATTAGGAATGCCCCCAAGTACACCCAGCGACTCACCCGCGTGGATCGCTGTTTTGGTTGATGCTGCTTCATAAAACCCCTCCGTTGTTGACGAACAAGATGTCTGACCTTAATAGGATAACATGCAGACGACTTTGATCAAAGTTTACCCCAATAATTCCGAAAACTCGGCGGTGAGCCTTCAATCTTCAAAAAAAGTTAGCGAATCGTTCTTTAATTGACTTAAGGTTGCGTTATCGTTAATGATTTAGACTATAATTCTAGTTAATCATTATAAAGGAGGAATGCCCGTTGAGTGCCACTGCCAAAGTATTAGTCGTGGAGGATGAACGCGAATTATCCGCGGACATTGTCGAATTAATCAAACCAATCAGTGACCCTACGACCGCCTTCGATGGCGAGCAGGGCGAATTTTTAGCAAGCCAAGGCGTCTTTGATGCCATCATTTTAGACTTAATGTTGCCCGGCGAGAGTGGGTTAGACCTGCTCCTTCACATCCGCAATCAGGGGCTTAAGACGCCGGTTTTAATTTTGACCGCTAAGGATACGATTGCCGACAAGTTGCGGGGGTTCAATGATGGGGCCGATGACTATGTCACGAAGCCTTTTCACCGCGAAGAGTTACTTGCCCGGATGAAGGCCTTATTGAAACGGACCGGGCACTTGAATAGTACCGATGTGATTACTCTCGGACAGCTGGAAATCAACACCAGCAAGCATATAGCTAGCTTTGACGGTGAGCCATTGACGCTTAAGGGGCGGGAGTTTGATCTGCTCGCCTATCTGGTCGCCAATCCGGGAACGATTATTACGAAGGAGCAAATCTTCAATCGGCTATGGGGATTTGATTCGGAAACCAGTCTGTCCGTGGTTGAGGTCTATATGAGTAACCTACGAAAGGAGCTCAAGCACGTCGGTAGTGACCTTTCCCTGCGGACGATCCGCAACGCAGGATACATTGTGGAGGCCCCAAATGAGCAATAAAGTTAATCGGGCCCAACAGTGGCGCCTGTTTTTCAATAATCTGATCGGTTTCTCGGTGATCTTCATGGTTCTGGGGGTCATCGTGTTTGTTTTGTTTCGGCGCGCCATGCTGACCAGTACCGATCAAGCGTTGCGGGTGGAACGAGATGCCCGGTTGGCGGGGCCGCCTCGGCAAGTTCGGCCGCTGACCGGGGGCCACGCGTTCCAGATGAAGGGCAAGTCCATTCATCCCTTCATGACGACTACCTTGATGTATAACACGGACGGTAAGTTGTTGAACAAAGACCAGTTGGGGTCCCGTTATGAAACCTTGAAAGATATTGTTTTGGATAAGAGTGAACTTGGACGATTACACTCCATTCAGGTTGGTGGCAAATATAACTTCCGGACGCTCTTGGTGAAAGTGCCGAAGAGTAACGCGGATAAGTCGGTGGCTGGGCGCTACCTGTTGATCATGGAAAATATCGATCCGCAAAAATCGGCGATGAAAAGTTTTAAACGAGTTATTTTAATTACGATGGGGGTCTTCTGGCTCCTTTCTATCTTGATGAGTGTCTGGATGTCGCGGCTGACAATGCGACCGATTCTAAAGTCTTGGGGACGGCAAACCGAATTTGTGGGTAACGCTGCTCATGAGTTGCGGACGCCGTTGACGATCATTCAAAACAAACTGGAATTGTTGTTAACCAGGCCTAACGATCGAATCATCGATCAGGCCGAGAATATTGCGATTGCCAACAGCGAGAGCCAAAGACTACAGAAGCTGACGCACGACCTCTTGGCCTTGGCTCGTTCGGATTCCAACACGGTACAGACGAACTTTGAGACCACCGATGTGTCGGCTTTCTTGGTGCGGACCATTGAACCGTATGCTGAGATTGCGGCCAGTCAAGGTAAGACCTTGAAGCTGGAGCCCGTCGCTAAGTTTAAGGCCACATTGGATCAAAACTTGATTCATCAATTGATGAATATTTTGATTGATAATGCGCTGAAGTATTCACCAGCGGACAGTACGATTACCGTGAGTGCGACCAGTATCGGCCGTAAGTGGCAATTGACGGTGGCCGATCAGGGGATTGGCATCAGTGCGAATGATCGCCGCCGCATCTTCGATCGGTTCTACCGGGTGGATTCTTCTCGGAGTCGCCAGACTGGGGGGAATGGTCTGGGCCTGTCCATTGCCAGTTGGATTGTGTCGCTGCATCATGGCACAATTGTGGTCAATGACAATCAGCCCACGGGAAGTCGGTTTGTCACGACGCTGCCGGTTAACCCGACGAGTGGGTTGACGACCCATCATGACAAGCAGGCTTAGCCGCAAGGGTTGTGCCCTAAAATCAATAAATCAGTGGATCTGTGACCGGTGTCCAGGTCCATTTTTAATTGGTGTGACGTAAAATAAAGCGTTTTCTATAAAGATTTTCAAAGCAACCGTTTGTATGGTAAGATCTGTGTCAATAATGCCGTTTCAGTGCAGAAGGAGCCATTCAAAATGTTAACAATCCGTGATATTGCGGCCAAGGCTGGTGTGTCGGTCTCTACGGCCTCACGGGCTTTAAATAATAATCCCCGTATCAGTCAGGCAACTCGGGACCGAATTCAAAAGTTGGCTGCCGCCGAGGGCTATTTGCCTAACTACAACGCTAAAAATTTAACGGCCGGCGAAGCCAATGCGGTCGGGGTCGTCTTTCCAAACGCCGAATTGAGCCTGCCGGAGAACCCCTTCTTCATTGACCTGTTACGTGGTATTAATACCGAGTTGGTTCAACGACACTATGTCTTGTCGGTCGCCATCAGCAAGACGGCCGCCGACCTGTTAACGAATGTGAAATCGATGGTGGTCCAGGGGAAGATTAAGCGATTCGTCCTGTTCTATGCCCACCAGGATGACCCTATTGCGGCGTTTCTTCGTGACCATCATCTCCGGTTCGTGACGATTGGCCAGCCGGTCGACAGTCCTCAGGACATGTTTGTGGATAATGACAATCTCGAGGCGGGAATCGGTGGCGCGAGTTACCTGCTGGACCAATTACAGGTGAAGCATCCCGTGTTTGTTGAGTCGGAGCACGAGTGGGCCTACGAACGGCAACGGCGCCAGGGATATGAACGGGTCGCCGCTAATTTTAATGTCGCGCCACTAACTTGTCGGCTTGGGGATTTGGATCGTGTCCAGCGATTCGTGCGGCAACATCCGGCGATCGATGGCATCATGGCAACTGATGATTTTAATGGCATTGAATTTTACCGTTTGTTCCGCGAAGAGTACGCGGTCAGTCATTTTCCAATTGTCAGCTTTAATCAGTCGTTACCAGCCGGATTATCCGACGCAGATCTCCATTCGGTCAATTTATTTCCAGAAAAAATGGGTGCGGCCACGGTTAAATTGTTATTCGCCGACCGGGAGCCGTTGAGAACCGATACACCGGGACAAATCAGTATTCCGTATGAAATTAAATAAATAGACTTAGTGAACGCTCGGTGGCCCTTTGGTGCCGGGCGTTTTGTGTGCTATCAGGGGAAATGCGAAGCTAAATGGCGAAAGTTTCTGTTGAGGAAAAATTTTGCGCAAACGGTTGCATTAAAATGTAAGCGGTGTCATAATAACTTCAGGTCATCACGTGATTGCAAGTATGATTAAATGAGATTGAGGAGGTTTTCGTTATGGCAGAAGCGTCTTCTGCTGCAGCGGCCAAGGCCCATAATCGGCTACCGAAGCTACCTGCTAGCACAATTTGGATGATTAATTTTGGTTTCTTAGGGGTGCAAACCGCGTTCACCCTGCAAAGTTCACAAATGAGTCGGATCTTTCAAACTCTCGGGGCTGACCCGAACAGTTTGGGATGGTTCTTTATCTTGCCACCATTGGCTGGACTAGTGGTTCAACCGATCGTGGGGTATTATTCTGACCGGACCTGGGCACCGAAGTTCGGTGGTCGGCGGCTGCCGTACCTCTTACTAGGAACGATTATTGCCGTCATTGTCATGTTCCTCTTACCCAACTCTGGAAGTTTGGGCTTCGGTTATGCCTCAGTGGCGGCGCTACTGTTTGGAGCGGTTACCGTGGCGTTCTTGGACCTGTCCTCAAACGTTGCCATGCAACCTTTTAAGATGATGGTGGGGGACATGGTTAACGACGATCAGAAGAGCTATGCGTACGGGATTCAAAGTTTCCTGTCCAACACTGGGGCCGTCGTGGCGGCCGTGTTGCCATTCCTCTTTGCCTTAATGAGCATTCGCAACACGGCTGCTCGAGGTGTGGTGCCCGATACGGTTAAGGTCGCCTTCTATGTGGGGGCCGCCTTACTCATCATTACCAGTCTATTTACGATTTTTCGCGTTAAAGAATACGATCCCGATACTTACGCACTCTACCATGGGATTGATAAGGAAGATAACACTTCCGGTGGCAACTGGTGGACACTGCTGAAGTCCGCGCCTAAGGTCTTCTGGACGGTGACCTTGGTTCAATTCTTCTGCTGGGTGGCCTTCCAATATCTGTGGACTTACTCCGTTGGGGCGATTGCCTTAAACGTTTGGCATACCACCGATCCAGCTTCGCATGCCTACCAAACGGCCGCAAACTGGTACGGGGTTTTAGCCGCCGTTCAATCAATTGCTGCCGTTGTCTGGTCCTATGCGTTAGCCAAGTTGCCTAACCGATTACATAAGCTTGGTTATGCTGGGAGCTTGGGCTTAGGAGCCCTTGGATTCATTTCGGTCTTCTTCATCCACGACAAGAACCTGTTGATCCTGTCCTTTGTCCTGGTGGGAATTGCCTGGGCAGCGATGAATACTTACCCGCTAACGATGGTCACAAACGCTTTGTCTGGGGCCCACATGGGGACTTACCTCGGCTTGTTTAACGGGTCCATCTGCCTGCCACAAATCGTGGCCTCATTGGCTAGTTTCTCACTGTACCCATTACTGGGTGGACGGCAAGTCAATATGTTCCTCTTGGCCGGCCTGATCATGGTCATCGGGGCGCTGTCAGTTGGGTCGATCAAGGAAACTTATAAGGCTTAGCGGAAAGCTAACGTACTTGAATTTGGATGTTCCGGCTGGCGGAATGAACGGTCGGTCATCGTCAATTAATTGAAGGAGACTTACGATCATGAAAAGAATTTTTGATGTTCAGCCGTGGCATGTCATTACCCATACCTTTGATCCCAAAGACAAACGGCTCCAGGAGTCAATGACCAGCCTCGGTAATGAGTATATGGGGATGCGGGGCAACTTTGAAGAGGGCTACAGCGGTGATTCGCTCCAAGGCATCTACCTCGGTGGCGTCTGGTATCCCGATAAGACCCGGGTCGGTTGGTGGAAGAATGGCTACCCTAAATATTTCGGCAAGGTGGTTAATGCCGTTAACTTCATCAAGGAACCCATTGAGGTTAATGGGACGCCACTCGACTTAGCCCAAGATGACATTAGTGACTTTACCCTTGATCTCGATATGAAGCGAGCGGTGTTAACCCGGTCCTTTACGTTAGAACGGGGGACCGTGCGGGTCGCCTTCAAATTTGAACGGTTCTTGAGCGTTAGCCAACGTCAATTGGCGGTCCAACGGGTTAGCGTGAAGAATTTGGGGGCTGAGGCGATCGACGTGACCGTGAAGCCTAGTATCGATGCCGATGTTAAGAACGAGGAGGCCAACTACGACGAACGTTTCTGGGACGTTCTTGACACCGAACAGGCCACCGACCGGGGGAGTGTGGTTGCCAAGACGACGCCCAATCCTTTTGGTACGCCGCAGTTCACCTCGGGGATGGAGATGCGCGTGGTCACCGACCTAACCAATGTGGCCATCACCCAACCGAATGCCAAGGAAGTTATGACGGCTTATACCGGTCATTTGGCGGCAAATGCCAGCGTCGAGCTGGAAAAACGCGTGATTGTTGTCACCTCCAGAGATTATGCCGATCAGGCCAAGTTGACCTCAGCCATGCATGCACTGAGCGACCGGGTTGCCAACGAGAGCTACGCCGCTCTGCTGGCCGACCACACGGCCATTTGGGCCCAACGTTGGGAAAAGTCCGACGTGATCATTGAGGGCGATGACGAATCGCAACAAGGAATTCGCTTCAATCTCTTTCAGTTATTCTCTACCTACTATGGGGAAGACTCACGGTTGAACATTGGACCCAAGGGATTTACCGGTGAAAAGTACGGTGGGGCCACCTACTGGGACACCGAAGCCTTTGCGATTCCCGTTTATCTGGGGATTACGAACCCTGAGGTCACGCGTAATCTGTTGATGTATCGTTACAAACAACTGGATGGGGCTTATGTCAATGCCCAACAACAAGGTTTGAACGGGGCCCTCTTCCCAATGGTGACGTTCGACGGGATCGAATGCCATAACGAATGGGAGATTACCTTTGAAGAAATTCACCGTAACGGGGACATTGCGTTTGCCATTTACAACTACACCCGTTACACCGGGGACACCAGTTACGTGCTGCACGAAGGAGCCAAGGTCTTGACCGAGATTTCACGGTTCTGGGCCGACCGGGTCCACTTTAGCAAGCGAAATCAAGCCTACATGATCCACGGGGTGACCGGTGCCGATGAATACGAAAATAACGTGGATAACAACTGGGACACTAACATGCTGGCTCAGTGGACGTTAAAGTACACGCTGGGCATTTTGGACCAGGTCGATTCGGCCACGGCCAAGAGCTTAGCCGTCTCTGACGCTGAACGGGCCCAATGGCACGACATTGTTAAGCGGATGTATCTGCCCTACGACAAGGATCTCAATATCTTTGTGCAACACGATGGCTTTCTGGATAAGGACATTGAACCCGTCAGTGCCATTCCGGCCGACCAACGACCAATCAACCAACATTGGTCTTGGGATAAGATCCTCAGGTCGCCCTACATCAAGCAAGGGGATGTGCTGCAAGGTATTTGGGACTTTATTGATGACTACACGCCAGAACAGAAGAAGGCCAACTTCGACTTCTATGAACCATTGACGGTTCATGAATCCAGCCTGTCACCCGCGATTCACGCGGTACTGGCCGCTGACCTGCACTATGAAGACAAGGCCGTTGAACTCTATTCACGGACGGCACGGTTGGATCTCGACAACTACAACAACGACACGACGGATGGCTTGCACATTACGGCCATGACCGGTGGTTGGATTGCGGTGGTCCAAGGCTTCGCTGGAATGCGGGTCCGCCATGGACAGTTGCATTACGCGCCATTCTTACCAAAGACCTGGACGAGCTACACGTTTCGGCAGGTCTTCCGGGGACGGCTGATCGAGGTCAGCGTTCACGCGGATGGCTCGCACTTTAAGTTAATCAGTGGGGACCCACTGACCATTGATGTGGCCGGTGACCCCTTAGAGCTTAAGTAAAGTAAAAGGCCATCACGAGAAATTTCTCGTGGTGGCCTTTTTGGCTGGAAACGGTCTTAGAACATTTGTGACCGTTGTTGTTCGTTTTTAAGTTGAACCAGCTTAGAATCGTTCCGCCAGTAAGTTACCCATTCACCGGTGGTGGTCAAGCTTGAAAGGTCCAAGTTATCAGAAGTCGTGATTTCCTTTTCGATCCGATCACGGAAAGTCGTGATGAGGTCGTTAAAGGTCTTCAGGTTTTCTTCCAGGTCGGCGCCGCCTAATTTGACGAGGCGTTCACGGAATTCTTCCCGAACTTCTTTTTCAATGTTGCGCAACTTACGTTCGTTGTTGCGAGCCAGCTTAGGCTGGTTGTCAATGTCAAATGACATTTCTGGGGTGTAACCAACGAATTGGGCGTTCAACTTGGGGGTGTTGGCTCCTGCATAAGGGGAGTTAGCACTCTGACCGAAAACGTCAAAGACATTGATTGCGGTTAAAACTTCTGCCAATTTAAGCACTCCTTTTAAGTGTGATAAATTCAGTGTAAGCCACAAAAAAACCCACGTCAAACGCAAATGATAACGTTTCCGTGGGATTGATTTTGGGGTTACCAGCTGGCCTTAGTCACACCAGGGATTTGACCCGCGTGGGCGAGCTCCCTGAAGTTTAGCCGAGAGAGCCCGAATTTTCGCATATAGGCGTGTGGCCGGCCATCTAGATGGTCGCGACGATGAATTCGCGTAGGCGACGCATCCCGAGGCAACAGGGCGAGTGCCGCATAGTCACCGGCGGCCTTTAATTCAGCTCGTTGGTTGGCGTATTTCGCAACGGTGGCCTCAATCTTACGGGCCTTAGCAATTTTTGATTTCTTAGCCATGATCAGTCTCCTTTTTAAATGATAATGATTACGTTTTACCAATGTATCATAGGGTCATAGGAGCGTCAACGACAACGACTCAATCGGATAAAATATTTTGGACCCAATCGAAAAAGCCCGCCATACTTAGTGGCGGGCGGATCGATCGTGTTTTAGTAAGTCAGGTCGTAGCTAATTTGGTAGCAACGCGTCTCACCGGCTGGGAGACTCACGTCGCCGAACTCTGGATGGTTGGGGGAGTCCGGTAAGCTTTGAGCTTCTAGCGCAATCCCCATGTAAGGCTGACCGGGTCCGCTGGCGAGCTTCATGGTCGAGTTAAAGGAATTCCCCGTGAAGACGACCAGCGCGTTACGGTCGGACTTAATGGTGACACTCCGGTGGGTTAGCGGATCGCTGAGCTTGGCAATGGCCAGGTCGGCGTCTGGTGTCACGTGGTAGACGTCATCGAGGCCTTGTTCGGGGATGTCTTGCAGTGCTCGCAACGACTCGCCCAGGTTTTGACCGTTGGCGAAGTCATAAGCCGAACCCGTATTAGGCAACATCCGACCGGTTGGTAACTTTTCATCATCCAATTCAAGTCGTTCCGTGCTATTAACTTGCAGGGTTTGCCCAGCAATCAGGTCGTCGTCGCTCAGGTTAAAGTAGAGGTGGGCGGTTGGGTTGAACAAGGTCAGCGCTGTACTATTTCCAACAAATTCCAAGTGGACGCGATCCTGGTTATCGAGGGAATAAATCATCTGCGCAGTTAAATCACCAGGATAAGTGTCATCGGTCGATTTGAAGGTGTGGGTAAGAATAATTCGGGGTTCGTTGGGATCGGTCGTATCAATTTGACCAGCCCAATTGACGGTGTTAAAGCCATCAGGGCCCCCATGCAACGTATTCTGGCCCTCATTCGTGGCGACGTGGTAGGTTTGTTGACCTAGTGAAAAGGTTCCGCGGCTAATTCGTCCGCCGGTTCGACCAATTCCCATGCAAACATAGAACGGATTATCAAGGTAATGGGCCATCTTGTGGTAAGATAGCACCAAATTCCGGTCACCCTTGTCAGTCGGGACAGACAGCGTGTGTAGCGTAGCGCCCCAGCTTAGGACAGCTAATTTGACCCCATGGTCGTTTTCGATCGAATATTCAGTGACGGCCTCATCTTCATAGGTATCCCAGTGCTTCGTAGCAGTTTGCATAGCAGCTCCTCGATTCCGAATATTTTAAAGCGTTTTCATTACATTTCATTATATTTTTTCTGATGGGCCAATGTCAAATAGAGAATGTTGTTCCGAGCAGAAAGTTTTTAAGTTGGTGGGCATTGTCAGCGTCTCACGATTGGCAATAAATTGCGTTCGTAACCAGAACTTAACTTGTGCACAATCGAAAAAACTGGCATAATGGTTTAATTATGAGGGGGAGCATCTATGAACCGCACGCAATATTGGCGGGTAGGATTGTTTGCCGGAAGTTGGTTAGTTTGGCTGAGTCGCCGTCACCGGGGAAATCGCCCGGTGGCTTTAGGTGAGCGTCGCGCAGATTGCCACTATGCAGCTCGTCCCACCTTATTAATCCCCGGTTGGGGCGGTCAAGCGGGAACCTACCGCGGATTTATTCGTTGGTCAACGCGTCAGCATCTGGCGCATCCGGCGCTAGTGGTTCACGTGGACCATCTTGGTCACCGCCACTGGCATGGTGTATGGGATGGTCAGGCGACGAATCCCTTGGTTCAGGTCCTATTTGATCACGCTTGGACGCGAACCTATGAGCCACAGATTCGTTGGCTGACCGGGGTACTTAGTGATTTGTCCCGGCGATACGGGGTGACTAGTTTCAATGCGATTGCTCATTCCTGGGGTGGCAGCGCCCTGATTCATAGTGTTTTCGCTGCCCGGTCAGCCGATCACCTGCCGCGACTCCATCAGTTATTACTGCTGGGGGCGCCGGTTGATGAGTCTCCCAGAAATGCCCCGCCAGATGCAGCCTTTCGTCGTCTAGCCACGTTGAAAGCTGATCTGGACCATTTGCGTGGTGGCCGGGTATTGAACGTCTACGGGACACTAGGGGGGCGTCCAACGGATGGTGCTGTACCGGTTAGTCAGATTACCCCACTTCGCCGAGTGGTCGCCAGGAGTCCCTTGGCTTATCGGGAACACGAGGTCGTTGGGATTGGGCACAGCCGGTTGCATTCTGCTCGTCAGATGTGGGGACTCATGAGTCAGTGGCTCTGGTTATCCACCAGTGATTAAGACTCACAGAACGGTTAACGCCAAAAAGAACCTGGAATATTATTCCAGGTTCTAAATGGTTTAGCTGACGTTAAAGTTGTTCCGTTAGAATACGATCAATCACGTCTAGAACACCATCGTGGTCATTATCAGTTGGTGTGATCAACTGGGCGACGTCCTTGACCGATTCGGTGCCGTTCTTCATGGCCACACCGAGACCGACATGGGCGAGCATTTCGCGGTCGTTATCGTTGTCACCAAAGGCCGCCACCTCGCTGGGCTTGATGCCCCAGGATTCGGCCAGTTGGGTCAGTCCCGTGGCCTTATTCATGTGTGGGGCAATGATATCGATGCTGCCGAAGCCACTGGCGGTTGCGTGAATTTTGCCGGGAAACTGGCGATTCAAGCGGGCAGCAATGTCGCGGATCGCGCCATTTGGCCACTCGCCGTTGACTTTATAAATGGTGTCGTCAACCTTTAACAGGTCATCGACGGGAACCAAGTTATTGAAGAAATATTTTTGGCCGATGGCGTCATGAGGCCGATCATGCCGATTGATATAAGTGCCATGAGCGCCTGAGAGTCGTAAGACATTGGGCCGGACGGCGTCATCGGTTAAGAGGGTGGTCACCACATCGTGAACCACCGTCATGGGCAGACTGGTCTCGAAGAGCGTCTGTCCGTGGTCAACAATCAAGCTGCCATTTTCGGCAACGAATGTTTGGACCGCCGGGGTTGCTGCAAAAACGTCCTGCAGGTGGCCTAAGTGATTCCCGCTCGCGACCACAAAACGAATGTTTTGGGCAGCCAGTTGGTTAAGTTGCTGGGCAAACCGTGGGTGGTTGTATGTTCGCTGCTGAGTTAAGAATGTTCCATCAACATCGGTTGCTATCATTTTAATTGATGTCATACCGTTCTCCTCCGTGTTTAGAATTTCTTAATCTTAATCATAAAGGCTTTATTTAGGGAATTCAATGCACCCGTTTACAGAAAATATGACAAAAAGGTTGCTGATCACTAGTTTTTTCATTTACAATGCTATAAACTATTAATGAATCGGTAACATAAAGACTGAAAATAAGGGCTATAATAAATGGTTAGCGGCTAAGAATAGTAACAGTTTCGCCGAAGCATAAGTAGAAAGGAAGAAAGATTAAATGACGCAAACGAACGATTTGAACCAATCCTTGGAATGGTTCTCCCAACTACAGAAAATCATGCGGCCGGTAACGACCATTAAAACGGAGGATTTGACGATCTCTCTGGAACAATTCAATTTACTTCATGCCATTACGGATCAACGTGAAGAATTTACCCCAACCAAGTTTGCTGGTCAAATCGGGGTTTCCAAGTCAATGATCTCCGGGCAAATTTCGCGGTTGCTCCGGGCTGGCTTGATCGAGAGTATTGCTTCCCAAGTTGACCGCCGTCAGCACAACTTGAAGCTAACGCCAGATGGCGTTAAGGTTTATACGCAAGTTCGCGGCCAAGTCGTGGAAAGATTACAAGGCCTCCACGCCGATATCGCGAAGTTAATGTAAAAAACTGACAATTTAAAATGAGATCCCGTTTACGACCGGAATCTTTCAATCGTGTGACAATTAGATTAAGATGACCCAATGGTTAAAAATCTTAGTTTATAATGAAACTGATGAAAGATTTAGGAAGTGGAGGGGATTTTTTTGCGATTAAGAGTAAAGATGGGCCTGGTGGCCTTGGTAGCAATGGGGACTACCTTATTGGGACTAAATTTCGTTTCAGTAACACCACGCCAAGCCAGCCATACGGTGGCTTACGCATCGACGGTCATTAATGCCAAGCATCAGGGGATGGTTGGCAACGCCAAAAAGGTGAATAATGACGCCTTGCAAAAGATGATTAATAAGTGGGACGGTGCGGTAACGATTCACGTGCCTAAGGGGACTTATCTGTTTGATACCGGGAATATCAAGTTGCATTCGAACATCACCTTTAAGTTTGATAAAGGCGCTGTGTTCCGGATCACCGCTGGTCACCGGGTAAACTTCTTCTATCCTAGTCCTGAAGCCGGATACGATGGTGGAATTAGCAATGTTAAGTGGGAAGGTGCCACGTTCCAAGGGGACCACACGGCGAAGGGCCAAAGTGTCTTCACCCAAAGTCTTCATCACGCCAAGGATGTTAGCTTTAACAAGTGTGTCTTCGACGATGCCGAATCCCCAACTGGGCACTATATCGATATCGATGGGAGCCATGATATCAAGGTAACGAATTCTGTGTTTACCGGGTTCAATGGGTCACTCGATTACAAAGAAGCTATTCAGGTTGACTACTCAAACTACAAGGCGATGTCGTACAAGCATCCTGGCGACCAATACGATAACTTACCTAGCTACAACGTCCGGGTACATAAGAACCAATTTTTACCGGTTTCTCGGAAGTCGGGCGAGGTGCAATCCTATGCGCCCAATCCGATTGGCCAACACGCAATCTACGATCACGGGAAGGCCGGGATTATCCACAACGTTTACTTCACCAACAACACCGTGGTTGATCCTAAGCCATTGATGGCGAAGGGTGTCGCAACGATTCACTTCAAGGATGTTTCGAATCTGTGGATTACGGGCAACAAATTTATTAACCAACATGTTTTGGGATCGGGGAATTATATTTACTTATTAAACACCGAACCCGATTACAACATGACTAACTTGAATATTCAAGACAACACCTTTACCAATGTCCGGCCGACGCGGCAATACATTTTCTTAGATAGCAGTTCCGCCACGGACCCGATGACTCATATTAAGATTAGCGGGAATAAGGCCACAACGACCAAGAAAAAGAAAGCTGCCTTCCTCAAGGCTAACTTTGCCTTAACCGGCGACACGGTTAAAATTACGCGCAACTCGGTCAAGACGACCAAGGCCAAGAAGACCCATGTGAAACCACAGCAGACCATTACGCATACGTCGGTTGCTCAGAAGTTAAAGAAACGTAAGCAGACCAATAAACATGAGAAGTATGTCAGTGGCTTGGCGAGTCAACATGCACAGCTGACCAAGAACTATAAGAAGTACGCCGTGTACAATCACATTCGTGGTCACAAAAACTGGAATGTTTTGAAGTTTAACCTGAAGAAGCACAAGGGCAAGCGAGTTTACTTGGATATGCGGGCTAAGGCCGACACCGGCCTGTGGTACCGTATCCGTTTCAGTAAGAAGACTTCGGCTAAGCGTTATTGGATTCGCAAGGGCGCCCTGACCTTTGATAAGTTCAGGAAGGAATCCTTTGACCGAGAATTCGATTTAATGAAGATCTATCCAATTTATACCCATCCATTCAACGATCCAGCATTGGCTAAGCAAAAGGGGACCACTGCCGACTTGGCTAGCCAACGGGTTAAGGTGACCCATCGGGTTCGCCGAACGGATTCCAACGGTAAGGTGACGACTTACTACCAGTTGACTAATGGGAATTGGACGCGCGCATTAGCCTTCGATCCTAAGTCTTAAAGAGTTTGTGAGTAGGTTCCAACGTTATTGGCGTTGGAACCTTTTTTGTGGTGATAATACTTAATCATGCGGGGCGTTATTAGTAATAAAGGGACTCGTGAACATTCATTAGGGGATGTGGGTTCTAAGCGGGCAGCTTGAAAGAAGCTGACGGTGTTTAGGATTGTTTATGAAAATCATGGGATAGCAGATGGTTGACCAGATAAACGTGGGGTGCTAGGAAGGCGACCGCGCTAACTTGATCTGCCTCAAGGACGAGCGTGTCCAGCTGTGTTAATCTGAAAATACCTGGATGAGGGGATCTTCAAGAAAAATTCAACTTTCGGACGTAAAACGATTGCATTCGCCTGGTAGAGTTAGTTGTAGGCCCAGCGGATAGGCTTTCGACCACCTTAAGCAAGCCGGGAGAACCTGAAGAAATTGTTAAATGGTGGCCTAGACCGAGAGTAATGGGTTTCATCATTTTCCGTTGTGGTGTACAATGAAAAGCATAAATTAGCACTCGAATTATAGAGTGCTAACTCTAGTACCTCATCGAAGACAGACATTGGAGGGCGATTTTATGATTAAAATGTATTTCCATGCAAAAACGACGGCGGTAACCAAGGCAATGAAATGGTTAGCTAACCATGACGCCATCTTTACGGCCCGTGATATTAAAAAACAACCCTTAACACGGGATGAAATTTTATATATGTTATCCTTAACTGAATCTGGAACGGACGACTTGATTTCCACCCGTTCCAAAGCGTACAAGTCACTTCCAGCTAACGTTCAAGATATGGGGATGAACGAATTAGTCGATTTACTCCAGACTAATCCTGGAATTCTCAAGAATCCGATCGTGGTCGACCGCAATAAGTTAGCCACTGGATTTGACCTCGAAACTATCCGTGAGTTCGTCCCTGCTGCATACCGGAAGCGTGAATTAGCCAGCTTCTTCAAGATTTTAAACGGCGGGAACAAGAATACCCTCGGCGTATCACCAGCATAATAGAAGAAATAATGGCGTGGAATGCTTCTGCGCCATTCACAAAAATCAAACAATTGAAATATTAGGCGATTTTAGAATGGCACGATCTCGATATCTATTCGGGATCATGCCATTCGGTGTTTTCTGGAGTTGTTTCAACTTGAATAACTAACCATTCAAAAGGTCGACTGGACGCAGTGTTGCGGACAGCCGACTATTTTTAGTTAACTAGTACGAAGGGTTCCTTCGAGCGGCTGCGGGTAAAGGTCATGAGGGGGCCGTTTAGCGAGTCAAGTTTTGCCGGTTAACCGAATAGTTTAAGATAAGACTATGTTTTGTAAGCGTATCCATTTAATTTCACCCATTCGTGGTGGGCTGTGGTAGACTGTTAATGGCTCAAATGATTGTTTATTTTATACATAATAATGATGAGGTGGGTGTAACAGTTATGAATGGTTTTATTGGTGAGTTCTTTGGCACGATGATTTTAATTATCTTAGGTGCCGGAACTGGCGCTAGTATTAATCTAAATAAGACTTACGCAAAGGGGTCCAACTGGACGTATGTCAGTGTCGCCTGGGGAATGGCCGTGACGATGGGGGTCTATGTTGCCGGCATGTTAGGCTCCGATGGTCACCTGAATCCGGCCGTAACCATTGGGTTTGCAGCCTTTGGATTCTTCCCGTGGGCTAACGTTGTGCCATATTTGGTGGGACAATTCTTGGGCGCCTTCATTGGGGCAGCGATTGTAATCCTACAATTCTACCCACACTTCAAGGCCACGCCCGATGAGGCCTCTGGCAACTCGGTTGGGATCTTCGCGACTCGACCGGCAATTAAGAATCCCACGTTTAACTTTCTCTCTGAAGTGATTGCTACCTGGGCCTTCATTTTCGTTCTGTTGAATCTGGGCGACTTCACGGATGGTCTGAAGCCATTCATTGTGGGGATGCTCATTATGATTATTGGGATGGGTCTGGGGACAACCACAGGGTTTGCCTTGAATCCAGCTCGGGACTGGGGACCGCGTTTGGCTTACGCCATCCTACCGGTGCCCCATCGTGGTTCGGCTGAGTGGAGTTATGCTTGGGTGCCAATGTGTGGTCCAATCGTCGGAGGCTTGTTAGCAGCGGGACTCCAAGTGATGATCAAATAAATCAATGATATTTTTTTGGAAACGGTTAGCTCAGCTGACCGTTTTTTTTATTGAAAAAATGACCAAACTTTTTGGATTCTTTTGGGGAGCAGGCTTTACCGATCATAAACATTGGCGACGGATTGGTTAGGGTCTATGAAGGCGGGATCGGCGCAACGCGGAGTTGGTTTTGAGGACAAATTGGGCTGCTTAAAGTTTTTGTGTGAGATATATGGTGAACTATTAATGGGAGCTTAGACAAATAGAAGCCATGCCGCTATGATAAAAATGTCAGCAAGGCTGACCCAATATTTATCTGATGATAATGAAGCACAACGCTTGTTTGATAATTTGAATACTTAGAGGAGGAGCTCTATTGAGACCAACAGATGTGACGGGGACATATAACAAGTTGTATAAACACGGTAAAGCTGCGATTTTAACAGGAATTATCACGACTTCCCTGGCGGTTGGAGTAACCGGCGTTGTGGCGAAGGCGGATGAGCTTACTGGCGATTCCGCGGTTACGGAACAGGAAGAAACAGGCGCGTCACTAGATGAACGGGATGGGGGCACGTTAAAACCAGTCGCAAGCTCTCTAAGCGATGAAGACACTGGGTCAACATCCGTTGCGAATGAGGTCGCAGGCGTGGGGACAGGCGACCTGAATGCGTCTAGCGCCACAGAAAAGCAACCGAGAAGTCGTCAGGATCAGCCGACGCCGACAAGCTTGAAGTTGGTCGATGACGATCGGATTAAGCAAGTCGCGGTAGGTGAACGGCGAGCTGACTCAACACTGCATAAGGTCAGGTCTGTAGCGGCAATACCAGTACCGGCGCCAAGCCCTACTCCGCGGGCATCTAGCATTGACGAATGGATGCCGGATAAAAATCTGCAGCAATTGGTGTTATGGCAGTTGCAGCGAGGATTGGCGGATCAGGCAACCTATCCCCAACGGCCAGGGTTAGCCATTAAAACGGTCGATGAGATTACGCCGGAAATGCTCAGTGACAATCTGTACGAATTAGATGCGGATGTTCAGAAGCAATTGGCGGACCAGGATTTCTTTTACATGACGACGTCAATTAGCTCACTGAAAGGATTAGAGCATGCGACGAATTTGCGTGAAATTTCCATTTATCCTGATTTATTGGCGGTGGACAAATGGGACCATGAGCTCATTGAGTATGGGGCCGTCGAAGATATCGCTGCGCTGGCTGGCCTTAAAAATTTGACGAGCGTTAACTTTCAGCTGAATCAGATTACAGATATCTCGGCTCTAGCTAATAAAACATTAGATACGGTTAGCTTGAGTCAGAATAATATTACGGATCTGTCACCACTAAAACACTCGCTCAAGCCGAACGCCCAGGTAGGCTTGAGTGATCAGGCTATTTATTTGCCAGCAATCCCCCTGGGCAAAGACGATAGCTTTGTGTTTGACCAATTTACAATTAAGGATATCGATGGGACGGTCATTCCCCTAAAGGGGGTCGATGACGCCAATGGTTATGACCTATCCAGTGACGGTACGTGGCATAATGTGAGTCCAAATAAAATTGTTTGGTCGCAACTTTCGGCGGATGGCGGTTACCTGTTCATGGACTGGGATATCTCTGAAGGAGATTACGAAGGATTTTCCGGAGAAATTACTCAGGAGTTCACAATCGACCCGAACATCGGTCGCGAGGAAACGGCCATTATTCACTATAACTATGCCAATGGGAAAAAGGCGGCGCCCGACAAAACCGTTACGGGTAAATATGGCCAACCGATTAATTTCCCGGCGTCACCAATTATTTCGGGATACACCGCGAGCCCATTGCCAGTTGCCAAGTATGGCGCTACCAAGAATGAATTCACGGTGACGTATACCAAGGCTAAGACTCCCCCGGTGGTGATGCCTAACCCGATGACAACGGTAACGGTTCACTATCAAACGTTGGTGGGACAGCAATTAGCGGCTGACCAAATATTAACGGGACATCCGGGTGAGGCGTATACGACAACGGCGGCGTCGGTGCCGGGGTATACCCTGATCGCCACCCCAACCAATGCCACCGGGGCCTTTGGCAACACAGATATGTCGGTTAATTATTATTATGAGGTGGCTAAGCAGCCTTCCACGAATGAACCAGACGATGGCGCGGGCGATCAGGGGGTCGCGCAACCTGAGACGCCAGCCGTGGTCACCCCTGATCCGACACCGGACGATGGTGGTGCGGCGGCTAACATCGTGGACGAAATTGCTACTGATGGTAATACCGTTCAGCTGGGCCAACCTGACAAGCAATCGAATAAACTGGCAACGGGTCAGGGGACTACTAATAAGCCGCAACAGATATTACCCAAGACGGGTGAGGCCCAGGGCTCGCCGTTCTGGGGATTCGCTATCATCAGTGGTCTAATTGGACGCTTAAGATGGCGGGTGTCTTCAAAGAAGAATTAAGTCATTATTTGAGAAGAGAGTGGTACCAAAGGCGATTAGCCAGCGAGCATTAAGGCTGCCTTTGGTCGCACGTTTCGGCCATATCGACTGGTACGAAAAAAGGTGAGGTTAGTGTAAAGATCTTTAGAACGATTTGACCGACCATTAAAGCGTTCATAGATGCATAGTTAGTTGGACTGACCATCCTCAAAAACAATGTTATAAATTTTGAATTGTGTAACGCGTTCCTTGGGCCGCTAATATACGGATTCATGTGAAAAAATTACATCGATGTACTTATCTAAAACACCGCAATGGCGGTAATTATTCACAAGTGTACATGACTTATCCAATAATCTTTTAAACATAAAAAGGCAAAAATCTTTGCGGGTATGGACTAGATTTTAACCAACCGATTAGCTATAATTGAATTTGTAAAGGGCTTACATTATTGAGAATAAAAATTGGGTGGCCACCAAACAACAGACCATTCTGTAAACGACTATAACCTGTTTTGGAGGGGTGTTATTTTATGTTTAATTCAATAAATACCAAGGAACATTATAAGATGTACAAGAAGGGAAAGGCCTGGATTTTTGCTGGCATCGTGACGGCTTCCTTGGCGCTAGGTGTGGTTGGTGGTCAAACAGCTCATGCGGATACGCTGACACAGAGTTCTGGAGAACAAGATCAAGCAGCCGCTTCGGGTAAATCGGCGGCACCAGATAAGCAGGTGGTGTTGGGTTCATCGAAGACCGCTGACAAAGTTGGTGACCCCCAAAGCGATGCGGTTGACTCTGATATAAACAAGCCAGCCGATGATAAGGCTGGTGATCCAGCACCGGTCGACAAGCCGGCTGACGATACGGGCAAAAGTGGTACTGGCGATTCAGCCGATAAAGGAACCGTCGTTACAAATGACGACTCCTCAGAAGTAGTCAACAACCTCAGTCGCAAGGCGCCAGCTGCACCAACTGCTCGAATGGCAGCGCCAACGGCCAAGGCCGATGAATCGATTGATGCCTGGATGCCTAACAAGATTTTGCAAGCAGATGTTTTATCGATGTTTCAAGGCGACTACCTCTATAACAATCCAGCTATTGCAGCTTCGGGTAAGACCTGGTCCACGGCCGCGGATATTACTCAGGATGACATGTTGCTTCTAAATTACCTATACTTCAATGATACCTACATTGATGGCAAGAGTTCATTCTCCTTAAAAGGGTTAGAGTACGCGACCAACTTAACGGACCTGGTCATCTCTGATCAATTGAATTATGCGCCATACATGATTCGTGGGGATGTTACGGACATCACGCCATTACAGGGACTGACAAAATTAACTTCACTTGAAGTATTAGGTCAACGGGTGACTGATATTACACCGATTTCTGGTCTGAAGGACATTACTAGCCTGTCAATTGCACAGAATTGTATCGCAGACTTCTCTTCACTAAATGCCGCACAATATTCAGACTTGAGACTAGATGACCAATTCATTGAGAACAAGGTTATCTATATTCCCAAGTCCAACGAATATGCCTTGGTCAGCCCAATCAAGGCGCCACAAGGACTAACTTTTACGCTGGATGACATCGCACCAGCGAACGGCCTCCCAATCACCGCGCCATTACATCCTGAGTCAACCGTCCGTGTTTTTTGGAATGGTGCAACCGGGTATTCATTGGATGGTGATAAGATTTCTTTCACAGGAATTAAAGACCAAATTATGCCAGGACAGACGGAAAATCCTTGGGCACAGCTTTATCCCAACTTGGTTGCAGAAGATTACACTTACTTCTTGAACGCCGTTTATACCACGAAAATTAACGGCATCAACGTGAAGGTTGCTCAAATGGTGACGCCATACATCAAGGCCGACCAAGCAGCCGACGTCACCGTAAACTATGTCGACGACAGTGGCAACCAGGTCGCCGATCCCGATACCCTGACCGGATTTATTGGTGAAGGCTACACGGCGGTTGCTAAGGCTATCGATGGCTATGAGTTAACTAAGACACCGGACAATGCTACGGGGGCCTTCTCCGATACGGCCCAAACCGTAACCTTTGTCTACAAGAAGGTTGGCGGAACGGTCACCCCACCAGTTGTTACGCCTAGTCAAACGGTGACGATGACGGTCCACTACGAAACATCCAATGGGACTAAAGTGGCACCGGATGTGACCTTGACGGGTAAGGCAGGGGATAGTTACACGTCTAGCCCAGCCACGGTTGATGGCTACAAATTACTTACCGCACCGGCCAACGCCAACGGCACCTTTGGCAACACAGATGGGTCAATCACCTACGTTTACGCCAAGACTGGCGGCGATGGTGACCTGGTTACCGATGGCAATGGTGGCGATAAGCCAAGTACCAACAAGCCTGGTAAACCCGCAACCAAGCCGGACGGTGGTAAGACGCCAACGACTAGCAATGGCGGTCAAGCGGCGATGGTAACCAGTAACCTGAAGGCTAAGCCGGGGACAACTCACACAGCAAATCTGGCCAACCCGGCTAATGCCGCCAAGGCGACCCTACCTCAAACCAATGATGAAACGATTTCACCACTTTGGGGATTAGCTGTTCTGGGGTCACTCCTCGGATTAGTAGGCTGGCGGAAACGTACGCATAAATAAGTGAAAAATGTATTTATTAGGAGCGATCGGCGTAATGCTGACCGCTTTTTTTAATTCTAGTAGGCCCAGAGCAGCTATGTAAGTGACACATTCGGATACTTGTGACTGCCCGGTATAGTCTTAAAATCTTCGATCCGGTCATTTGCTTATTTGGCGATAAAATCATGATCAACGCTGGTATAGAAGCGTTCTTATTGGCGTGAACACGGATAGGAATGCATATTTTAATATATGTGGACCCCCGTAAACTTTTTCTTATATTCGATAGTATTTTTAATAAAATGCGTTATAATCTAATTGTAAAGGCCATATATCAATTTCTTGCATACTGATTAGTGAAGTTTTTACATATGGATAAAAATTAATCATTGAGTATCAGATGAGGAGGGGCTTTCATGTTCAATTCCACGAATACGAAAGAACATTACAAGATGTATAAAAAAGGCAAGGCCTGGATTTTTGCCGGTATTTTCACCGCAACACTCATTCTGGGATCCGGTGGCGTTAAGACCGCCCAAGCGGATACAATGGCCACGGCTGGTGAAGATGCGCCAGCCAGCGAAGCGACGGCGAAGGATGCTACAAATTCGGTAGACAAGTCTGCGGTGCTTAAGGGGTCGACCGGTGATGATTCGGGGAACGGGACAACCGACAAGTCTACGGGGTTGCCAGCGGATAAATCAACTGGCGACAGAACGGGCAAGTCGGCTGGTGTCGATACCCCTGATAATGTCGTTAAATCAACGCCTCCGGCCAAACCTGACCCGACCAATAAGAAGCCTGATTCGACAACGTCAGACTCCGTGACCGATAAGTCGGCGGCTAAGGTTACCATTGCGGAACCGAAGGCGCCAACCGGGTCCAGTCGGTCTGCCTTGCTACGAAATAATGTGGTAGCCTCCGTTGCAGCAGCACCATTGGCTGCAACCATAACCGAGTCCATCGATGACTGGATGCCCGATAAGAATTTACAGACCTTCGTTTACTATACAATCAAGAATACTTTTGGTCTGACCTCACCTGCTCAAATTACGAAGGACATGTTAAGCCAGGTCAAGACTTTGGTCATGGCGCCTAAGCTAGCTGAAGAAAATAAAGAATACTTCCTGTCGACCATTCAAATGAAAAATTTGGATGGGTTGCAATATGCGACTAATCTAGAATATTTGTCTATTTATCCGGATATAGATGCATCAACGATCTGGAATGGGAAATTCGCGATGGGTCAATTGTCAGATATTAATGGTATTGCTAATCTGCCCAAGTTAGATGACGTTAACCTGCAAATGAATAATTTGACCGATGTTTCAGTCTTGTCAACGTTACATTTAACTTCAGTGAGTCTCTCCTACAATCACATCACGGATATTTCACCTTTACTAAGTTCTATCGCGAGTCTTCCTGCTTACCAAACGGTGGCTTACCAAACAATTAAATTACCAGAGATTACGTTAAATTCGAAGACCAAGTCATACACGGCACCATCCTTTATCATCAAGACGGCCGATGGTGGCAATGTGCCGATTACCGGGGTTGGTCCTTCCATGTATTACGCTGGTATGAACAGTGGGGCAACACCGACTAGTGTTAGTCCGACAACCGTCTCCTGGAACAACTTTACGGCGAATAGCGGCTTTCTCTTTATGGACTGGAGCGACCCGTTGTTCGGGGAAGCTGGTTATCCGTATGAAGGGGAAATCATCGTCCCATATCGGTTGAGCGACACGGTGGGCAACGTCAATGTAAACTTCAAGCGGGCCGATGGGACTATCCTAGCACCGCAAATCACAATGGCTGGTGATCTCGGGACCAACTTCGATCTGAATAAGGATGCAAATGTTATGAACACTGTCTCCGCAATCATGAATAAGGGTCTGCAATATAACGGGACCGAAAACGGCGAAGCGATCACCGGGGTTTATGCGGAAGATCCAAGCAATATCACCCTGATCTTTGGCGACAAGCAAATTGCCACCACCTTCAATTACCTTGACGACAAGGGCAATACTTTGGCAGCTTCACAAACGATGACTGGAAACCTGGGTCAAAACTGGCAAGTGGCCATCCCTAGTGTGACTGGGTACACCTTCAAGAGCGCCAACCAAGACGGCACGGCGATGACGGTGACCAATAATCAGCTTTCGGGGACCTTGACGGCCGACTCAAACGTTAACCTGATTTACGTTGCCAATGATGAAACTGCCACCATTCACTACGTTTACGCGGATGGTACGACGGCCGCGGCCGATAAGACGGTTACCGGAAAGTTCGGGGATGCGATCGTCTTCCCAACCGCACCCGTCATTAGTGGTTTTACGCCAAGTACTTTGGCGGCCACAAAATACGGCGATGGGACCACAGCAAATGTCTTTACAGTGACTTACACCAAGGACCCAGTGACCCCAGTCACGCCGAGTCATCAAGTGACGGTTACCGTTCATTACCAGGACGCAACCGGCAAGACGGTTGCGCCGGATGAAATCTTAACCGGGCATGTTGGCGATCAATACGCCTCAACGGCGAAGACCGTGACGGGTTACACGCTGACCAGTACGCCAAGCAATGCTACTGGCACCTTTGGCGATACGGACAGTGCAATTACCTACATCTACACCGCGGTCACTAATGGCGGCGCCGGTGATAAGCCAAGTACGCCAAACAAACCAGGGACCCCCAATAAGCCGGGGCAACCTAGCAAGCCTGGCAAGATCACGCCTAGCAAGGGGGGACAAGCTGCTGGCATTAATCCGGGCAGTCACGTCGTCCCAGCCGAGGGTGCGGCAGCCGCAACTGTAACGCCGCTGACTTACTCGACCACGTTGCCTAACCCCAAGGCGAAGACGACCCTACCTCAAACCAATGATGAAACGACTTCACCACTTTGGGGATTAGCTGTTCTGGGATCACTCTTCGGATTAGTAGGTCTTAAGCGGCGTAAGCACAACAACTAAAAAGCTATTTGATCGGGTCCGGTTCCGTTGGGAATCGGACCTTTTTTGGCACTCGAAAACTAGATGCTACCGTAATACATAGCACGTATTAACTACTATAAGAATAGTTTAATCTATGCTAGCTTTTTAGCGGGTAAGTCGTTATAATTGGCATTGTAAAAGGACATTAATGACTTCACACCGATTTAGTTATGATCACCGTTGCTGGTTCTGATAGAGACTATTTGAGGAGGATTATTGTGCTGAAGAGAACGGAAACACGCCAACACTATAAGATGTACAAGCAGGGCAAGCACTGGCTATTTGCGAGCATTACGACGGGAATTCTGGCTGTGGGCTTGGGAAGCGTGACCGCCCAGGCGGATGACCAGCCGGCCACCAATCAACCAGCGGTCACCACGGCTGCCGGCGAGATGGAAAATGAGGAATCGACCGTCACCCTGACGCCACCGGCTACCACGGATGTGGCCGCCGCGGTGGCCGATCAAGACTTGACGTCCCCGGTTGCCAGCGATCCCGCGGTTGAACAGCCGGCCATTAATGAAAGCGTTAACAAAAATGGTGAGGCGACCCCAACCCCAACCTCAACCTCATCCACCACGGCCGGGGCAACCGCAGAAACCGTCACCCCACTACCGGCACCGACCGATACTGAATTAGGTGCCACGCCGAAGATCAAGGCGGTAAAGTTGGTTCAGGCGGAGCTGACGCGCCTGAACCAGGCCGACCCAACGATTGACGATTGGATGCCCAACGAACGGCTACAAGAGGTCGTTCTTGCCGCTTTACGCAAACAGAACCCCGGGCAGGCGTGGGCTAACGCTCAGGCGATTACCCAGGCAGATATGTTGTTACTGACCAGTATCTATGCGGATGGTCGTAATGGCATGGGCACCTATATTGACGGGGAGACCGAATACTCCCTGGAAGGCCTACAATACGCGACGAACCTGACGTCACTAACGTTAATCAATAGTTTTAATTATGCCCCGGGTGCCTACTATGGGGATATTGTTGATGTGAGCCCGCTGAAGAATTTACAGAAGCTCACCAAGGTTGATTTGCAACATAATCGGATTGAAGACGCTACGGACCTAGCTAATCTAGAGAATGTGACGAGTATGTTGGTCAATTACAATCATATTCGGGATCTATCGCCATTTGGAAAGCGCGACTACCAAGAATATGGTGATAGCTCCCAGGTCATCTATCTCGATCCGATTGTGATCAATGATGCTACACGGGAAGGACACCTCAAGGTTCAATGTATCCGGCGCGATGGGACCGTGGTGCAACTCGAATGGTCGGAACGGGTCTTAGTTCCGGTATTCTTCTATAATACGTTCACCTACATGTTCCATTACAGCGCTGGGGATGCGGTTTCTGACGGCGAGGGTGGCTTGTACTATAGCAATATTGCCGATCAGAAGCCGGGACTGACGACTTACCCAAACGTAACGGTGAAGCCCCTCAAGGACTATTATTTCTTGACGGGGAAATATGCATCGGCTAATCCGTCCGGGACGCAAGACTTCGCGGTGATTCAGCCATATACCATTGCCGCGACCGCGGAAAGTGTCACGGTGCACTACCAGGATGAACAGGGGCAACAGATTGCTCCCGACACGGTGTTGCCTGCCGGCGTTGTTGGTGAGGACTACAGTACCGAGCCCTTGAAAATCACCGGGTACACGTTGGTTAAGACGCCGGATAATGCTACCGGTCAATACGGAGCGGATCCCATCGAGGTGACTTACGTGTACCGGAAGGATACCGGGACGGTAACGCCACCAGTTGTGACGCCAACCGAAGAGAGCACGGTGACCGTGCATCATCAGCTGGCCAATGGAACGGCGATTGCGGCCGATCAGATTTTGAAGGGAAAGGTTGGGAGTGCCTATCAGAGTCAACCCGTTCAGATCGCCGGTTACAAATTGGTCACGACGCCTAGCAATGCCAGCGGAGTCTTTGGTGACACGGATACTGAGGTGACTTATGTTTACGAAAAGGTCGAGACTGGTGGCGGTGGTGACCTTATCACGGACGGTGACGGAGACGATAATGACGGTGATTCCGGGACTGGCGGCCAACCGGGTGAGATTACCACGACGGCGCCCGCGGGGGATACCGGCAAGCCAACGACACTCACCAACGGCAACGCTGGTGATCAGGGAGTGGCGGCAACCACTCTTCCTCAGACCGATGAAAAACAGGTTTCCAGCTGGTGGGGAATCGGTGGCTTGATTCTGGTCTTGACGGGAAGTTGGTGGCTACGGCGCCGCAATTCGCGTCGGGAGTAGACTTGACTGACAAGATTGATTGGTAATTGAACGGCAGAACATGACCAAACGTCGCAGAGCTCGTGGACCACTCACGGGCTTTTTTTCTGCCATGAATGGGTGGTTAGTGGCCAATTGGTCTAGGTACAATTGTTCATCATTATTATAGAATCATTCATGCACAAATCCGCTGGATGAAACTTTGTACAGTCACTGATTTAGGGCCTCAATTCCCTTGTAAAGGGCGGAAAATATGAGACAATAACCTTGAAAAGAGAATCGTACACAGTGTTTAAAGTATGAGTATTCCATGGCAATGGTGATAGGATTCTCAGAATTATAAGCGACACTTATTAAGTGAATCTGATCTAGTAGGGGTTCTGAAGAGGACCCGCACGAGGAGGAAGCTATCATGACAAGAGCAGTTTTAAAAGGATCTAAGAGTATTTATGCTACCCTGACTGTTTTGGCAGTGAGCATGGGACTAACTGGTATTGGTGTTTCTGCCCAGGCCGATAATGTACCGACAAGTCATGTTTCAATTACCGACGTTAAGACGGGCCATCAAACTGGCCATGTAACCAACCTTGATGCCAAGTCGGCAACGGATGTTAAATTAGCTTCAGCACATAAGACAAACCTGGCACAAGACCATTCGACTCGTTCACAACCGGCTGACTGGTTAACAGCCGGAATCGCTGTGGCCATGGCTGTTTTGGCGCCAGCCGGCTTGATTACCAAGCGTCAGCATTAATAGCTATTATTCCTGCACTGCCGACAATTGTCGGTAGTGCTTTTTTTTCGGAGTTTTCACCCCAGATTGGTAAAATTGGTAAATTAACTCGTTATAAACTAGTTTGTTATTAAAATAATTTTACGAACGTTATTGATTGTTGGATAAGATAGTACGAAAATAAAGGTGAAGTTTTAATTGGAAAGGTAGGGACCAATTGATATGGAAACTAAACGGACGCATTACAGGATGTACAAGGCCGGTCGTCGTTGGGTATTTGCCTGCGCCATTGTCTTGGCTTTAGGGAGTGGCGCAGTGACTGCGCACGCCGCTACTGTTGATGCTGGGACCGATAGTCACGTGGAAAGTTCGCTGATGAAGTCGGGGGGCACAGGTGACGATGCTGGCGAGGAGACTGCTAATCAAGATAATGACTCGTCTACCGCGACCGATAAAGACCAGAATAACGGGGCTAATCAGCATACCGGTACTGATCAGCATACTAATACGGAGACAACCGACAATAAGGATGATGTGACGGGGTCTAAGCTTCAAGGCGGCTCAAAGCGAATGCTGGCTTTGCAACAGCCACAAGGCCGAATGGGCGCTTTGGCAGCTACGGACCAAGGAACAACGACGCCCGCTGGCAGTACAGGGACAACAACCACTCCAACCGCTACCAAGACCTCGGCGGCCGTTAAAGCGGCACTGGCGCGATTAGCCGCAGCAGCCAAGAAAACGACTGTGACGACTGCATTGACGCCATATGCCGAGACGGGTATTCAAGCCGGTGGCAGTGTTTACGATGACTATCCCGACTTGGACAACATTTTAGGCGTCTCCTCCGTTTTCCATATTTTTGCTCGTGAAGCCGAATTGAACGCGCATACCAATGGGGAACGTCGCCGTTCAAAACTTGATTGGCAACGTTAATTTCGGAACCAATATCATCGAAGAACTATTGGACAAAGATATTTCCTATATTCAAAACATCACTAATATTGCCGGAAGTTCCTTTGTTTCAGGCGGGAGCTCGCGGGAAAACAAGGTCGTCTTTGGCGATGGGATCGACATTGACATCAGTAATCCTAACCGGCCAATGGTCAATGGGGTTTATATCGACCATTTATTAGCGCAAGAAGTTTACCAGGATCAAATGGGCCAAAACTACATAGATTTCGATGCCGAATTTGCCCGCTTGAAGAAGGTTAACCAACAACTGGCTGAAAGCAACAGCACGGCCTCATACGACGTCAGTGACTTCCCCGACCAAAACAATCGGGTCATTGACGTCAGCGATATGAAGCCGAATGCGGACAACAAGATTATCATCAACATTACCGCGGACATGTTGGCGGGCAATACGCCGTTGACAATTGCCGGCTTATCACCGGAGGAATCCGGGACAACCGTGATTATTAACGTCGACACCCAAGGACAAGCCGACCTCAAACTCAATTCGCAAATCAAGATTAAGTACAGTGACGGTAGTGATCGGAATAACCAAGAGACCGAAGACTTTGGGGATAATCACTTGTTGTGGAACTTTTACGACAGTACGGCTAGTGACAAACAGTACGGGGGGACGATGACGATCGATGCCCCATTCCAGGGGAGTATCTTAGCTCCGTCTGCCGAAATCATCGCCAACCAAAACCTCGACGGAAATATTATTGCTGATAAGGTGGTTATTAATGCCGAATCTCACCGGTGGGACTTACAAGACCATACCGATGAGGAAGAGGATGGTGACGGCAATGAGCTTGAAATTGCGGTCCCACTTCCGGGGATTGATGTTCAATTCCCTGAAGAGCCCAATACCGAAACGCCGGATACTGAGAATCCGGACACCGAGAATCCTGGAACGGAAATTCCTGGGGAACCAAACGAGGGGACGGATGAAGGCGAAGAGGATCTCTATGAACACGAACGGCCGGATTACGAGGATAATTTTGAAGACGATCTGATCGACTTCGAGAGTGAAAGTCCGAGTGAAGCCCACGCGGATGAAGAGGCCTTGCTGAACCGGGTGGATGCCGCGATTGCCCAGGCACGGGCTGACGGCAATGCTGCCTTGGTGGCTCGGTTGGAAGCGGTTCGTGGAGACATCTTGGCCGCCTTAGGTTTGTCGGACGGGTTACCACAAACGGGCGAAGCCGCCGACAACTGGTTACGAATTGTTGGGTTGGCTTTGGCCGGTGGCGTTTTAAGTACCTTTGGTATCACCCGGCGTCGGCGTCATAACTAGCATAAGAGTAAATGAATAAAAATGACGGGTATCCGCAACTGATCGGTTGGAGGTTCCCGTCATTTTTTACCACCATTAATCTAATTGGTGATAAAAAAATGAGCTATTCAGTGGCGCCGATTGAACAGGTGGTGTAACTTATAAAGTAACATCAAAACGAACGGGAGTGGTTGATATGAAAATTGTTGTCACTGGCGCAACGGGTCATTTAGGCCAACAGATTGTGGAACAAATGGTTAAGCTGATTGCGCCCGATCAGTTGACCTTAGGGGTGCATACACCAGCCAAGGCCGCCAAGTTTGCGGCACGGGGCATGGAGGTTGAACCGCTGGACTACCAGGATCCGACGAGTGTCACGGCCGTTTTGAACGGCGCCGACGTGGTGGTTTATGTTCCTAGCAAGAGTCATGACAGTTTCAGTCGGGTCACTGAGTTCGAACATATTATTCAGGCGGCCGAAACCGCCAAAATCGGTCATTTAGTGGTCATGGGGTTCATTGCCGACCAAGCGAATAATCCGTTCGACCTGTCCGCCTTTTACGGCTACGTGCCACGGCGTCTGGCGGCTAGTGACTTGTCCTACACGATCCTGCGGAACGCGTTGTATGCCGACCCATTGGTGCCTTACTTGCCAGAGCTCGTTGAACGACGGAACGTGATTTACCCAATGGGGGATGCCTCCTTGAGCTTTATTAGCCTGGCCGATAGTGCCGCCGCCTTCGCCAAGGTTGCGGTTACGCCGGCATTGTGGCGACAATCGATATACACGTTGACTCAGGAACGGTCCTACACGATGCCCGCATTGGCGGCGGTTCTGAGCGATGTGACGGACGAACCAATCGGATATGCACCAGTGACGTTGCAACAATTTAGCGCACTCTATAATGCGGGCAATGAAGGGCACATGCTGGCATCGATGTACGCTGGCGGTGCCCGAGGACTCTTGGCAACGGTCACCGATGATTTCGAAAAAATCATGGGCCGGCCGGCACAGACGTTACCGGATTTCTTACGGCGGTCGCTTAAATAGGCGGGGCCCTTGGCTTAACTAGTAAAGGAGGGTCAACTTGCGATATTCACATAAATTGAGTGATGCTGTGCATATCTTGGCGTATGTGGTTATTTATCATGATGCTGACTTATCGAGTGCCGCCATTGCGGCAAGTATCGAGTCCAATCCAGCACTGGTTCGCCGTCTGATGGGATTACTGCGTCGGGCGGAACTGCTGACAACCCAACAAGGTTCGGCAACACCCCAGCTGGCTCGGGCGGCGGACCGGATTTCTCTACTAGACGTTTATCACGCGGTAGAGGCGGATACACCGTTACTTCACGTGGATGATAAAACGAATCCGGCTTGTGTCGTGGGTGGCAACATTCAAGCGACATTGCGGGCGGCGTATGTCGCAGTTCAGGACGCTGCCGAACAGCAGATGGCTGCGATTACCCTGGCAGATCTGATCACCGACATTTTACAACGGGAGCAGCAAAAGAATCGTGCATAATAAATAGGCTTTACCACGAACGACTTGTGGTAAAGCCTATATTTAGTTGGTTAAGTCTTCGTTGAAGAAGGCATCAACCACGCGTTGCGTGGCATGGCCATCTTCCCAATTGTTGAAGCGTTCGCTGAAACGCTGGTAGGCCGCCGCATAGTTTTTAGTCACCGTGGGCAGGTCGTGGAGCGCGGCCAGCACGTCATCGTTGGTCTTTAACAGTGGGCCAGGCAAGTCCTTTTCCATGTTGAGGTAGAACCCCCGTAGGACACTGCCATACTTCTCGTAGTCATAGACGAAGTACAGGATGGGCCGTTTGAGGATGGCATAGTCGAAGAACACACTGGAGTAGTCCGTGATTAAGACATCGGCAATCAAGTAGAGCTCACTAATGTCATCGTAACTCGATTCGTTGTAAACGAAGTCACCGAACCCAGTCGTATCTAAATGCTCCGTGATGAAGTAGTGGGTCCGCAAGACTAACACGTACTCGTCACCGAGTTCACGACGTAACCGATCGATGTCTAGTTTCAAGGTGAATTTGTAGTCCCCGACGCCGTAGTAGTCATCGTCACGCCAAGTTGGTGCATATAGAATAATCTTTTTATCCAACGGAATTCCGAGCTTAAGCTTAATCTGCTTGGCTTGTTCATCCCGATCAGGGGCGCTGAGGATATCGTTACGGGGATACCCGGACGGCAACATTTGCTTCACGGGATACATGAAGGCGTGTTCGAAAACGTCGACCGAGAACTGATTGGCGGTGACCAGGTAATCCCACTGGCGCGATTGTTCATAGAAAATTTCCTTGTACAGCGGATTGGCACTTGCGACGTTGTCCATATCAAAAACCAAGTGCTTTAAGGGTGTCCCGTGCCAGGTTGCCAAGAACTTGGTCCCGGGTCGCTTGACGAACCACTTCGGTTGCCGCATATTGATCACCTGAAATTTAGCGGTTGCCAAGTAATACATGTAGCGCCAGCCAAACCGTTTGACGACAGTCGTATTCGGTTGTCCGGCGGGGGTCTCTTCGACGCCCGGGTTCATAATCCAGACGTGTTTGAATCGGCCGGGATAATTAGCCTGCAGGTAGTTGTAGATAGCCTTCGGACTATCGGAGAAGTTCCGGCCCAAGAAGGATTCGTAGAGAATTGTCCGAGGCTTGACGGGCATCTTGGTAAACCACCATCCATAGGCTAGCCGAGTGACACCGCGGCCATGGTGATGAATGACCCGATTCAGTTGGCGTAGACGGACAATCACGTTAATGGCCGTTTGTGGTGTCTGTGCCCGACGTCGTAACTTGTGTAAGATGCGGCGACTAAGATGCGGCACCGTTTTGAAGGCAGCCGGTTCGACCATTTGGAGGTAGTCGTGTAGCTGCTTAATCAGGGCCGGGACGTCATCAACTTCCGTGGGGGTGCTGGTGGCTAGTGCCTGATAGAAGAACCGATGTAATCGTTGCAGGGTGTATGTACCGAAGGCGAGGTGCAAAGCAGGGTCCTTCAGGTCCGCCAGGGCATCTTGCCAAGCAGCGATTCGTTGTTGCCATCGATCGGGAGCGGTTAATTGATGGACCGCTGGCTGGTTGATGGGATCGTTGTGTTTGACTCGAATGTAACTAGGTTCGCTGAGTCGTAGGTAGCCCGTGGTATGACTCATGACTTGGGTCATGAAGTGAAAGTCCGGGTAGAGCTCGCGGTCTTCGGCAAATTGGAGATGGTGTTTTTCCACTAAGCGACGGTTAATCACCTTGCCGGCTATTTTTAGCTGGCGGTTGAACAGGTCCCAGCGTTGGTCGCCATCTATGTAGAAGTACCGGTGACTCAACCAGTTGGCGGTTTCAGGGTCCACATCGATCTGGGCTGGAAGCTGGTCGAATAGTTCTGGTGGCAAGTTCAGTGACCGATTCTTCGGTTCCCGTTTCTTGGCGCCCCCCCACTTGGGCAGACTGTCATGAACGTTGGTCTGTTCCAGGCTATTCTTGAAGGATGAATGGGGTTCGTATGTAGGAAATTGATTGAGATCTCCCAGAACATCGGGGTGAAGGCGGTCGATGGCGTCCAGGTCGGCCAAGGCATTTGGCAACAGGTAGTCGTCGCTGTCGACGAAGACTAACCAGTCACCGGTTGCCAGGGCCATGGCCGCGTTACGGGCGGCGCCCAGCGTTGCGGGGGTGTGGTCCACCTGTTGAATCGTGTAATCAGCCTGCCATGCCGGTTGAGAGAAATCAATTTGGCCGTTTAAGGCGATGATCCATTCGAAGTCATGGGTGTTTTGCCGATCAAGGTTGTGTTTTAAGCTGAGTAATTGGGGGTACTCGGCCGGTTTACAAGGGGTAATGAGAGAGTATTTCAAGATGGTCCTCCTAATAGAACAGTTGGTGAGCCATTTGTGGCGACAACAACTGGAGTAGGCCTAAGCGAGTCCACCAGTGAGCGGGCTGGGTGTTCAGGTCTTTAATCCGGGTTAATAACTGGCGATGATCGGTGGCGGAGACATGCCGCCGCCCAGCGACGCCTAACAGCGTGTTGAGCTGATGATCCATGAAATCCGTGTAAATGGGTGCCCATTGGACGTCTAGGTGGGAAACATCGACGGTTTCCAGTTCATCTAACCAGGCTAACGGCGTGACCTCTGGCCAGTCACGAGTCAGTATCGTGGGCACGTGGAGCCGGATGACATCATTTCCCTGTTGGAGACCAGCGAGAATTTGGTTCAAACTAGCCAATGGCCATTGATTATCGTACAGCGTAGCCGGGATGAGGATACCGGTTGGCCGTAACCGTTGAGCTAACTGTGCCTGGCTCTGCAGGTTTGATTGTACGCTGTAACTCTGCAGGCCCCACAGGGCAATCCACCGTTCGTCGGCCGTTTCCGGCTGTGTGTTGAGTGGCGTTCCTTCCGCCGAGTAGTTAGCCAGGTAGGCTGTCATTTGGTCGTCCAGCGAGGCGGATTCCGCAAAGCTAGCCAGACTAATGAGACTGGCCGGGTGCCGCTGACTTACTTGTTCCCACTGAAGGAACGCACCGGGTAAGACGTGATCGGTTTCCCGCAGCGTTAGGGCGTATGTTTCGGCAATGCTGGTGGGTGCCGGTTGATTGATCATTAAAGACCAGGTAGCAGCAGTGCTGGCCTGGTCAGCGGACAAAGTTTGGTCCGCGGGTAATTGTAAATTAAGTTGTGTTGACGCAAACCCCTGGGAATTAATTTCTCCAATCAGGGTGGTTAATGCCGCCCAATTCAGGTGAGCTTGAGGCACTATGTTGATAAATAACTGCATAAGTTGTCCTTCCCCGATAGGCTTGTCGGATTGACAAGCCTATTAATACGTAAGCCATTTTACTAACAATAGCTATTATACCTGTTTCTATAGCCCTTGTCAGACCCATTTTAACCGGCATTCAAGAAGCTTAAGCTTTAATGATAATAGTTGTTTTTAGATTTAAACGTCGTCCCGATTCAAGAGGGTAATATTTTCGCCTTCAGCTTGCCGGCGATCGATGTTTTCCTCGCCCCAGACACATAGCTGATGCAGAATTGTCGAAAGGGTTTCACCATACTCGGTGAGCGAATAATCGACTTTGGGTGGAACCTGTTTGTAGACATGGCGGGCGATGATGCCCGCAGATTCTAGCTCACGTAATTGTTGCGTGAGCATTTTTTGTGAGATTTGGGGGATGGCCCGGGAAAGCTCTCCAGTCCGCATAGTTTGGTGCCGGAGATGGCAAAGAATGATGGATTTCCATTTGCCACCGATGATTTCCATCGTGGCTTCGACACCAATGTGATAAGTTTTTGTGGGCATAAAGCCGCCTCCTGTTCAATTGTTACCTTTTGGTGGGTATCGCACTTTGAAGTGGGTTCTTGTTTGTCGGTTCCTTGCAAGTATAATCATTACTTATCACGTTAGCAAATAAGGAGGGACATCATGTCTAAGAAAATTTCACCTACATTTACGTTACTGGCTTTGGCCATCAGTGCCTTTGCCATCGGTTCCACGGAGTTCATCAGTGTTGGGTTAATTCCCATGCTCGTCCAGAACTTTCACATTAGTCTGGCTCAATCGGGGTTAACGGTTTCCGTTTATGCCATGGGTATCATGGTGGGGGCGCCATTAATGACGCTCCTTACCGGGCAAATTAACCGGCACACGTTGATGACGATTATTATGTTGTTGTTTATTACCGGGAATTTAGTGGCGGCCTTTGCGCCCACCTTCGGTATCTTGTTGGCAGGTCGGGTGATTGCGGCTTTAGCTCACGGGATCTTTATGACCGTTGGGTCTGTGATCGCGGCGGACGTGGTGGCCCCATCCAAACGAGCCTCAGCGATTGCCGTGATGTTTACGGGCCTGACCGTTGCTACGGTTACCGGGGTGCCAATGGGGACCATGATTGGTCAATTAGGCGGCTGGCGCTGGTCATTTATCTTCATCAGTGTAATTGGTTTGTTGGGCTTAATCGCCGATTACATCTTGGTCCCACGGAATCTGCCGTTGCCTAGCAAGGCCACGGCTCGGGGGATCATTCGAGTTTTAACTAATCCACAACTGTTGCTGGCCTTGCTGGTCACGGCCTTGGGGTATGGTGGGACCTTTGTGGTCTACACGTATCTTTCACCATTGTTGGAAAAGAAGATGGGCTGGTCTGCCGGTGCGGTCGTTGTCATCCTGGTTATTTATGGATTGATGGTTGCCGTTGGGAACACCATGGGTGGTCGTTGGGCTAATCGCAAGCCTTTGACCGCGTTGCTTAGAATGTTCACGGGCTTGTTTGCCACGCTGGTGGTTCTAACCTTTACGACTAACAGTCATTGGTTGGGCTTACTGACGGTTCTGGCAATGGGATTCTTTGCATTCATGAACGTGCCCGGTTTGCAACTCTACATTGTTCAATTGGCCGAAAAAAATACGCCGGACGATATTACCATGGCTTCGGCATTAAACATCTCGGCCTTTAATGTGGGGATTGCGTTGGGGTCTGGTATTGGGGGTCAGGTCACGAGTCAACTAGGTCTGGGATGGACACCGATCTTTGGTGCCGTGATGGTCGCTATTAGTATTGGTCTCACCTTTGGCTTGATTCGTCTGGCTAAGCCGGTTGCAACGCGACTGGTAAAGAAGTTCAATCGTAGTTAATGGCATCATGGTCGGGAGAATATTCCCGGCCTTTTTTATTGAAAGAGGTCGTCGCTAACGGAGGGTACGAGATAATTGATTCATCATCAAAGAGGTATTTTGATTGACCGGTTTACGGTTGTTTGTACTCCTAGGGAAGAGCAGAAATGGGGATCGGTAGGAAGTATATCAGGACTGATTCTGCTTAGCATTAGGGAGTTATTTCAGTCCGTCACCGAGCAGAGTCGTGGCGTGCGAAATCGCTTTCAATACCGATCTATTTCCGGTAAGATGTAGGTGTATCAAGAAATCTACTTATTCTGAAGGAGTGAATGGCACATGGTATCAAATGGTAAAGTAGCAATGGTTACTGGCGGCGGACAAGGAATTGGAGAAGCCATTTCCAAACGCTTAGCTCATGACGGATTTGCGGTTTCAATTGCTGATTTGAACTTAGACAATGCCAGTAAGGTCGCCGCTGCTATCGAAGCTGATGGTGGCAAAGCGGTTGCTGTGAAGGTCGATGTTTCCGACCGTGACAGCGTGTTTGCGGCGGTTAACACAACTGCAGACAAGCTCGGTGGATTTGACGTGATCGTCAATAACGCCGGCCTTGGCCCTACGACGCCGATCGACACAATTACCCCAGAACAATTCGATTTAGTTTATCACGTTAACGTTGCCGGAACCCTTTGGGGTATCCAAGCAGCACACGCTAAGTTAAAAGAACTCGGCCACGGCGGGAAGATTATCAATGCGACCTCTCAAGCTGGGGTGGTTGGGAATCCTAACTTGGCCCTTTACAGTGGCACCAAGTTCGCCATTCGGGGAATTACCCAAGTGGCGGCCCGTGACTTAGCCGATGAAGGTATTACGGCGAATGCTTACGCACCAGGAATCGTTAAGACCCCTATGATGTTTGACATCGCCCACAAGGTTGGTCAAAACGCTGGTAAGGATGACGAATGGGGCATGCAAACCTTCGCCAAGGACATCACACTCGGCCGTCTGTCAGAACCAGAAGACGTTGCCGCTGGCGTCGCCTTCCTGGCCGGACCAGACTCCAACTACATCACTGGTCAAACGCTGGAAGTCGATGGCGGGATGCAATTCCACTAGAAGTTTACCTTGAACTGATTTGAATGACTGGACGCCGTGATGATGACGGCGTCCTTTTTGGTTGTTCTAAAGGCGACGAGTCGTCAATCAACAGCCGGTGACTTCAATCTAACTGGAAAAAAACAACCCCGGCAGCGGCTCACGGACCGTTACTTGGGTTGTTTTTTAGCAATTATTTAGGGTTCGGGCCGAAGTACTTTCTCCAGTTCTAAAACCAGGTAGTGGGCCTCATGATCGTCGTCCCAATCACGCTCGGGGAAGAGAATATAGCGATCGATGATGTAGCCCAAGACCACGGCCACAATGAACCGGAAGATTTCCGAGAACGGCCAGTCGACAATCAAGCCACGCTTGCGGAGGTCCAGGATGGTGGCCTGAAAGGTGGTCAGGAGTTCCTGACGGGCAGCCGTGATGAAGTCTTGCCGCAGGGCCTCGTTGTACAGAATTTCACTGAGGAAAACCTTGATGGCTTCTTGGTTGGCAGCGGCAAAGGCCATGCGATCTCTGACTAAGAGGGTCAAGAAAGCATGCAGGTCAGGTATAGGCGCTTGCGTTTTTTCAATCAATTCGCTCGATAACTTGGGAATGATTTGAGTAATAACGGGAGCCAAGGCCGTTCGGAGAATATTGGCCTTGGATTTGAAATGCTTAAACATGGTGCCTTCGGACTGATGGGCCGCCACCGCAATCTGGTGTGTGCTGGTGTTGGCGTAGCCCTGTTCGGCGAAGAGCCGTATGCTGGCGATGAGGACATCCTTTTGCTTTTGGGTCAGGTCTTCATCTGCCTGAATGGTAGCAGGAAACGCCGCCAGAATGCTTTTATTACTCATAGTGTGACCACCTTTGTCTGACAATTTATCTCTATCTTACCAGGGTGAACCAGAAATACTAGCCGAAAAAGCCGGCCGTCTTCAGGGAGACGCACCGGCTCTTGGGGGTGTGAGGAGGACAGATTAACTGTTCCGAGTAGCAGGCATGTGGCGGTAGGCCAGGTAGAATTGGCAGATGGCCAAGACAACGTTGACCCAGTTAACCGTTGTGAACCAACCGGTCAGGCTGGCAACACTGACGGCACCGTAGAAGGCCCAGAAGCCCCAGACGATTGCAATCACGTTGATCCATCCGAACCATTTCATGAGGTCTTGGTTCTTCGTAGCAAAACAAGTCCAAATTCCGTTAATAATCAGCCATACGGCTAGAATCCAAAATGATGTGGTAAACATGATCAAAATCCCCTTTCTGCATTGGCGAGCGAGTAATCACTCGCCCTCAAGAACAACTTCAGTTTACCACCAATTTAGACAACGTCAACCCTTTTTTAAAAAATTTTTCGCACAAAAAAACCGGACATTTCTGTCCGGTTTAACCGCGTTACAGCGGTCTTTATGGTAGGTAATTGCCCGCAGCAAAGTACAGGTCGTACCATTCTTGTTTGGTTAAGGTGACGTCCGCACCGGCGGCACTGTCCTTGATATGGTCGGGATTCATCGTCCCTAGTAAGACTTGGATGTTGGCTGGGTGGCGGAGAATCCAAGCGGTCGCAATCCCGTTCTTGGAAACGCCATATTTGTCGGCTAATTTCTGTAATTCGGCGTTTAGCTTAGGGAATTTCGGATCGTTAATGAACATCCCTTCAAACAGGCCGTATTGGAAAGGTGACCAGGCTTGGATGGTGATGTTGTGACGCCGAGCAAATTCCAACATACCGCCATCGGTGATGGCCGGTGAGTCGTCCATGTTAACCCGTAAGCCAGCGGTGACCATTTGGGCATGGGCGGCGCTGAACTGAAGTTGATTGAACATTAACTTCTGATCAACGGCGTCTTGAACCAGTAGGTATTGTTGGACATTGAAGTTAGAAACCCCAAAGTGCCGAACCTTGCCGGATTGTTGGAGGTCGTTAAAGGCATCCGCAACTTCTGCGGGCTCCATCAGAGGATCTGGCCGGTGCAATAGGAAGGCATCGAGGTAATCGAGGCCCGTCCGTTCAAGAATGCCATCCACGGCATCCAATAGGTGTTGCTTCGAGAAGTCATAGCGTTGGCCAAAGACTAAGCCATCGTGACTCCGTTTGGGGTCTAAGACGATGCCACCCTTTGATTGGATGTAAAAATCATCGCGTTTCAGGCCGGAAGCCTTGAAGGCCTCCTTGAAGATCCGTTCGGATTGGCCGTCGCCGTAAATGTCAGCAGAATCGATGTAGGTGATGCCAGCCTCGTGAGCTGCTTGTAAGGCCTTCGTGGCATCCTCAACGGATAAGGTACTCATGCGCATAATCCCTAAGGCAACTGCGGAAGCCTGCCAGTCGGTACCGCCTAAGCGTAGTTGTTTCATTAGAAAAAACTCCTTTGCTGTCAAATTTATAACTCCACTTATTAGTTTACACGTTTTTTGCCGGCAAGGCCTAGCGGCCCGCTCGGAAAAAAGGGTTGACTTTTTTACGGCAACCGTTATAGTTAATTACACAAGTAACTAACCAATAAACCAAAGAGCGAGGGAATTTGAAAATGACAACAAATACTGTAGTTAGCGTCAATGGGTTGGAAAAGACGTATGGCAAGGCAAATGAGCGTCAGTATCGGGCATTAAAAGATATTAACCTGACCGTCGAACAAGGGGAGTTTGTCGGCATCATGGGGGCTTCTGGTTCCGGAAAGACGACACTGCTGAATATGTTATCAACCCTAGACGTTCCCACTAGCGGTGACGTCGTGGTTAACGGTCATGACGTGACGCAGATGCGGGGAAACCAGTTGGCAGACTTTCGAGCCCAAGAGGTTGGTTTCATCTTCCAAGACTTTAACCTGTTGGAAAGCCTGACGGCCGAGGAAAATATTGGCCTGCCACTGGCGTTACAGGGCACGGCCTCACAGGTCATGGATCAGGCGATTCATGAGGTCGCTGCAACGTTATCAATCAGTGATTTGCTACAAAAGTACCCCTCAGAATTATCTGGTGGGCAAAAGCAACGGGTCGCTGCGGCCCGGGCCATCGTTCATCATCCAGCCATTCTCATGGGGGATGAACCAACTGGAGCCTTGGATTCCACGAGTGCCCGGGAACTGTTGGATCTGTTAACGACGATTAACCGTGAACAGGCGATGTCCGTGCTGTTGGTCACCCATGACCCCTTCTCGGCGAGCTTCTGTCAGCGGATCTTGTTCATTAAGGACGGGGAGATTGGGTCGGAGTTACGGCGAGGCGATCAGGACCGGCGAGAATTCTATCAAGAAATCTTGAATGAACTTGGCACGTTTAACGAGTAGGGGGAACGGCATAAATGTTAGGTAAATTAGCACTGGCTGGGATTAAAAACCGGCGGCGAGACTACTTGGTCCTGCTCGCGGGCTTGACCATGTCTGCAGCCATCTTCTATATGTTTGCCAATCTGGCAACCAACCAGGCCTTTATCAAGGCCAACGCGGCCATTCGTTCGGCGAATGTCATCTTTGGCTTCGGGGCCGTTCTGTTGATTATTATCACGGTCGTTTACTTGATGTATGCGAATAGCTTTTTGCTGAGCATGCGGCAACACGATTACGGTTTATTCATGATGTTAGGGGCGACGCGCAAGCGGGTTGGCCAGTTGGTCTTCTTGGAAACCTTAATCCTGGGGACAGTCGCGACAGCGATTGGGATTGGCCTGGGACTACTGATGAGTAAGTTTTTGGTTGGATTTCTCTTGAATCTGTTGGGTCTACACCTGGTGCATCTGACTTCGTTTTACGTGCCCGCCATCCTGGCAACGGCCGTCTTGTATGTGGGACTCTTCATCCTGGCGTCGGTCTTTAATCTATTCCGGTTAACGCGAACGACCGTTTTGAAGCTGTTACACAGTGATTCGGAGGCCAACCAACCTCAGGTTAAACCGGGACGCCAGTTTATTCAGGCAATCTTGGGTATTCTGAGCCTGGCGGTGGGTTACTGGGCCCTGGCCAACATTAAGGTGTTGATGATGTCGGCCATTCCATTAGCCCTGGTGACGATTACCATCGGGACCTACCTATTATTCAAAGCGACGATCCTGATGGTCATCCGCCAATTACGCCGGACGGCTTGGTCAAAGAAACACTTGAATGGGTTCCTCTTGGGCCAACTGAACTTCCGGGTCTATAACTACACCAGGATGTTAACGATTGTTTCCTTGTTATTTGCCATGGCCTTGGGGGCCATCACCGTGGGATCGGGCTATCATCGCCAACTCCCACGGGTCGTTGACCACTTTAGCGGCTACTCCGTTGCCTTACACAATGTGTCTGGCAAGGAGGAAAAGTTAATCGATCAGCTACACATTGCTCATCAGGCGACCTATACGCAGAAGCGGCAGGGCAAGGTCGTGGCCTATAACGCAGCCGAGTTTGAACGGCAACCGTTCGAACAACAACGTTTTTCAAAGAACGGTCAGAAGCTGATTGGTTACGACACCCAGTCGCTGAAGACGTTCAAGAAGTCCGGAATTAAGGAGATGGACTTCATGGCGTTAGCGTTGAACGGCGCGGGTCCATATGCACCACAGATCCTGTCCGCTAGTCAATTCAAACAACAAAAAGGGACCAAGATGACGGTCACCGTGATTCGGGTCACCAACTTTACCCGTGACATGGCCGTGCTCAAGAAATTGAATAAAATTGAAACGTCGCGGTTTGTTCAACCAGCTTACATGACGGTGGGGAGTTACCAGTCCTTCGAGATGATGACCGGTTTCTTCGGTGGCTTTGAATTCATTGGCTACTTCCTGGGGATTGCCTTCTTAGCGATGCTTGCCTCGTGCCTCATGTTCAAGATTCTTTCAGGAGCGCCGGGCGACAAACAACGTTACCGGATGCTATTTAAGATTGGCGTGCGGCAAAGCAAGATGCGCCAGGGGATTGCAAAAGAAATTGGGATTTTATTCCTGATTCCTGGTATCATGGGTGTAATTGATGTTTTGTTCGGGTTGCAAATGTTTAAGCCGCTGATGGCATCACCGATGAGCCCTTATCTGGGAATTGGCAGTACGTTCCTGATTTTTATTGGCTTGTATGTGATCTATTACTTCATCACGCTGGCTCTATATTGGCGAATTGTGTTACCACAAGCCACGAACGACTAACTGAGTTCACAAAGAATGTGGGAAATTGTATGAATTTTAACTTTGATAGTCCGGAACCTATTTACCTGCAGGTGGCGGAGCAGATGGAAGACGCCATTTTTATGGACATTTATCGTGCAGGTGAACAGGTTCCGTCGACGACGGAAATGTCCAAGGAATTTCATATTAATCCGGCCACCGTTTTAAAGGGGATCAATCGGCTAGTTTCTGCTGGTATGATCGAGAAGCGTCGTGGCGTGGGAATGTTTGTGACGACTGAGGCTGCCGATATGATTCGGGAGAAACGGCGGGCGGAATTCTTCGACCGCTACGTTAGTCAGTTCACGAACGAGGCCCGAAAGCTCAACCTCTCAGAAGAAGATGTTGTGGCTTTAATTAAACGTGGATACGAGCATGATTCTTAGGAATCATGCTTTTTTCTTTGGAGCCGATCAGTGTACAAAGTGCGGGTGACGTGGTTAAATTGAGTTGTACACAATTCATTAACGAATAGTAAGAAAGAAGGGGTTGCTGTGAAGTTAACCTTGAAGGATGTTGCTTTAGATTACTTGAAGGCGACTGTTTCCCCAAAGGACGTGTTGTTGTTAACCACGGATGACGGGTCAAACCGGTACTCGACCATTGGTGGGACCTGCGCCATTGGCGATAAATTTCAGTTTGTGGCGTTGACCGCCGGAGACCCGGACTATGATTTGCCCATCGAAAATAATGCCGACCTAACTATCTGGACGAATGCCGATACGGCACTCTACTTGGGTAACGGTTTAATCCTTGACCGCGTCTTCAATCAACTGGCGTTGCGCGATGATAGTGGTGTGCTGGATAGTGCCGTTGGCTTAATCACTTATACCGCCGCAGAAAAGTCTGATTTGGACCTGAAAAAAGAGATGCAGACGTTAGGAACGCGGATCTGCTAACTCAATATTTCCGATGATGTGGTGACTCGCTTCAGAGTTGCCACTTTTTTTAACAAAAAAACACATCAACCCTTAGGAAATGTCCCATACAGTATTGCCAAGCTAAAACGGATACGCGTATACTCAGGGTATGCAAAAGTTGTGGGAGGGGATTTTTTTGAGTAAAAATAGTAAAGCATTACGACTAATAATCGGACTTGTTAGTTTGATTGCTTTGTTAGTTGTGAGTCAGGTTGCCACGCCTGCCGAGGCGGCCACTAATTATAAGGGGTCAGACTTCACGACGTCGGCTAGTGTCACGAATGGGCCCGACTTTAAGCACGCGGATACCATTGATATTCAGTACAATCTGAATTTTGGGGAGACGCCGATTAAAGACGGGGACACGATCACGTTGGATTTCCCAGAAAACTTGAAGGGGAAGAAGCCTGGGGACACCTTTGATGTGACCGATCAGGATGGCACGGTGATTGGTAAGGCCGTTGTTTCTGATACCGGCGTGGTCATCACGATGAATGACAAGCTGGAGGGCAAGACCAACGACAAGCTGACCTTGAACCTGGCCACGAAGTATCGTTACGAAGATACCGGCGAGAAGGACGTTGTTTTCCCATTGGAAAATAACGGCAGTAGCACATCAAAAATCAACATCGTTTCAGATGACGCTAACCTTTCTAAGAAGGGGACACTGCAGGATGATGGCACGGTCAAGTGGACCATCCTGGTCAACCGGAACGAATTGAAGTTAGACAATCTGGATATCTCCGATACGATTGGTGATAACCAAGAAATGATTCACGGCGTCACCGTCAGCAACGGGACCTGGGTTAACACGACCACGTACAAGCGTGAGAAGCCAGAAATCTCCTCTGATGAATACAAGGTTACATACAATGATAATGGGTTTGACCTGTCCTTCAACGCCCCAGTCAGCAACCTGATTGTCATTGACTACTACACGAAGGTTACCGATCCTTCGCTGATTCATTCCGGTTACAAGTTTAGAAACAATGCCGTGATGGAATGGGGCGCAGGTAACTCCGGTGATCGGAATTCCGAAGAAGCCAATGGGAAGGTTTCCTCATCGACAGGTAACAGCGGTTCCGGTGGCGGGGACACCAACGAAACCGATGAAGAAGAGGAAGAAGAAAATACTGGGACCATTGACACCGATGGGGGCTCTGAAACGGACAAGGAAGAAAAGGACCGTGAGGGTGCCGAACAAAATGCCAAGAATGAGGCTGTCGAGAAAGCCGCCGCTGCCAAAAAGACCGCTGCAGCTGCCAAGGCCGCAGCCTTGAAGCCTAGGGCCGCTAGTGTCACTAAGCATGCGGGCAACACGAAGTTACCACAAACCATTGACAACAATGGTTGGGCAACGACTGCCTGGGGCTTGAGCATTGGCTTATTGACCCTTGGTGGTGCCGTTATCCGGCGTCATTTCTAAATAGAACGCTTAAGGCTCGGAGCAATCCGAGCTTTTTTATTACCCGATTATTAGCGGGTGAATGATCAAGAAGTGCATTAAGTCACAAGCATTGGTATACTCGAGGTAAATTGATGGGATGAAGGAGACGATGGGATGCAACGACTTAAACAGTACCGGCGATTCTGGTTCGTGATCGTACTGGGGACAATTGCCCTGTGGCTGCAATTTGTTCAGCATCAGGGACGGATTGCCCAGTGGATTGTCACTGGATTGGGTATTTTGTTAGCTATTTTGATGTTTATCGAAATGGTTCAGACCCTGCGCTCTGGCAAATTTGGGGTGGACCTGTTGGCCATCACGGCGGTTGTGGCAACACTGGCCGTTGGTGAGTACTGGGCCGCCTTGATTGTTCTGCTGATGTTGACCGGGGGAGATGCCCTGGAAGACTTTGCTGCCAGCAAGGCGAATAGTGAGCTACAGGAATTGTTGAACAATTCACCGCAAACCGCCCACCGTTTGGTCGATGATCAGGTGACGGATGTGCCTGTGGCTGCCGTCAGTGTTGGCGATCAAATGATGGTCCGTCCGGGTGAAGTCATGCCGGTTGATGGAACGTTGATGACCGGCCCAACAACGGTTAACGAGTCCTCACTAACTGGTGAGGCCCGCCCCATCGATAAGGCTGCTGGTCAGACGGTTATGTCCGGTAGTGTCAATGGCGAGGCCTCGGTGGTTTTGCGCGCGGACCAAACCGCCGATAATAGTCAATATCAAAACATCGTTCGTTTAGTAAAGCAGGCCGAAGCCCAGCCGGCTAACTTTGTTCGGATGGCGGACCGGTATGCTGTCCCATTTACCTTGCTGGCCTACGTGATTGCAGGCCTGGCCTGGTTCTTCTCCGGTGATCCCGTTCGGTTAGCAGAAGTATTGGTTGTGGCCTCTCCTTGTCCACTGATCTTGGCGGCGCCGATAGCGCTAATTTCCGGGATGAGTCGGGCCAGTCGTAATGGGATCATTGTGAAGACGGGGACCACGCTGGAAAAATTAGCTCAGGTCAAGACCTTTGCCTTTGATAAAACCGGGACGATTACGCAGGGCCAATTACTGGTCGACCAGGTGGTTCCGGTGACGGCAATCACCGCCGATAAACTGTTACAGCTTGCGGCTAGTACCGAGCAGCATTCCGGCCACGTGTTGGCCCAGTCCATGGTCGCGGCCAACGAGCAGCCACTGTTAACGGCAACGGATGTTCAGGAGACCACGGCCCGGGGGGTGCAAGCCACCATTGACGGCCAATTGGTTAAGGCGGGGAAGGCCGACTTTGTGGCGGAAACGCCGATTGAACGGCCCGACCAGACGGCTGTCTTCGTGTCGATTGCCGGCATTTACCAAGGGTACGTGAGCTTTAGTGACCGTGTCCGGCCGGAGGCGGCCACCACGATGCGGGCGCTTCACGAGTTAGGCGTGGCCAACCTGTTGATGATTTCTGGGGATCGCCTGGCTATTGCTCAGGCAATCGCCAAGGACGTTGGCATCGATCAGGTGCATGCCGATCGGTTGCCGGCAGAAAAAATCGATGTTTTGACGGAGCTCCCTAAAGAGCAACGGCCGGTCGCCATGGTTGGGGATGGGATCAATGATGCCCCTTCCTTGGCAATGGCCGATGTCGGGATTGCCATGGGCGCCCATGGGGCGACTGCGGCGAGTGAGTCAGCCGATGCCGTGGTGCTGAAGGATGACCTGACGCGAGTGAGTGTCGCCCGTAAGATTGCCCAGGATACCATGCGGGTTGCCAAACAGGCGGTGTTGATTGGGATCTTTATCTGTACCGGGCTGATGATCATTGCCAGCTTTGGGGTCATTCCCGCGATCATTGGTGCGGTCTTCCAAGAAGTGGTGGATACCGTGACGATTCTCTATGCACTACGGGCGCGGAGCGATCGTTAACCTTTTCAATCAATTAAACTAAGCGAATTTTTCCGGCCGAAACTTTTCGTGTTCCGGAATGGATGCGGTATCATGGACATGTAAGATTTTTCAATAAATCGTAGGGGAGCCTTAAAGATGACAAAATCAATTAACACCGATTATTTCTTTGATGAAGCGGCATATAACACCCATGACGGGGGCTATGTGCCACTGGCAGAACCGAAAACGCCACAACAACCGTTGCGGATTCCACCATTATTGAAGCCAGACAAGGAAACGGCAACGGATACTTATTACACGGTCGAAGCCCAGGCTGGGGAAACGCAACTCCTCCCAGGTAAGAAGACGAAGACCTGGGGCTACAATGGGTCGTTACTGGGCCAAACGGTAGTCTTTCCTAAGGGGAAGACGATGCATATTGATTTAAAAAATAGTTTGCCAGAGTTGACCACTTTCCACTGGCATGGTCTGAACGTTCCCGGACCCTATACCGATGGTGGTTGTCACGCCCCGGTTTACCCCGGGAAGACCCGGCACATTGATTTCAAGGTTGACCAACCGGCCGCAACCTTGTGGCTCCACGCCCATCCGTGTCCATCGACGGCCGAACAGGTTTGGCATGGCTTAGCTGGGTTGGCATTGGTTACCGACGAAGAGGAAGCCAAGTTACCATTCCCACGCAATTATGGGGTCGACGACATTCCGTTGGTTTTGCAAGACCGGCGATTCCACGAAGATAATCAATGGGATTACGAAGCAGACTACGATCCAGATGGTGTGCAAGGCCCAACGCCAATGATTAATGGCACGATCAATCCATACTTTGACGTCTCGACCCAACGGATTCGTTTGCGGATCCTCGATGGGGCGAACCGGCGTGAATGGCGGTTGCACTTCAGTGACGATCTCCCATTTACTCAAATCGCCTCGGATGGGGGCATCTTGCCTAGTCCCGTGAAGTTTACCCACCTGATGTTGACCTGTGCCGAACGGGCCGAGATCATCGTTGACTTTGGCGATGTCACCCCTGGACAAACGGTCACCTTGTATAGTGATGACGTGCCAATCGTTCGGTTCCGGGTTCACGATTTTGCGGCGGACGATGTGACGCTGCCCAGCCACTTGGTCGACATTCCCGATCCAAGCGTGACGCCCGATATGCCCGTCCGGAAGGTCGTCATGTCTGGGATGGACGAAGCGGTCATGATGGACGGCAAGAAGTTTGAAATGCAACGGATTGATGCCAGACAAAAGGTTGGCAACGTTGAGCTTTGGGACGTTACCAACACGAATGATATGGAAGGTGGCATGGTCCACCCATTCCACATGCATGGGACACAATTCCTGGTGATCTCACGGAATGGGCATGCGCCATACGCCAATGAACATGGGTTCAAGGATACCGTTGGGGTTAATCCGGGCGAAACGGTTAGACTGAAGGTTTGGTTCGACAAGCCCGGCGTCTTCATGTATCACTGCCACATCATCGAGCACGAAGATGGTGGGATGATGGCGCAAATCGAGGCCTTTGACCCCGACCATCCACAAACATACAAGCTGATGGACATGGATACCTTGATGAAGGCGGTCGCGGAAGAACGGGGCATCGACGTCAAGGACCTCCATTTGGCTGGGATGAGTTCGTATGAGAAGATGGGGATGAAGATGTAAACGTCCAACGAACCATGGGATTCCTTGCGACTTCGTTCTAGTTAAGTGAAAATGAGTCACAAAAAAGCTGTTTGGAAGTAAAATTCCAAACAGCTTTTATTGACCATGCTTCTTGCCCCGCAGCACGTGGTCAACGTGCGCTAACGTCTCGTTCACGATATCTAAAATGTGGGGATCGTCTAATTCGTAAAAACTCTGCTTACCAACCCGTTGGGCGGTAACCAACTGTTCCTTCTTCAGCAAGGCCAATTGATGGGAAACCACCGATTGTTCAACGTCCAGCAACTCACTGAGTTGGCTGACATTGAGTTCCTGTTGTTCCAATAAATAGAGAATTTGTAGGCGCGTCGTATTGCTGAGGAGTTTAAAGATATCCTGTGAGGCCGCTAAGGATGGCTGAGCAATCAGATGTAGCTCTTTTTCAGAATCTGCCATTAAAAAGCTTGCTCCTTTCATATGTACATGTTAACATATGTTAAAGATAACATACATAGGGAGATGGGATGATGTACAAGACGATTTTGACCGGAGTCACGGCATATATCTCTACCGGACTTGATTACCTAGTTATTCTAATGGTAATTTTCGGCCGCGTAAAGCATCAAGATCGCTGGTTAGTCTTGATTGGAGACTTTTTAGGAACGATTGTTTTAGTCGGGAGTTCGCTAGCATTGGCGTTCTTCCTAGGATTTGTGCCGGCACCATGGCTGTTAGGCCTGCTGGGACTCATTCCAATTTTCTTAGGAATTAAGCTGTGGGTGCAAGGGGATGACGATGATGAGGCGGCCATTGCGTCGAAGGTGACGGACCCTAAGAGCCTCATTGGGAGTGTTGCTTTGATCACGATGGCGACGTGTGGGGCTGACAACGTGGGCATTTACGTGCCTCTTTTTACCACGGTGGCCACAAATGAAATTCCTTTAATCTTGTTGACCTTTGCGGTGATGGTGGTGATCTTTTGGGAACTCGGTTATCGACTGGCTTGTTTACCTAAGGTGGCGATGATCCTGGATCGGCAAGGGCGCTACATTACCGTGGCCGTCTATATTCTGTTAGGATTGTATATTCTTTGGGAAAATGGGACGGTGCAACATTTGTTGGCGATCAAATAAAGTGCGGAGACCATGACGGTCGCTGCACTTTTTTTGCGTTTAGAAGAACCACATACTGGCAAGCGTCACGCCGGTTAGCAAGATCACCGAAGCGAGGGTCGCAGCCAAAAACGCGTTGCCGCCGCGCTGAAAGATGACGCGGAAGTTAACACTCATTCCTAAGGCGGCCATGGCCATCCCCAAGAAGAGGTAGGCTAGCTTGACGAGACCGGCAATAATGGCTGTCCCCATTGGTAGCCAGGTCCCCAGGATGCTCGTCAACAGGAAGCCTGCCATAAACCAGGGAATGGGCAACTTAGTGTGTTCGTTCGTGGTTGCGGCCGCCATCGTTTGTTTCTGGTACCACCAGCCAATGATTAAGGCGGCCGGCGCTAATAGAAGAACCCGCGAAAGCTTGGTGATGATAGCGGTGTCCAGACTGACTGGGCCGCCAGCACTCCCGGCCGCAACAGCATGGGCAATTTCGTGAAGTGACCCACCGGTCATGACTCCGAATTGGACGGCTGATAAATGCAGCAACGGCTTTAGACCAATTTCAATCAGGGTAAACACGGTCCCAAGAATGGCCACGATGGCGACCGCCAGAACCTCATTTTCTCGCTGGTGTTCGGCCTGTTCGGGAGCGACCTTAATCTGTGGCGAGACCCCTATGACCGCTGCGGCACCACAGATACTGGTTCCGGTTGCGGTTAAAATGGCGAGCTCCCGGTCGACACCTAACTTTCGGCTGAGGTTATAGGTCAGTAGCACCATGCCGGTGACCACCACCGCCGCTAGGGTGATTGTTTTGACCCCCGCCTGGGCGAGTTGGATCAGATTGAGCTTGAACCCTAATAGAATAATGCCTAAACGTAAAAATTTATTGCTGATGAAGCCAATGCCAGCGCGGTTGGTCTGAATGACGCTGGGCGTAACTTGGCACGCCATGCCCAGTAACAGCGCGATGACGAGGGCGCCCACCAGGTTGAGGTAGGGGAGCTGAGTCAAGGCGCTGCCGGCGACGGCACAAACGAGGGTTAGCGCGGTAGCCCCCCAGAAGCTGCGGGTGATTAATGTTGTGCGGATAGTCATCATGAGTCTCCTTTATTCATACTTGATGACTTTAGTTTACTGGATTTTGATTATAAGTTAAAATTGGGATATTTAATAACAATATAAGTAATGATTATAAAGGAGAGTTGAGAATGCTTGATGCTCGGTACCAAACGTTTCTGGTGTTATCACAGACGCGATCTTACACGCAAACGGCCCACAGACGCTACATCACCCAACCGGCAGTGACCCAGCAGATTAAAAGTTTGGAGGCGGAACTTGGGGTGCAGTTGGTTAGTTATCGGCGGCCTCACTTGACTATCACTTCAGCGGGGACGGAATTGGCCATGTTTGTTCAGCGGGTTCAGGTTGAGGCCGATAAACTGGTGACGGGGATCCGGACGCCACAGGGACGGCAATCGCTCACGTTTAGCACGACGCTTTCATTGAGTGAGTTTTTAGCGCCACAGCTCATTCAAACGATTCAAACGGCGACGGCACTTAGGCAGATTAACTGTCAGGTGACGAATACCCGAGCAGCTTTAGCCGCCATCGACCAAGGAAATAGCGATTTTGCACTCATTGAGGGGAATTTTGATAAGCAGCGATATGACTATCGGGTTGTTCGGCAAGAACCCTTTGTGGGCGTGGTTGCGGCCACTAACCCGCTCGCCCAAAAGGTCACGGTTTCCTGGCGTGACTTGGTCAGTCAACCGCTGTTGATTCGTGAGCTGGGTTCCGGTAGCCGCGAGATTCTGGTGAGCTTAGCCCAGGCATCAAACATTGACCTAGCGGACTTTAAACAACTTATTACGGTGAACAATCCGGCGGCAATCCGACAACTATTGTTGCGCAATGTTGGCATCAGCTTTGTTTACCGGTCGGTAGTGGCTGATGAATTGGCTACCGGCACGCTCCGGGAGCTCCCGTTAACTCCGGTCGTTCATGATTTAGCGTTAGTTTACGCTCACAATAGCTTTTTTGCCGACGACTACGCTCGCTGGGCTGAGATGTTATAAGCAATGTTGCCCATTAATAGATAAGCATATGATTAGACATTCTGACCTGAATATTGGTACACTCATAATATTGTTCAAAAAAATTTATGAGAAGGGGTGAGCCATCGTGACGAAAAAAACGAAACGGGCCATTTTTATCTTAATATTCAGTGAATTTCTAGTCTGCTTAGGAATTAGTTTAGTTATACCAGTGATGCCATTTATCAAGAATCAACTTCATTTAACCGCAACGGATATGGGGATCATGAACTCGTTGTTTGCTTTCGCTCAGTTTGTGGCCTCACCCCTAGTTGGCCGGCTCTCTGACAAGATTGGTCGGAAGCCGGTTTTGACTGCGGGACTGGTGCTATATATGGTCTCAGAAGTCTTATTTGCCCTTACAAACCAATTATGGGTATTTAACATTTCACGGTTAATCGGGGGGCTTTCCGCCGCAATGGTGGTCCCAACGGCCATGGCGCTGGCGTCTGACATTACGACGAAGCACCAACGGGCTCGAGTGATTGGGTGGCTCTCCGCGGCCTTCAGCGGTGGTTTAATCTTAGGCCCGGGTATTGGTGGAATTTTGGCGGGGATTAGTTACAAGACGCCCTTCTGGGTTGCCGGTGCGCTAGGTTTAATTAGTGCCATCGTCTTAGCCAGTCTGTTACCAAGCGATGACGAGACGCGCGATACCGTGACGGAAACGACGGAAGCGATCACACCGACGGCGCATCCAATGAGTCGGGCCTTCTGGACGGTACCGATTATTATCCTTTTCACGATGATCTTGGTTTCTTCCTTCGGCCTTCAAGGCTTTGAAAGTATTTACAGTATTTATGTTAACGAGGTCTTTCACTTCAGTTTAAGCAACATTGCGATGGTCTTAACTTTAAATGGGTTAATTTCATTATTCCTACAAGTGGCACTCTTTGATACCTTTGTGAACCGGTTCGGTGAACGACGAGTGATTCGGGCATGTTTCTTCTTAGGTGCCGTCGCTGTTGTCTGGATAACGCAAGCCCATTCTAAATTAGAAGTTATGATTGCCACATTGATTATCTTTTCGGCGTTCGATCTCCTACGGCCGGCAATTACCACACTGTTGACCAAGGCTAGTGAATCTAACCAAGGACTCATTAACGGACTGAATATGTCATTGACGAGTGTCGGCAACATTGTTGGACCAATCATGTCGGGGATGCTTCTCGACATGAACAACCACTACCCATACCTAGTGGTTGCGGTCTTCCTGGTCATTTCTTACCTAATGGCTTTCATGCTAAAACAACCTGAAGCAGCTAAACCACAGCGAGTGGAATGATTTTTAATCTTATATTGGGTCGCCAAAGGCGGCCAGACGCCACCCCATGTGGCAGACCTGAAGCCGGAAAAGCGGTCTTCAGGGCAACTTTGAACCGCACCAAAACCGTGTGGTTCAAAGTTTGGTCAAGGGGTTCTGTCTGGCCGCTTTTGGTTTGAAGGCGAGCTGGGAGACCGGTCTGTGGCTCCCGGCGGGCCCCATAGGACGCAGCTTCTAACCGCCGGCGGCGTTCATTAAACGCAAACCAACAAAAAGACGTTCGGAATTACCCGGACGTCTTTTTGCTCCCCCAAGGCTCCAATGGCCATGGACTATTCTGCTAGTCGTGTGTAAGTCGTCCAGAGTCCCCAAGACTTGGACGAATGCAGAACGATTGTTAGTTGAAAGTGGGTATTGTTTCGGTCGATTCCCCTAACCGACCGGAAGCCACGATAATAGTTAATGAAACGCTGACTAAGATTACGGCTCCTAATCAGCGAGCAACGGCCAATGCCACCTCGCTCCCCCAAGTAAGATGGCCTGACTTGATGTTGCAAGTTCATTGTACCGAGTAAATGGTAAATGAGTAATCCAGTAATATAGTAATTGGATTACTAAATTTAACCATCTTCAGGATGGATGTGGTACGCTGTGGTTACAAGGATTTAAAAATTGGTCTATTTGGGGTGTAACGTGATGTATCCGCTTACATAGACATCGAAACTGGGAGGGATAATAGATGCCACGTCCATATCACGAGCGATTAGATTTTACCTTAGCGTTACCACTACGGGTGATTGCGCACGGGACGTGTGGGCCCAAACTGGTACTGCCGCATTGGCACCAGGCGGTTGAGTTGGCTTATCCGTATCGTGGTCATCCGGGGATGGTCCATATTGGACATTCGACGTATGAAATGCAGGAACGGCATATTTACGTGGTGAATTCAGAAGTGGTTCATAGCTACGAGACCTTTTTGGATGAAGCCGATCAGATAGTCACATTGCTTTTGCCAGCCGCTTGGCTGAGAAACGTCGTGGCTGACAAGCAGTTGCCAATCTGGGGACCATTGGATCTTGACCTGAACCTACCCCAGTATCGGGAACTGGGACAATACGTGGATACGTTGGCAACTAATGCGGTTACCGATCCCGATGACCGGGCGGACTACTTGGCCAGTCTGGGCGCTGAATACCAGTTGGTGGGGCAACTTCTGAAGCATTTGACCGTGAATGGTCAGGTGACGACCGACCAGTTACCTTTGCCGGAACCATTGCGGCAAGCTGTCGGTGAGCTACAACAGAATTATGGATCGGCCGTGTCGATTGCGGACTTAGCTACCCAATTAAATTATTCCAGTGTTTATTTTTCACGTTATTTTAAAGACTATATGGGAATCTCACCGAAGGCTTATCTGGGGCAGATTCGTTTGGAACGGGCCGCCGAACTGCTCATGACCTCCGACGAATCGATTCAAAATATTGCCATGAAGACGGGGTTTCGAACGGAGAAAAACTTTTTTGTGACGTTCAAGCAACGTTTTCAAATGACGCCCAAGACTTATCGTGAGCGGTACGCGGCACAGCGGGCCTGGAGCTAGTGGTGATCATTGCTTAACCCCGTTATTTATGGTAAACTATGCCAACATGTCATAACGAATATGAGTTGAAGCCAACGTCGCCGTTTGTCAGACACGTTGGTTTTTTACGCAAAAAAACAGGAGGTATCGTTCATGTTAACCGTCAACAATGTCAGTATGCAGTTCTCCGATCGGAAACTCTACGACGACGTTAATTTAAAGTTCACCCCGGGTAATTGTTATGGGGTCATCGGCGCCAATGGGGCTGGTAAGTCAACGTTCCTCAAGATTATTGAGGGCAAGCTCAAGCCAACGACGGGGACGGTATCTATGGGTCCTAACGAGCGGATGTCTAGCCTGAACCAAGATCACTTTGCCTTTGAGGATGAAATCGTCATGGACACGGTGATCCGTGGTCACCAGAAGCTCTACGACATCATGACTGAAAAGAATGCCTTGTACATGAAACCAGACTTTAGCGACGCCGATGGGATCCGTGCCGCCGAATTGGAAAGTGAGTTTGGCGAAATGGGCGGTTGGGAAGCCGAGTCTGAGGCAAGCCAGATGTTACAGGCGTTAGGAATCGACGAATCGTTACACAACGTTCTGATGAGTGAATTAACGGAGCCACAAAAGGTGAAGGTTCTCTTGGGCCAAGCCCTGTTTGGTCATCCCGACGTGCTACTGTTGGATGAACCGACCAACGGGTTGGATGTTCAATCTATCAGTTGGTTAGAGAACTTTTTAGCGGATTATGAAAATACTGTGATCGTTGTTTCCCATGACCGGCATTTCTTGAACCAGGTCTGCACGAACATGTGTGACGTGGATTTCGGCAAGATTACGTTGTTTGTCGGGAACTACGACTTCTGGATGGAGTCTAGCGAGTTGGCTGCGCAGTTGAAGGCCAATGCTAACGCCAAGAAGGCCGATCAGATTAAGCAGCTGCAAGAGTTTGTGGCGCGGTTCAGTGCCAACGCCTCCAAGTCTAAGCAGGCCACTTCACGGAAGAAGCAGTTGGAAAAGATCACGCTAGATGATATCAAGCCATCCTCACGGAAGTACCCCTACATTAGCTTCACACCGGAACGAGAATTAGGCAACGACCTGGTTCGTTTGGAACACGTGTCTAAGACAATTGATGGTTCCACCATTCTGGATGATGTCAGCTTCACGCTCCGTCCAGGCGAGAAAACGGCGTTTATCAGTCGTAACGATGTGACGACGACCACCTTGATGCAGATCATTGCTGGTGAATTAGAACCCGACAGTGGGACCGTTACCTGGGGCCAAACGACCAGCACGACTTACCTACCACGTAACGTGAACGACTACTTTGCCGATAATGAATTGAGCGTTCTCGACTGGTTGCGGCAATTTGCCTCTAAAGAGGAAAGTGATAACACCTTCCTGCGGGGCTTCCTGGGGAAGATGCTCTTCTCTGGTGACGATGTGAACCGCGAAGTTGACGTGATGTCCGGGGGTGAAAAGGTTCGGGCAATGTTATCCAAGATGATGTTGAGTAAGGCTAACGTGCTGGTACTCGACGACCCAACCAATCACTTGGACTTGGAATCCATTACGGCCTTAAACGACGCCTTGGTTTCCTTTAAGGGCAGTATTTTGTTTACCTCGCATGACCACGAGTTCATTCAGACGATCGCTAACCGGATTATTGAAGTGACGCCTAAAGGCATCGTGGACCGGGCCGATACGACTTATGATGAGTTCTTGGACCACGATCAGGTTCAGAACCAGGTGGCCGCGTTGTACGACGCCGAATAATTAATTAGTTGATGAAGCACTGTGCTCAGCGCTTGCTGACAGCCGGTGCTTTTTTGGTGGGCTAGAATCCTATTAGCATAGAATCGGTTAACAAACGTAGGTTGTCAAAGTTCAAATAATCAACTATGATAATTGATGAAGAATCTAAACGTTTATAGCGACGGGTTTCTGACTGTTTGGAGGCCGGCCATAGCAAGTGATGACGATTGTTCTGCAGCCGTTAAGGGGTGGAAGATCGGGATCCATTCATAAGAAAACCAGGAAAACTCGAGATGTTCGCGGACCGCGGCATCCCATACATAAGGTGGTAAAGAGAACATGGCAGAAAAATTTTGTCCCAATTGTGGGGCTTCAGTCCCAGCCGGCGCAGCCTTTTGCCGAAACTGCGGGCACCAATTCAAAGCACAGGTCGACGAACAACCAACCGATACGACGGATAACGCCGGTCGTACGGAATCCGCAACCACTCCGGCACCTACGCCCCAGACGCCTGAATCAAATCAGCACAAATGGTTAGTGATTATTGGTGCCGTCATTGGATTGGCCGTCGTGATTGTGATTACGATGTCGGTGGTCTTTCAGAAGCAACAGGAAGCCAAACAGCGGGCCGAGGAAGCCTCAGTTTCTCGTAAGAGTAGCAGTAAGGCTGCTAGTGAATCGAGTGTTCAAGCACGCGAACGCACGTTGTCTACAACAGCTGTGGATCAGGTGACGGATTTAGTCCAAAACCGGTTTGACTTGGATGCCAAATGTACGGACTTAACCATTGATAACAAGGATGGTAACCAGTACATGGGTCACGCCCAGATCTCGGATGACTATGATGATGACCTCACGGTAGACATTACGATTACCGATGCCAAGTATGATAAGTCGGATACCGTCTACATCGATGGTGACGACCATGCCCGATTAAATGATACATTCACGAGCAACGATGATGATTATTAAAGCTTTAGCTTAGGATGGGCGGTGATCCCGTCCTTTTTTATTGGCATTTAGCCCGCGTTAAGGATGCCTCGTTATACTAGGCGTTACGTGATCGGAGTTCTCGAGTGAAGGGCGGTGAAAAACTGTGCAACCGGTTCATGGACCCAAACGTTGGTTGGGACTGCTAGTTGTCGGACTTATTTTATTTGCCGGTGGCGGCGGGACGGGCTACATGCTGGGTCAGCAGCAAGCCCAAGCCCAACACATCTCACAATTAAAGCATGCGCCAACGGAAATTAATGGCAAACGAACTAGCAACCCGGCCAGTACGTCCAGCGACAATCGTCGTTAGAAGTCTCAAAAAACGCCAGACGGCGAAAGCCGTCCGGCGCTTTTTTGAGTTACTTAATGGTTGTTAATTGAAAATTGTTTTGCGGATAAAGGGTCATTCGCTGTGCACGGTAACTCCAGTCACCGTGGGCGAACTTCGTGTGGTCGACATCGAAGACGACCCGGTTGGACTTCCGGTTAACCTCGATGAATTCGCTGCGTTTACCGGCATCGGCGTAGCCAAAGCCGATCAAGGTGTTTCCCTTACCAACGGCGTAGCTACTGCCGACAATGTTCGTGAAGTTTCGTTTGCCGAGTGATTGACCGAAACGCCAAGTCTTGGTAACTGTGCGGTTTAGCTGATCAATGGTGACGGTCGTTCCGGCGGACCACTGTTTGGACTGCCTGGTCTTCCCCCGGGTCACAGGAACGTTGTTATCGTAAAATTCGAGTGCGACCTGATGGCCGTTATGGCTGGTTGTTTGAATGAGCTTCACGGCATGTTGCCCGCCGTTGTAATGATAGTGCTTGGTCGTTGGTTTAAGTAGAAAATGCCGATACGACTGCGGTAATCTTTCTGGGGCGGCCAGGATCCATTTGAGCTTGGTGGTTCGGTAGTTAATGGCAAAAATCATATCCTGATTTCGCCCCGAGATGATGAGCTCGTCGCGCTTGGTATCATAATACATGGAGTTTTGATGGAACCAATCGATCTTGCCATCCGGACGCGTTGTCCCATGGTAATTCTGATAAGCCGACTTGGGTAAAATGCGCTTGAGATCGATAACTTTGACAATCTTACCCGTCCGAAAGTTCAGCTCGATCATGGTGTCTTCAACAAACTTTTTACTACCATCGTCCACCGTTAGGAGCAAATGATGATTGGGGAGCTCGATGGCGTCGTGATGAATGACGGTATTGGTAGCCAGTTTGTGGGGATCCTGCCTAGTTGGAAATAGGCCGCTGAAGTTAACTTGGCGGTACACCCGACCGTAGTAATCGGTCTCACGTAAGGCATTGTATTTGGGGGACTTAGGCGAGATCTTGGTCAGCACCAACAAATGATGGTTACTGAGGCGCTTGAATACATGAGAGATCTTGGCGGTACTATACCAACGAATCTGGCCCTGGGCGTCGAGGCCATAAGTGAGTCCCTGACTACTAACGGCAAAGGTGAGTCGGGAATGTCCTTGACCTAGTGCCATCTGTTGGGGATGACTGGTCTTGAGCCGATTGTGGCCAATGGCCCTCGGTGCCGGTGCCGTGGTGAGCTTGTAAGTTGAGGTTGTGCGGTGCCCATCTTTCTGAGTAAAGGTCAATCGAACGTGGTTGGTTCGACCGGCGTAGAGCCCAAGGACGCCGACACTGTGAGTTCGTCGATAGCCTTTGATTTGATGAGTGATGGTCGTTGCCGCCGTGTCACCGGGCACGGTCACGGTTACCCGTGCTGCCGGTTTGGTCTTAACCAGAATGAGTCCGGAAAGGGGGCTGGTGTGATAAGGGTTGACCACAACTTTGGCCTGGTCAGTTCCAGGGGTCAGGCGTTGTAGATCCGCCCGGTATTGTTTGGTAAGTTGATTGGTATTGGCGGTGTGCTTAGTAGAGACACCGGCCCGTAGGTTCACTTTAATCTGATTGGTTGAAAGGATATCTGTTCGTTGATATCGTTGATGGACCAGCATTAGTCGACGAATATTGTGGCGTTCATGATAGGCCCCAAGTCCGCCAATTAATAAGATGATGAGGAGAACCGCTAAGCCAATTCTCCATTTTCGCTGTTTTAAAATAAAAGAACACTCCCTTAAATAATTCATGCTGCAATGAATTCGCCGTCGTTGATCTTATCAATAAATTTATAACTTGACAACCGCCCGTTTGGGATCGCTTACACAAAAAATAAGCTAATTTAATTCGTAAAAGGGGTTGTCAATTCGGGTGTACTAGGTATAATAGTACACACAGAACACAGCTAAAGACCTAGGAGGGATGCGGCATGCAAGTCAGCCACGAGTCGGGATTAGCTTACTATGAACAGCTGGTCTTACGCGTTAAGCAGCAGATTGTGCAAGGAATTTTACGACCAGGCGACAAGCTGCCGTCGGTCAGAGAGATGGCTCGTCAGGAGCAACTGAATCCCAACACGGTCAGCAAAGCCTACAAGCAATTGGAATCACAGCACGTGATTAACACCGTTCACGGACGAGGAACCTACGTGGCGGATACCACGACCACCCCGGGTGATAGTGCTCAGGTAGTGGCAACCAAAAAGCAATTATTAACGCTGCTCACAGAAATTCGGTACCTGGGTGTCCCGATGGAAGATGTAGTGAGTTGGATTAAAGCGGCCTATGAGGGGGTAGAAAAGTGACATTACAAGTTAAACAGTTGGCAAAGCAAATCGAGGGACGGACGATTATCGATCAAATTAGTTTTGATTGGACGCCGGGTGAAATTATTGGATTGGTTGGCCGGAACGGTGCCGGAAAAACCACTTTGTTTCGGACCATGATGAATCATTACGCGGCGGATGCTGGATCGGTGACGGTCGATGGAACGAACCTGTGGGATGTACCAGCGCAACAACGGCAGGTCTTCTTCATCGATACCCAATATAACTTCCTGGATAATTACCGTCTGCGTCAGTTGCCAGATATGTATGACCTAGTTTACCCCGCCTTCGACCGTGACCGGTTCACGGCGCTACTCGTCAAGTTTGAGCTTAATGAAGACGACCAGTATCGGCGTCTGTCAAAGGGAATGCGGGCGTTGGTCAACTTGATCTTAGCCTTAACTTCTAATGCGACCTATATTATCTTAGATGAACCCTTCGATGGGTTGGATGTCATTGTGCGCGAGAACATTGCCACTATGGTGATTGATGAGATTGCGGAGGAGAAGAAGGGATTCTTGATTTCCTCCCATGACCTGAATGAGCTAGATGGTCTGAGTGATCGGGTACTGCTCTTGAAGGAAAATCGTTTACGGCAAGATTATAATTTGGAAGAAGTTCGGGAACGGGCTAAGAAGCTTCAACTGGTCCTGAAGGATCGCGAGATTCCAACGGTCTTGAAGAAACACAGTCATCTGATTCGGGTCTCCGGACGAGTGCTGGTGGTCGTGATTACCGATTATACCGATGAAATTGATCAGCAGTTACGGGCGTTAGATCCAGTCTTGCTGGAAGAGTTGCCGTTAACCTTGGAAGACCTCTTCCGGGCGAACCTAGCGCATGACACTGGCTATCAAATGATGAAGTAGGGGGACGCAAAAATATGAATAATTTAGTTAAATTAGTCTGGCGTCGCCAGCGCAACACTCTGTGGTTTGTCTTGGCCTTTACGGTGTTGTCAATCGCCGTAACGACGGGGATGACCGTTAACAACTTGGAATCCAGCGAGGTTCTTGAACTGGTTGGGGATTCGATTAGGCGTTGGGAAATGTACAATGGCGACTACTTCAATGCCTATTCAAACATTCTCATTTTTGTTTACTGGTTGGTTGGATTGCTGGTGATGAATCGCGATCTGAAGGATAATTTCAACCAGTTCCTGTTTACCAGTGGCTACTCGCGCCGTCGGGTGTACTGGACCAAATTCTTCGTGGTGCAGGGCTTCTTACTGTTGACGACCGTTGTTGGGATTGCCGTTCAATATGGGGTTGCCGCCGTAATGTTGCCCAGTGGCATTGGTTTTCATTTAGCCTGGGCAGGGGTGTTGACCTCTTGGCTAGGTGGTCTGTTGATATCATGGCTATTCTTCGCCATTACTTGGTTTGCTGCTTTAATCGTTGGCCAGACCGCGTCCTTGCTGGTCACGGTGGTTGGGTTTACGCTTTCTTCGTTTGGCATATTGCAAATTTATCTTAAACTAGTTAGCAATAGGTTTTGGCACTTATCCGAAGGGCAAACTTTAATCTTGGGATTTGGGCTAATGTTCTTGGCCACCGTTAGTCTGATTGTCTGGGGGGCGTGGCTGTTTCAACGCTTATCACTCGAGCATAACGGTGAATACCTATTATTTCCCAAGCTCCGAGTACCCGTTTACATTGTCTTTGTAGCTTACCTGACTGGGTTAGCGGCATGGAATGGTCTGCCAATCACCATTGCCATCACCTTCATCTCAACGGTGTTATTCGGGTATGGTTGGTTATGGCGGCCTAAGCTAGGTGAGAAATGGCATCAGTACCAGCGGCAACATTCGGCTAGAGAGTAGGATTGTAGATTAGAGAATCGGTTATGGCGACTTGGGGAAGCCGACCAGGACCAAGGGGAGTGCGACCTTCGTTGGGGAACGACGGTCGTGAACGAAAAAGGGGGTTGCCAACAATTATGTTGGCAACCCCCTTTTCTAATGACTTACTGACGAAGGATCTTGGTGAGTGGACGACCCTTGGCGAGTTCGTCGACTAATTTATCGAGGTAGCGAACGGGTTGCATGAGGGGGTCGCTGATGGTCTCCACCCGGATGCCACAAATCATTCCCGTGATCAGATGAGCGTTGGGATTGAACGCTGGCGCTTGATTAAAGAAGTCGGCCAGACTGAGGTCAGTTGTCAACAGATGCTGTAACTGGTCCTGATCATAGCCAGTGAGCCAGAGCAGAATGGTATCAAGTTCAGCAATGGGGCGCTGTTTCTTGGTAACCTTTTGCTGATAGAGGGTGTAAATCTTGCTGAAGGGCATTTGCAGAACCTTGGCGTTCGCCATATTTTGTCGGGCTCCTTTCGCGGGTTCTCTTGAGAGTCAATTAGCGCTGGCCTCAGTTTAGCAATTAATTCATAAACAAACAAACCATAATTTATGGGATTTTTTTGAAAAGCCGACAGCTGGGTAAGTTAACCGATTAACGTCTCCCAGTCCCCTGTGTGACGGGATTGACGGCGGATTGGGAAGCCCGTATAATACCGAATAAGTTCAAAGTAACCCTTTCAAATTGGTCCCGTGAGGCTGATAAAGGTTCGATAGCCAATCCATCCGGTGGGTGGATCTAGCGGCCTGCATCCGAACGGGATGGGGCCGTTTTTTTACGGGTCTAGGGGTTAAATACTTATAAATTAAAGGAGTTTTTCAATTATGGCTCAAATTTACATTGCAAGCCCATTCTTCAGTGATGAACAGGTTGACCGTGTCCAGCGAGTTGAGGCCGCTTTGGCTGCCAACCCGACGGTTGTCGATTTTTACTCTCCACGGTTGAATCAAGAGACTGCTAATGAACAGTTCACCAAGCCATGGGCCAAGGAGATCTACGAACGAGATATGACCCAAATTGCGGCTGCCAGTCTGATCGTCACGGTACTCGACTTTGAAGCAGCCAATGTCGATTCTGGTACAGCCTATGAGTTAGGGGTTGCCACAATGAGTCACAAGCCAATTATTGCCATTCAGGAAAAGACGGAGCGAGTTAACCTGATGATTTCAGAAAGTGTTCACTGGTACACCCAAGAGATTAAGTCGCTGGCGAGCTATGATTTTAATGACTTACCTAGCAACGAATTCAACGGTGAGGTTCTGTAAGCAGATCGCATTGAGAGAAGGATGAGAAGCATGGCTCAGAGCATCAAAGCAACGGGAAACCATCACCCGGCGACCAAGGAATTTGGTAAGGTTGAATCCATCCCAACTGCACAACGACGAATGTCTAACTGGGATATGTTTGCGACCTGGATTGGGGCAAATGCCAATAACGGAACTTGGTACATTGGAGGGGTGATTGCGGCCTGTGGCCTGGCAACCGCCTCAACAACCCTGGTCATTGTGGGGATCATTTCCTACGCGTTACTAGCGGTAGCCAGTTACATGGGTTATCGCACGGGGCTCCCCGCAATGGCCCTGACGCGGGCCTCCTTCGGCCTTCGCGGAAGTTTTATTCCCTCGGTGATTAATCTGGTTCAGTTTATCGGGTGGGCAGCAGTCAATACGTTCATCGCGGCAACATCGATCAGCTATATCTTTGGCGAACTATTCGGTTGGCCGCTATATGGTAAACCGGGTGGTACCTTTGGTTTGATTGTCGGTATCCTGATCATGAGTGTCCTGCACTTGTTGAGCATTTCTGTGGGAGAACGGTCGGTTCGGCTCATTGAACGGGTTGGAATTATTTTAGTGGTTATCTTCGTCTTGTGGGAGTCCATCGTGGTCTTTCGAACGGTTTCCTTTCACCAAATTTGGCAATGGCAACCCCCAAGAAATCTACGGATGTCTTCAGGCGTAGCGGCCGACACCCTGGCGGCTTTTAATTTGGCTTGGGTGACGGCGGCGTCGGACTTTAGTCGCTTCACCGCGAAGAAGTCGGCGGCCACGACGGCATCATTTGCTGGGGCAAACTTCGGCCTGTTCTGGTTTGCGTTCATTGGTCTCTTTGCGACTATTGGGACTGCGGTCTCACTGAACCATTTTGACCCCAATAATTCGGACCCTAGTACGATTGCGGCCAAGTTGGGTCTAGGAATTATCGCCCTGTTGGTGATTGTGTTGACCAGTACCACGGCCAATGCGGTTAACCTCATGTCGGCGGGATCGGCGTTAACTAACATGACTCATCGACTGTCCTTAAACGTCAGTCTGTGGATTGTGACCATTGCGGCGACAATAGTGACCTTTATTCCCGTCTATCTGGCGAGCTTCCTGGATGTCTTTGAAACCTTCCTAGATGGGATTGGTATGTTTCTGGGGCCGGAAATCGCCATCTTCTTGGTGGACTACTTCTGGTTGCACCAACGGCAATATCATTTGAGTGAGTTTACCAAGGTTAAGGGTGATTATTGGTACACGCGGGGGGTTAATTGGGTTGCTGTTGTGAGTTGGTTACTGGGGGTCGTAGCATACTGGGGATTGAAACAAATCACCGTGATTGCCACGACTACCGGGGCTACTTTTATCGCCATGGCATTAACCGCCGTGGTTTACGGGATCGCAATGCGTTGGCTGCAGCCTATGGTCGGAGCACGCTCGGTTAAAGACTAAGGAACGAATCAAAAAGAGTCGCCGTTACTTCTGGATTCAGCTTGAATCTTAGAGGTAATGGCGACTCTTTATTTAGTTGTCTGTGAGCCAACGCCCCATGGATGGCCAACTCTCTTGGTTGATAATTAATCGTGGAGTTGCATTGAGATCCGTGTCATCGGTGACGATACCGGAGTCCAGGGTCGCTACCCATGTGAGTGATTGTTGGGCCAAAAATTGATTGATCGCCCGGGTACCACCACCGTATGGGAAGGCAAAGGAGTCTGCTCGGATCCCGGTGTGCCGATAGAGTTCTTGGACGGATTGCCGATAGTCTTGTCTGAACTTCGGTAAGGCATGAGGTTGCATGAAGACTGGTTGTAATTGTGCGTTCAAGTGGTGGAGGTCATGGGTGTGTAAACCGAGCGTCATCTGCGAGTATTGTGATTGGACCGCCTTGATTTGTGACCAACTGGCCATTTGGCTGCCTTCCCGGTACATCCCGGTGTTTCCAGTAATGACGAACGCCGTGAAGGGCAGATGGTATTTACGCATGACAGGTACGGCGTGGTCGATCACGGTGCGATCGATATCATCGAAGGTTAGCACCACATATTTTCCCTTGATCGGTTGCTTCTGACGGACCATTTTAGTCATGGTAGCCGCGGAGATAACCTTGACGTGGTGTTTAACCAAATAAGCCATTTGTGCCTCGAATTGGTCGGCGGGAACGTTAAATTCATGTAGTTGTGAGTTGTTTGAAAGTTGTTGGGCCGTCTGGGTCGACCAAGAATTCTCTAAGATTCGGTGGTAGCAGAAAACCATGATCCCGTTCTTTACATGCTGGAAGCGAGCCGGTAGGGCGTAGCTTTCTTTGGCCTGTTGTTGCTGAACGGCTTGTCGTTGGAAGGTCCATCCCAGACCGAAGACCAAAGTAACGATTAGGCCAATGAGTAGCCAGCGGCGGGTACGAGAGGTCATAAACGATGCTCCTTTGTCAAATGAATCCATCGCCAAACACAGTAGCTGGGAACCACGATTAGTAATAAGCCAATCAACAGCATCAGGTGGTCGTTAGCGTGAATTTTTAAATTGAGAAGTAAGTAGAGGCTGACTAACGGGTCGCTGTACCAGCCAAGGACAAATGAAAGGTTGGCCAAGACGACGCCAATGACGAAAGCCCATAGGACGATCAGAATAATGCCCCGAACAATTTGACTTCGTCGGCTGGTCCGATGGCGAACGATGGGATCAAATGAATTTCTTGGCATGTTAGACCCCCCGATCCGGACTGCGCCAGGTCCCCCGTCGTTGCGGGTCGATGACGTAGGAGCCGATGGCGGCCAAGCAACTGACCAGGTTAACCATCCAGTAATACAGGACGTAGACGGGAACCAGTAAGAGTTCGGGTCCGGCCAATCTGGCCGTGGCCTGGGACGAGCAGAAGCCGATACCGAACTGAATCCCACTAAGCGTTAATAGGACGATTAGAAGGTTGCCATCTAACGCGAGGCCGTGAAGAAAGAACAGCTTGATGGCATAGGTCAGGATACTGATAGCCGTCATCAGTGCCCATAAATTACTAATCACCGTTTCTAATAGCAGGAATCGTTGGCCCCACGGGTTTTGATAGAAGCCCCGCCAATTGGTCACCAGGACTTCAAGGCCCCCGCGTGACCAACGTTGGCGTTGCTTAATCAGGCCGCGAAGCCGTTCCGGAACGAGGATCCAGCAAATGGCGCGGGGATCATAAGCGACGCGCCACCCCTGACGATATAGCCGCCACGTAATGTCGATGTCTTCTGTCATAACCGCGGGATTCCAACCGCCTACGGAAGTTAAGGCCGTGCGCCGAAAGGCCACAATCACACCGGAAACGGTGGTAATATTCCCGGTCAGATAGGCTTGTGCCTGCTTGATGAGATCGATGACGCCCACGTATTCCAAGAGTTGTAAGCGGCCCAAAAGGTTTGATCGATTACGGACGACCGGCTTGCCAGTGACCGCCCCGTATTGTGGGTTGCCCATCAGGGTTGCCATTAATTGGTTGACGGCGTCCGGAGCTAAGAGTGAATCGGCGTCGATGGCAATCAGATAGTCCCCCTGAGCCGCCACTAGGCCTTGGTTCAGGGCGTTGGCTTTACCTTGATTGACCGGTAAACTGACCACCTTGATAGACAGCGTCGTTTTCCATTCGGCCTGCAGATCATACATGAGTCTAAGAGTTTGGTCATCGCTACAATCATCGATCAGAATGATTTCGTATTGTTGATAGTCCAAGCCGGCTAAAGATTGGACTGCTTCACGTAGAGTGGCCGTTTCGTTGTGGGCGGGTACCAGAATCGACACAAAAGGCTCCTGATGGGCTGCTAGCAGTGGCCGGGGATGATGTCGCCGGAGCATTGCTGAAAAGAGACAGCCGGAAATCCAGATGATCGAAACGAAAATGGGATAGCCGACCACGAAGGCCGTACTCAGATTAGTAAACCATATCATTTAAATTTTCTCCCCCAAAAATTGTTGTAAACCAGGTTAACTAACTAGACTTCTAGGATAGCATGATTGTGGAAGGCAGGTGGCGCCTGGATTCAAATGTGGTGAAAACCTAATCTTTAATAATTCTATTTATAATGACCGCTAATTTTATCAGGCGTGGGGACGGTTCTTCGCGAGTGGGCGTGGTAGAATAATAGGTGAAAGTTAGATTAGGAGGGTGATCGGAATGATGCAAGAGATGCCAATCTTACCATTGGTGGACCGGTTAACAGCGGGACAAAGTGTGACGTTGTCAACGGACCAAGGTCAAGATGTTCGAGTTTCTCCAGAAGTAAGTGAAGGTCAGTTGACCGGGAATTACATCAGTAGCCTCCTGCCGGGAATTCGCTACGATGATCCCCGAATTATTTTAAAAGAAACTCTGGCAGAATTTGATGCGCAAGGCGTCACTGTAACCAGTATTGACTAACGACGGATAGCGACGAGAAATCTCCGGGCCCCTAAGTCTTTGGCGCGAGCCAGGCTTAGAGGCCCTTTGCTATCCTTTCAGGGGGAGGATTCAAGTGAAAATAGACTTTGCAATGTTGACGAGTAAGGAACTACTGCGGGTCCAATTGCTAACGTTCATTGACGATCAGCAGGGGGATTTCAACCTGACCGACTTTGCGACCGAGGCCGATGTGAGCTATTCACGGGCCTACCACGTGTTGCTAAACTTAAGAACGGATCTGCTAGTCTTGGATGCACAAACGGTGCTTACTAAGGACCATCTGCGGACGACGGTTAACTTGGATGATTACCGTCACTGGTTGTATGTGCAGAGTGTGCCATATCAAGTGGTGATGGCCACCTTGGAAGAATCCTATTCACAGACGGCCGAATTTTGCCAGGAACATGAGATTAGTCTGTCAACTTTTAATCGGCGACTGCGGCCAATGAAGGCTCAGCTGGCGCAGTACAACCTGCAACTGACGGTGAGTCCGCTACGAATTAAGGGGGATGAGTCACTGATTCAGCTGATTTATTTTACCTTCTTTACCACGACTCTGACGCCGGTCGAAGATTTACCAACCTTGCCTAAGGAATTCTCTAGTCTGAAGAATACGATCGCAGAGACCTATACTTCGGCTAAATTTTACCAGGACTCGGCCAGTTTACAGCAGCGGCGGGAGCTCTTGATTGGGATTGCTTTGGTCCGCTTGCTTCATGGCCATCGTTTTCCACAATTACGCTTGCCGTTAGGTCATCTGACCGACCTGCGTGAGTTGGCCGGTGTCTTTCAAAGAGAGCTCGGGGATTCGCCGCAAGAGGCTCTGGCCGAACTGGCAACACTAGACTACTTGTTAACGAGCTCACCGTATTTTGTTCGGGCCTTGCAACCGCAAGCCATGCAACGACTCTATCAAGGGTTGAAGCAACGCCGCGGAGACTACCGAATGGCGCCGGAACTGGCGGCATTAAGCGACTATGCGACCGGGCGGGATTGGTTTGCTAACTGGTTATTTTCACTGTGTCAATTTATGTTGTTATACCGTGTCGATCCCTTGCTTCGCCCAGAAATTACGGCGTTGTATAAACCTACGGCGGCGTCAAAGGCGGCAGCCCTGGCAATTGCCACTAACCTAGCGCGGCTCTACCCGCAACAGGTTGGACAAAATGATTTGCGACTGGTTCAACGTTATTTGAGTAAATACACGAATGGCTTAACTCTGACTGCGGCCAAGGTTGAAATCCTCGTGACTTACGAAATGATTGGGGTCACAACCGATATTTTCAACCGACTGCTGAGTGGCGTGGTCCATCTGAGCCTGTTGACCTCGCAAACCTTGGTCGATCCCAAACACCGCGATAATTATTTGGTGATCTACGGGACCGATCCCCTAGCGGTGGACTTTGCTAAGCGCCAGGGAATTGAAACCTTCCACTGGATTAAGGAATTAAGCTATGGGTCCAACCTGGACCGGCTAATTCGAACATTACGACACCATGAATTGTCGCTCTTTGCCCTCGATTTCCACAATCGGTCGCAGGGCCCGTTTGACCAGGGGTAGGCGGATCTTTACCAGCGAGCATGGCTGGTAAGTGCTACAATGAAACCGGATACAATTCTGCTAACGAGGGGAGTGACCGGTTTTGATAGAAACGGGCCAGTTACAGCAGTTAACTCAGATTTATAGTCTGGTAACGCAGTGTTACAATCAGCCACTTGGTGAGTTGGACCTGAATTTACCGCAGTGTCAGATGTTAGGATATGTTGCCGCAGATCGCTTAACCGTCGCGCAAGTAGCCCAGAAACTAGGATTTTCGGCTACCCGGACGTCTAATATGGTTGTGGACCTGTGCAAGCGGGGCTACCTGCAGCAACGGGTCGCAGAACAGGATCGTCGGCGCCGTTACTTAGAAGTGACGGATCTTGGCGCCAGGAAACTGACATTGATTACAGAGAAATTACCGAATATTTTAGCTAGTACGCTCAGTCAGCTACGGCTCGCCTCAGTTTAAATCTTGACCAAAAAAAGCTAACCTACGGGCTAGCTTTTTTAATTTGATTAAGTTGACTATGATTTTTTTAATGTCTGGTAAGTTAAGAAGACCATCCTGAAGGGGTATTTAGCGACTAAATGGGTTATGGGGTCGGACTGGTTAAATGTTAGGGGACATTAAAAAACGCTTTACAATTGCCGACCCATCGGTATAATGGTGGGATACCTAGATAAGAAGAGGAGTGGAAATTATGACAGACAACGTTTCAACGAAGCCACGTGATTTGATGGGCTCCGCAAACGGACCGTCATTGGAAGAAATCAATGGAACGGTCACGATTCCGAAGGAAAAAGGATTCTGGAAGAACCTGATGGCCTTTTCTGGGCCAGGGGCACTGGTTGCCGTGGGGTACATGGATCCAGGTAACTGGGTAACGTCCATCGGTGGGGGAGCCAAGTATGGCTATCTACTAATGTCTGTGATCTTGATTTCGAGTTTAATCGCGATGTTATTACAATACATGGCGGCTAAACTGGGAATTGTGACGCAGATGGACTTGGCTCAAGCTACTCGAGCACATACGACGAAGCGGATTGGCGCGGTGCTCTGGGTTGTGACCGAATTAGCCATTATGGCCACGGATATCGCGGAAGTTATCGGGGGAGCCATTGCGCTCCAGTTACTATTTGGGGTGCCACTGATCATTGGCGTTTCCTTGACCGTTTTTGATGTATTACTTCTATTATTGTTAACGAAATTAGGATTTCGGAAGATTGAGGCGATTGTTATCTGTCTGATTGCCGTTATCTTGGTTGTCTTTGCCTATGAAGTGATTATTGCACAGCCCGATATGGGGGCCGCTGTGGCAAACTTTGTTCCGCGGACGGAAATTATGCACTCCGGTCAGTTAACGATGGCCTTGGGGATTGTTGGGGCCACGGTGATGCCACATAACCTATACCTGCACTCATCAATCTCACAAACGCGAAAATTCAATCGTGAGGATCCGAGCGAAATGGCTCGGGCCGTGAAGTTCACCACGTGGGACTCTAACATTCAACTGTTCGGTGCGTTCGTGATTAACTGCTTACTCTTACTCTTGGGGGCTGCAATGTTCTTTGGCAAGGGGGCCGATCAACTGGGGACCTTTGGGAACTTATACGCAGCGCTTCAAGATAATAAGCTGGCTGGTGCCGTGGCTTCACCGTTGTTATCAACCTTGTTTGCCGTTGCCCTGTTGGCTTCCGGTCAAAATTCAACGATTACGGGAACCTTGACGGGACAAATTACCATGGAAGGTTTTATTAACCTGAAGGTGCCCTTGTGGGTTCGCCGGTTATTGACGCGGCTAATTGCCGTGGCCCCCGTGATCATTGTGACCATCTGGTTCGGTGGGGATGAAACGGCGCTAGATAACTTGTTGGTGAATTCGCAAGTCTTTCTGTCAATTGCCTTGCCATTCTCGATGATTCCGCTAACCGTCTTTACATCATCGAAGAAGATTATGGGCGAACGATGGGTCAATAAGCCTTGGGTAACGATTGCGGCTTGGACGTGTACGGTGGTTCTGACCATTTTGAACTGTCAGATTGTCTGGGAAAGTATTCGCGGCCTGTTTTAACGCGGTGTATTGACTTTTTACGAGACTCCCGGTATCATCAGTTTCATAAGCGAAGAACCAGTTGAGTAGTGAAGGCGGCTCTGGTAAAGAGACCTAACGGTGCTGGAAGTTAGGCTATCCGTCTTGATGAATTACGCTGGGGAGCGGCCGTTAATTCGGCGGGTCATTCCGTTAAAGATGACGAGCGGTTGTCAATTGACAACAACTTGGGTGGTAACGCGGATTTTAATTCGTCCCTGATGGCATTGGCCATTAGGGACTTTTTTATTGTTGAGCTTAAACTCTAGGAGGAAATGTATATGTCTATTATTGATGAGTTAAAATGGCGTGGCGCCGTTAATCAGCAGACCGATGAAGATGGTCTGGGCAAGTTAGTTAATGAAAAGGCAGTGGGGTTATACGCTGGGATTGACCCTACTGGGGACTCCATGCATATTGGACACTTGATTCCCTTTATGATTCTGAAACGATTCCAATTGGCTGGCCATCGACCATACATTGTGATTGGTGGGGCAACCGGGTCAATTGGTGACCCTTCTGGCAAGAAGGCTGAACGGGTGCTTCAGACGATGGACCAAGTGCGTCATAATCAAGATTGCTTGACGAAGCAGATGGAGCATCTGTTTGGACAAGACGGGTCTTTCAAGATTGTGAACAACTACGATTGGCTTTCTAAGGTTTCCTTATTAGACTTTTTGCGGGATTACGGGAAGTTGTTTAACGTAAACAACATGTTGAACAAGGAAGTTGTGGCATCGCGGTTGGAAGTGGGGATTTCATACACGGAATTCACTTACCAGATCTTGCAATCAATTGACTTCTTACACCTCTTTGAAGCGGAAGATGTTCAATTGCAAATTGGTGGAGCCGACCAATGGGGCAACATTACGGCTGGAATTGACTTGATCCACAAGCAACACGGTGCGGATGCTCGGGCTTACGGGTTGACCATCCCATTGTTGTTGAAGGCTGATGGAACGAAGTTTGGTAAGTCCGAAGGCGGCAATATTTGGCTCGATCCAGAAAAGACCTCACCGTACGAGTTCTATCAATTTTGGATTAACACAGATGACCGCGATGTGATCAAGTTCTTGAAGTACTTTACCTTCCTTGATGAGGATGAGATCAAACGCTTGGAAGCCACGGTGGCTGATCACCCCGAAAAGCGTGAAGCCCAGATTCGCTTGGCAGAAGAAGTCACCGAATTTGTTCACGGGAAAGAAGCCGTGGTTGAAGCTCAACACATTACGAAGGCCTTGTTCTCCGGGGATGTCGCTGATTTAACTGCTAGTGAAATTGAACAGGGCTTTAAGAAGATGCCTGCTGTGACGGTCAATGCGGATCGGAAGAATATTGTTGAATGGCTGGTTGACGATACTAAGATTGAGTCCTCTCGTCGTCAAGCTCGAGAAGATTTGACCAATGGTGCCATTCGGATTAATGGAGAAAAGGTTACGGCTACAGATGTAGATATTGACCCTACGAGTGCTTTTGATGGAAAATTTGTCATTGTACGGCGTGGGAAGAAGCGTTACTTCCTAGTTCGGGTAACTAAATAGAGCTTGTTTGATGAGTGTGGGCGACGTTCTTGGTCGACCGCACTTTTTCTTTATCGAAAAAAAGCGAACGCAGGAAGCCTAAAAATTAGGAAACACACGGCCGTCAGGTAACTATAATCCGTGCTTACAACTATAAGATATGCCTTTGAAAAAAGATTCGATTATTTTCATCTTTTAGTTGACGCATGAGAGCTGGGTTGGTATAGTTATATACGTTGTCACGGCGATTCGTTGACTAGACCAATTACTTAAATGAAAATGGTTGTTGACAAAGCCGATGGTAATATGATATTCTTATAAAGCTGTCGCTTAGCGATGACAAACAGCTAGAAACGTTGTTAAATCAAACTTCTGGTTGACGTTATATCAGTAATATGATATGATAATTAGGCTAACTGCGATAGCGGTTGGT
>NZ_BCWD01000011.1 GCF_001592085.1 Levilactobacillus senmaizukei DSM 21775 = NBRC 103853
CGGTTGGATTTTAAAAGACTGTTCAGGAGTTGGGGGAAAACACGGTGTTGACGAGCGTTACCGATTAGTCGAATTGAGGTTGATAAGTTGAGGGACTACTTAGAAAATAATGCCGACAGATCACTGTCAAATCAACGTTTATCCGAGTTAGCGCAGGCCAAATATTAAAACGCGAGAAAGGTTCCTTTTCCCGGGCGAAACCGCTTTACAATGCATGACAAAGCAAGCATAATGGGGGCGTAACGAGCTGAGACAATCTCATGGAGGTGTTGTTGATGGTTAAGACCAAAGCGGTAATGATCGGTGCCGGCCTGTCCAACATGGCGGCAGCGGTTTATCTGATTCAAGAAGGTCACTGGCAAGGTGACCACATTACTTTCTATGGTGTCGATATGCATGGTGCCAATGATGGGGGCTCTACCAGTCAATTTACCGATGAATACTGGAATAAGCGTCATCCGCTCAGTAACCAAACGGGCTATGTGGCCCGTGGTGGCCGGATGCTGAATTATCGGACCTATGTGGATCTGATGGACCTACTCGATCGTGTCCCATCGGCGACAGAAGACGGTATGACAGCCGCTGAAGACACCCGAGACTTCGATGCTCACCACCGGACCTTTGACAAGGCCCGTCTCTTAGAGGGGGGCAAGGGGATCATTGATGGTGGCAAGCTGGGGCTGAATAATAAGGACCGGGTCTTACTTTCCAAGTTGGTCTTGATGCCCGACAGTGAAGAAACCAAGTTAGACAATGTCTCGATTGCCGAATACTTTAAGGACTCACCGCATATTTTCCAAACCAAATTTTGGTTCATGTGGGAGACAACTTTTGCCTTTCGGATTCAAAGTTCGGCCCAAGAATTGCGGCGTTACATGCACCAAATGATTTATGAATTTACGCAAATTGAACATCTGGTTGGGGTCAACCGAACCCGTTACAACCAATTTGAAAGCCTCATGTTACCGTTGATTAATTATTTAAAGGACGAAGGGGTGACCTTCTTAGACAATCGGATCGTGACCGACTGGGACTTCGCCGACAGCTCCTTGCAAGACGAAATTACCGTCACTGGTATTCACGTCAAGAATGTCGCGACCGATGCTGAAGACGATGTTACCATCGACGATGACACGGCGGTTTTCTTCACGAATGGATCGATTACCGATTCCGCTACGATGGGGGACTACGACACGCCAGCCCGTGAAAACATGGAATACGGGATCAGTGCTGCCCTTTGGAAGAAGGCCACGGAGCGGTTCTACAACCTAGGAACCCCTGATAAATTCTTTAATGACCGGAAGAATTCCGAATGGGTCAGCTACACGTTGACCACGAAGAACCACCTGTTGCTGAACGAAATCACGCGGATCACCACCCAAGTTCCTGGGAACGCGTTGAACTCCTTCTTGTCCACGACGCCAATCACGCCATTAGGCCAAAAGGACGTTAACACGTCAATCGTGGTACATCATCAACCACACTTTACGACGCAACAACCGAATGAGTCGGTTATTTGGGGATACTTCCTGTATCCACGGCGGACGGGGGAATTCGTCCACAAGCAATACATCAAGATGACCGGGAAGGAAATGGCGCAAGAATTAATTGGGCAATTATCCAAGGTTGACCCTGGGCCCGACAACATTAAGCATCATGAGGCTGAAATCTTAGATAGTATTGTGAATAACGTACCAGTCTACATGCCTTACGCTTCGGCGTTGTTTAACAATCGGGCGAAGTCTGATCGGCCAAAGGTCATTCCGGACCACTCGACCAATTTAGCCTTCACGGGTGAATTCGTTGACCAACCTTACCAGATGATCTTCACGGAACAAAGCGCTACCCGTTCCGGTGAAATCGCGGCCTACCACTTTGCCGGGGTTTCGATGGACAAGTTAGTCAAGACGCCACGCTACGATAAGGACCCGAAGACGTTGGCGCGGGCAACCAAGAAGATGTTTAGTTAACCGATGTTTGAAGAACCAGATGGTTTGTCTGGTTCTTTTTGATCCAAAAAGGCCATCGCGTTGCGATGGCCTGGGTGGTTACGGTTGGATTTGGTATTGCAGACAAACCAGATTGGAAGCCCCCTTGCTGGTGAAAGCCTCGTCGCGGTTCATTTGCCACAGTTCTTGATTGATCTTCAGGTGGTGATTGGTGATGTATTCGGCCAGGATCTGTAAACCGATGCAGATGTTTTTGGTGTCGTTAGTGGTATTGATGGCGACAAATTTCCCAGCTGGTTTGGATAGTCGTGGTAGATTCCCCGTATCGGTGTCGGCCGTGATGGCCTTCAGGATGCAAAATGACGCGGTGGGATACAAGTTGGCGTCACTCTTAGGGAGTTGCGTAAGAAAACCGGAATCCTTTTTATTCATCAGTTTGAGCTTACCTAATCGTTGGTAAAAGTCCGCATAGATTTCGGCGATTTCTTCCTCGGTACAGGCAACCGACTGCTTTGACTGGCAGAATAGCTGTGCCGCTCCGGTGGTGATGAACGGATGGTTTTTCACCACGGATTCACTGGACGTGGGTTGGTTGAAGCGGGCATCTAGGGTCGACCGCAATAAGTTTAGGTTGTCGATCCGTTGGTTGATTTGACTCAGAATGCTGGTCAGCCGATCGTTGAGTGCCGACTGATCCCGGGAGTCATTCAACGCCTTGATTTCCGAAATGGAGAGACCAAGTCGGCGTAGCTCCAGAATAAACGTGGCGCGATATAACTGGTCGTAATCATAATATCGGTAGCCATTGTCGGCAACGCGCTTGGGCTTGAACAGATCCTTTTGATCATAAAAGATCAGGGTACGGCGGGTCGTGCCGGCAAGTTCGGCAAATTTCTGAATCGTAAGCATAGGGCATCTCCTGACTAAAGAACTTGACTGTAACGTTACGGTACACTCTATACTGAAATCATTAAAGAAGCAACTGACTAAGGAATGGAGTAGATAAGCATGCGAGCAATTGTGATTAATGAACCTGGCAACGTTGAGGTGATGAAGCTGGTGGATCGGCCAATGCCTAAGGCAACCGAACACCAATCGGTTATACGAATCCATGCGTTTGGCGTTCACCGTTATGAGGTCTTGACGCGGGCTGGGGGATCACCATCGGTGAAATTCCCCCGGGTGATTGGCGTCGAGGCTGTTGGTGAAGTGGCCGAGGCCGCTGCGGATAGCAAGCTCACGGTCGGTCAAAAGGTTATGACCATGATGGGAGGCTTCGGTCGTGAGGTTGATGGCAGCTATCAGGAGTATGCCCTGGTTGATGACGACCATTTGTACCCGGTCGACTATGATGGTGACTGGATCACCCTAGCCGAATATCCCGAGAACTTCTACACGGCCATTGGGGCCATTAAGTCATTGGGATTGCACGCGGGTCAAACGCTGTTGGTTCGGGGCGGCACTACGGCGGTTGGTTTGGCGGCCGTTAAATTAGCCAAAGCCATGGGGCTTACGGTGGCCGCAACGAGCCGCCGAGAAACTATGTTGCCTGAAATTGCGGCAAATGGGGCCGATTCGGCGGTGCTGGACGTGGACAATCAACTGGATACTGAGGCAAGCTATGACGGTATCATCGATATGGTGGGCACGGTTTCCATGGCTGATTCCATCGCCCACCTCAATCAAGATGGGGTAGTCTGTGTGATTGGCCTGCTGGCCGGTGAATGGGTAGCCAAGGAGTTTTCACCATTTAGTTTAGCCGGTAAATTCCTAACCTGCTTCGATTCGACCGAGGTTAAGCAAGACCTAGTGGATGAGATGTTCCGGTTAATCAATGATCACCATTTGGAAATTCCCATTGCTAAGGTCTTCAAGCTCGACCAGATTCAGGCAGCCCACGAATACGTGATGGCCAGTCGTGAACTGGGTCAAGTCATCGTGGACAACGATTAGTTTAGGTTAATTAGATAGCGTTAAGTGCCACTCGTACAGGTCCAATAGATCTTTACGGGTGGTTTTTGTTTGGTCGTTTCAATGACCGGAAAATTAGATAGTCGCTTTGCTTCGGTTTAGATAGTGGGTATGCTAAACTATGAATCCGATGTTTAATTGCCAAGTCAATTGGGAGGTTCAAGATGACAGATTCTGAGTACATAGAAATTGTGAATGACCGTCAGAATAATTTAAAGAATGTCAGTCTGCGAATTCCGAAGAATAAGCTGACCGTGTTCACCGGGGTCTCGGGTTCCGGCAAGTCTTCGATTGTGTTTGATACCATTGCCCAGGAAGCGGGACGGCAGCTGAATAGTACCTATGACAGCTTTACGCGCTTGTACCTACCACATTACCAGCGACCGGATGTTGATGCCGTACGGCACCTGTCCACGGCGATCGTGATTGATCAAAAGCCGTTGGGCGGTAATGCGCGCTCAACCCTGGGAACCATTAGTGATATTAATCCCTTGCTGCGGATCCTCTTTTCCCGATTTGGCACGCCGCACTATGGTCAGGCTAGTAACGCCTTTTCGTTCAACGATCCGGCGGGGATGTGTCCTGATTGTGAGGGGATCGGCAAAACCTACGTGTTAAAGCAAGCCGTGGCCTTGGACCAGTCGTTGTCCCTTGCCGATGGGGCGATTCAGTTACCGGGTTACGGCAACAATAGCTACTATTACCAATCCATCATCGCCACGGGGATGTTTGATGAGCATTTGCCGCTAAAAGACTATGATTCGACGACCTTTTCGGAATTGATGAACGGCGAACAGCCGGTCACCGTAGAGTATCGAGGTTCACAGATTAAAGGGACTTTCGAGGGGATCGAACGGCTTTTCTACCGCCAGAACGTGAAGACCGGTAAGGCCATTAGCGATAGTGCTCGCAAAAAAATCGAGAAGTTCGCTGATCAAGTCCCTTGTCCAACCTGCGAAGGGAAACGTTATCGACCAGAGGTGCTAGCGGCCAAGATCAATGATTACAATATTTATGATTTGACGGCTATGCAATTGGATCAGCTGGCGCGGGTCCTAAAGGACTTTCAAGCCGATGAGATGCAGAGTGTCGTCCAGGGGATTCAGGAACGGGTGCAAAGTCTGATCGATGTTGGCTTGGATTACCTAAGTTTAACGCGGGAGACCACCACACTGTCCGGTGGGGAGTCACAACGAGTTAAGACAGTTAAGTATCTGGCCAATAGTTTGACGAATCTCCTCTATATCTTGGACGAACCCAGCACGGGCTTGCACCCCCGCGATGTCCATCGGTTAAATGATCTGTTGTTAAAGCTGCGTGATAACGGCAATACGGTGTTGGTGGTTGAGCATGATCCCGATGTAATTAAGGTAGCCGACTTCATCGTAGACGTGGGGCCTAAGGCTGGTACCCATGGGGGTGAGATCACCTTCACTGGGAGTTATCAGGAGTTGTTGCAGTCTGATACCTTGACGGGCCAGTACCTGACCCGTCACTTACCGCTAAAGGACCTGCCACGGAAGCCGAAGACTTTCCTAACCAGTCAGCCGAGTCGGCGACACAACCTGAAGGAGGCAGTCCTCCGGGTGCCTGAGGGCCTCTTTACCGTGGTAACCGGGGTGGCCGGTTCCGGGAAGAGCACGCTGGTTGAACAGGTCTTTGCGCAAGAACATCCAGAAGCTATCCGAATTAGTCAGCGACCGTTGCATGCCAATAGTCGATCTAACCCGGCGACCTATGTGGGGGTCATGAACGACATTCGTAAGTTGTTGGCCGAGGAGAATGCGGTCAGCGACAGCCTGTTTAGCTACAATTCGAAGGGAGCCTGCCCGCAGTGTGGGGGTAAGGGCGAAGTTGAGTTAAATCTCTCCTTTATGGAGAACACAACGGTCGAATGTTCCCTCTGTCAAGGGGGCCGCTTTGATCCGGCCGTGCTGAACTATACCTTTGACAGCCGTAATATCGAAGAAATTATGGCGATGACGGTGGAGGAAGCGGTGGCCTTTTTTGCCGAAACCAAGGTCGCCACGAAGCTGCAACATGTGTTAAACGTTGGTCTCGAATATTTGGCATTGGGACAACCCCTCACAACCTTATCGGGTGGCGAAAGCCAGCGCTTGAAGGTTGCCAAGGAACTTAATCAACGCGGCAACCTGTACATCTTAGATGAACCCACGACGGGACTTCACGCAGCCGATATCGAAACAATTATTGGCATTATTAATCGACTGGTGGACCGCGGGAACACGGTGATCGTGATTGAACATAATCTGGATGTCATGCGGCAAGCCGATTGGTTGATTGATATCGGTCCGGATGGTGGCACTAAGGGGGGCGAAGTGCTCTACGAAGGGCCCGCCGGCGGCCTGAAGGCCGTTACGCGTTCGGTCACGGCACAGTATCTATAAATGACAGAAAAGAAGCTAACCCCAATCGGTGTTAGCTTCTTTTCTCATTTCCATGGTTATTTAATGACCTTGAGATCCCGTGTGTTGGCTAGTATATAGCCGCCGCTAACGCGATAAAGTTTTTGACCGGGCTTAGCTGAACGGTCGCCGTTGGTGTCGTCCCAGCCCTTGACCGCAATGAGGTGGTTCTTAGCGTAGTGGGTGTGAATTCGTTTGAGGTCGGTGTTCCGGTAAACAGTCACTTTCGTCTTGGCCTTGACGCGGGTGACCAATCGTGGTCGGTTCGGTGAGACCCATTGCTTATTGCCGGTGATGTAGGTGCCATCGGCAAGTTGGTAACGGGTCATTTGGCCTTTTCGTACACGCTTGATGACGGTGACCGCCGATCCCTGTTTGTAATGACCTAACTTATCAGTAAAGGTCGTGGTTTGATGGGCGTTGACGCCACGGGGATTAGTCACGTAAAGGGTTTGATAGTGGGTGCCTTGCCAATAGAGTTTGGCCACGTAGTCGGGGTTGGCGGTGATGTAGCTGCCATCACTGAGTTGGTAACGGGCCAAGCCGGCCTTGTTTTTAACGGTTTTAACTACCGTAAAGATCGGCGCATAGGTCTTGGACTTTTTGGCATAGCCCTGTAGTCGTTCAGATTTATTGAAATCGGGGTTCTGGTAGCGGTACAGGCCACGCTTGCCGTAAACCTTAAAGGGATCAGATGTCACAACGTCGGGTTCACTGGCGCCAGTCGAGTGGTTGACGGGTGATGGCTTGGCGTAGGTGATCGTGATATCTTGGTCGCCGTCGGCATCTAGCTTACCGTGATTGTCAAAGGTGAATTCGTTGGCATTGGCTTCGTAACCGTCAATCTTGGGAATTAGGTAATGGTTAGTATCGGTGTAGGTGTCACCGCTAACGCCGGTAACGATTCGCGGATTTTCCGGAACCTTATCTGCTGGTACGGCGGAACCGTCCGCCATTTTATAAGTGATCTTAGCTTTGGTGTCGTTGGCTTTTTCCGGGTAATACCACAGAAGAGTATAAGCCGTTTTTCCAGAAGCGGCATCAACTTGTTTTTTTTCATAAGTGTCGACGGTTTTTTTATTTAAGAAGTTGTTGAAGTTTTCTTGATCGAATGATTGTTTTAAGGGAAGGTTATCTGATTTTAATGTATCGATGAACTCTGACCATTCGTCTGTCGTTATGGTTGAACCGACGAATTCGGTCGCTTGGTCGACGGTCCACAAATTATTATTGAGGTTGGACAGTGCAACCGCAACATCGATGATTGACAATGACTTGCCGTCAAATACTTCGGCACTCAGTGTGTTTTCGGTTGCCGCGAGGAGTTTACGATTGGTGGTGGAATCCGTCACCGGGCAAATGAAGTCTGCGGCGAACCAAGTCATCGTGGATTCATGTGATTTGATCCTAATAGTAATCTCAGCATCATCACTGACATCATCGGCCGAGGCAGGGCTAACGAAGTGACTACTAAAAACATTGCCAATGAATCCACCTAAACAAAGTGCCATAGTAACTAACAGAATGCGTTTGAAAATCTTCATGTGATTAGCTCCCTTCGAAAGTGAACCTGTCTGGATGTGTATAGGATTAGTATAACGTAAATCGGCCAAAATGTGAGCGCTTTCACAAATTGGTATAACAAAAAAGGATCGGCACCAATCGACCGATCCTTGTGGGTGACTTTATGAAGCAGCGCCTTGCCAATTAAAAGAAGCTTGTACCTGGCCCTTGTGATTTGCGAGACGGTTAATGTTATCACGATGAGTCGCCGTTCCCTGCCAGAAGGGAACCTTCACGATGCCCATGACCTTATCAGCATTGACGTAGCCCCAAGCGCGACCATCTTCTGAAATGCTACGGTGGTCACCGAGCACAAAGTAGTGGTTAGCGGGAACCACACTGGTCGTTGTTGACCAGTGATGCTGCTGGGCGAGGCTGGCTAGTGTCCAGTTACCCGTTCCACCGGCGCGTTCGGACTGATCGATGAAAGATTGATTAAGCTTGCGACCATTGACGTAGAGGTTGCCATTACGACTGGCGATCTGATCGCCCGGCAAGCCAATGACCCGCTTGACGTAGTTGGTTCCCGGTTGAGCATTGGGATCTTCGCCATAGGCATCGAAGACAATAACGCTGAGTCGCCTTATCTTGAGCGGTTTAACCACGACCATTCGTTCCTTATCGGCCAGGTTGGGTTCCATTGATCCCCCAGATACTTTGACAATTTCAAATAGATACGTTCGGACCAGCAAGACCAGGACCAAAGCAATTAAGATGGGAATGACCCATCCCAAAAAATTCCGTGCGATTCTCATAAATCCACATTCTCCCCATCACTAATTATTCTGCTTTTTTTAGTCTAGCATAAGTGGTCGGTCAGAAGATAAAAGCCGCAGAGTTTCTTGGGCTTTTTTGAAAATTGACGCGGAATGTCAGGCCTGAGAGAATGTTGTACTGGGAGTTCAAGGTGAAGAATCACGGGTTTGTTCGTCTAATTGACGATACAAATTCTGATACGGCGGGAACGACAACTATAGGTGGCCGTTAGTGCAGTGAACTCCCACAGGTTGGCCGGGTTGGGTGAAACCGTGGTTAGACCAAAGATGGCAAAATCGTCAGATGACACTCGCTATCTCAGTTAAGCAGAAATGATCCATCCAGAATTATTATTGGATCGGTCGTTTTGAGGATAACAGATTTTACCCAATCAATTAAGTATTCTGTGTAATTTTCTGATTGTTACCAGTTTAGCAAAAGTGTGGTCAAACTTTTAGCCCAAATGGGTTTATACTTTAACTAGACTAGGACTAACTTAAAAGGTTTGTGTCTAATTGTTGATTAGGTACAAACATCGTAGATTCACAAAAGAGAGCGTTTTCTTCAAATTGTAAAGAAATTGCCAACAATTTAGCAAAAAAGGGTTTATTTTTTGTTGGAGAGAGGCGATACTATAGAGAGTCAAGATGACGACCGGTCGTACAGATGCCACCAAGATTGAAATTGGTGCAGTTTAACCTGGGTAATTTGCGTGAGGGGAATTTCACGAAATTGACCGGCAGCTAGGCCGAGCACAACGGAATTCGTCGACACTAAATCGACAGTCCCTGTACAACTAACATTGTTGAATGTCAGAGTTGTCAGTTGGTTATTTTGATACGCAGTTTGGAGTAGACGCCTGATTTGCTGACGGGCTCGTTGCATAGTGAACATCACATCCTAAACGAAAGATTATTTCCATTATAGAACACATGTTCTATAATGGAAATAGGACTTTCATATCATGGGATTAGGTTGTTTGCAGATAAACTATCTGTGTCGTTATGCACTTTGCAATTCTGTCGGTAACTTGGGTCAGATTATCTAAATAAATTTTATCCCGGAGTTGTGATAATTTGGGCCGGTGTAATCGTTTTTTTATGCTGGACAGAAGGAGTAATGGACATATAATGACAGAGACAAATGACACGGTAACTGAAGCAGAATTAAAACAACAGTTTGACGATCTATACATGCATATCTTCAAGTATATTGGAGATTTCGTTTCCATCCCTACGCAAAAGTACAATTTAACTTTTGAGGCGTTCATGGTCATGGATAATGTTGCTCACAGCAAAAATGGCCAGACTTTAGTTGAACTCGCAAAGTTAGAGGGTGTCTCTAAGAGTGCCATTGCTCGGCAAGTTAACGTCTTGCTAAAGGAAAATTATGTGATGCAAAAGGTCGATCCTAAGGACCGGCGGGTGAAGTACATTACCTTAACCGCTGCCGGTAGCCGGGTTCAACGGAACCTGTCGCAAGCGACTGACGAACGTTTCCACCGGTGGTTAACCTTTTTCGGTGGGAAAGAAGAAGGCGAACGGTTTATTAAGGTCTTGAATCAAGCCAATGAACGGGCCATCGAAGCCGGGTTCGTCGGGTTTGACAGCCTGCATGATAAGCGCCGAAACTCCAACCGGAGTACCCATTAAGCATCGGCAGATCACGAATCACTAAAGCAAATCAGGTGCCACCGTTGTCGGTGGCACCTGATTTTTATCTAACAGGCCAGTTCGACCTTACTTAGTGGTCGAACTGGCCTGCTGCTTTTAATCTGAGATGGCTGCTTGTAACTGGCGTTCGTTGTAGAGCAAAAGCACCAGGAACATGATCACATAGAGGATCAGTGGCAACCAAGCGTAATTCAAGGTAATCATATGTTGGGTCGCTAAGTTTTGTGCATGATTGGCGGAGTAACCAGAGAGATGGAACAGCCCGGCCGTGATCAGGCCACCGAGCCCGAGCCCCACGTTAACGCCAAAATCATCGGTCGACGCGAGGATGCCCTCTGCCTGAATGCCCATGGCCATCCCATAGCGGATCGTGTCGGCAATCATGATTGAGACTAGTCCGATGATGATCCCATTACCGACGGAGTTGATAAAGATTCCGGTGAACAAGATGGGCAGGTGATGCCCCATCACGCCGAGGCTTAGGACCAGTTGTCCGCCGATGGCAATCGCAATCCCCCCGAGCATCGTGCGTTTCTTCCCCCAGTGACTAGCGGCATGTACGATGAGTAAGACACCAATGAGGGCGGCAAAGGTGAAGCTGTTGGCCCAGGGAACTAGGGCTTCGCTATGCTGAATGTATTTGAAATAATAGATGGTGGTCTGATTCTTAATAGCGGTCGTCAGCCAATACAGGAGGATGACGACGGAGATCACTAACCACGGTTGATTCCGCTTGAGCATGGTGCCAACGGCGTGCCAGGACTGGTGGGCTTGTTCCGGATTGGTAAATCGTTCGTGAACATGAAAGAAGGTATTCCAGATCAGCACCAGAGAAATCAGGCCGAAGACGGCGATGGTGAGGAGAAAGCCGTGACGTTGATTACCACGGCCCAATAGAGCCACCAGCGGTAGGGTAAAGACGGCCACGATGATTTGCACCGAGCTACCACAGAATTGGCGGATGACCCCAAGGAGGGTCAGTTCATCTTCATTTTGGGTCAGGGTTGGCAGGATTGAGGTGATCGGTAAATTAACGGCCGTATAGAAGAAGCCGAGTCCGAGATAGGTGACGTAGGCCCAGATGATCTTGCCCGAACCGGTAAAGGGTGGGGTGACGAAGGTCAGGATGGCAAAAATCACGTAGGGCAACGCATACCACAGAAAAAATGGCCGACTCTTACCCCAGCGAGAATGGGTACGATCAATCATGAGGCCAATGATCAGGCTCTCCACGACATCGGCCAGCCGAGCCACGATGAAGAGGACGGCAGCGTTACTGGCCGAAAGTCCATAAACGTCCGTATAGAAGAACAGCAGGTAGGTGGTCATCATTTGAAAGACTAAGTTATCGGCCGCATCGCTGAGCCCATAGCTCAGACGTTCCGGCCATTTGGTTTGCCAGGGTTGGTTCAAGGCGCCGCCTCCTTTGAGTAGTTAGGGCTTATTTATTCTTTTCGGCGACTAAGCGACGATAGACTTCGGCACCTACCAGATCGTTGGTGACCATCCAGGCAATGTGACCCAAGGCCTCGGAGACGTGTTCCTCCTTGGGCTGGTCCTTGGCACTTGGCACGGTTCCCATGGCTGGCATGAGGCCTAAGTGAAAGGCAAACCAGATTGCCAAGCCAAACCAGGTTCCGGCGTCCTTTTTAACGGCTGGAATTTTTTCACCAATAATTTGATAGAGCACCGCGAAGGTCGTTGAGAAGCCGAAATGAATGACGTAGCTGACCCAGGGTAAGGAATGGCCAGAATAGTGATAGGTGGCGTGGGTGACCTCGGCGGGGATGCCAAATTGTTCTAGTAAGGTCTGTGGGGGATTCGTGGCATCCCGTGCTTCGGTTCGAGGGGGCAAGACGTTTTCCCAACCCAGCTTAACGAGGCCAGAAACGATACCGGCAGCGCCACCGGCAATGATGGCGGCGGGAAGATTGAGTTGACGATGCGAGTTAAATAAGGACATGAGTGGTTCCTCCTTTAAGTAATAATCACATTTAAAGTATAAGCGTCTGGTAGGAAATGCGCGGGTATTTCGCTTGTGGTATTTCACACAGCTATCAGATGATAAGGCGCGAAGAAACGTGACTTATCAAAGATTGAATGGCCGTGCTGTTCCATTAAAAAAGAATATGTTAAGGTGAAAAGGTAGTGGATTATCAGAATCATGAGAGGGGTAACGGGATGCAAACAACGTTTGATCAGGGTTATATCGAGATTAATGACGCCACCCAAAACAACTTGAAACACGTGAGTCTGCGGGTGCCGAAGTATGAAACCACCGTGTTCGTGGGACTGTCTGGTTCCGGGAAATCTTCATTGGTTTTCGATACGATTGCGGCGGCTTCCCGGCGTGAACTCAACGAGACCTTTCCGAGTTTCACGCAACAGTACCTACCGAAGTTTGGGCAGCCCCACGTCAAAGACATCGAGCACCTGCCGGTAGCCATCGTAATTGAACAGCAACGACTAGGGAAGAACGCCCGGTCCACGTTGGCAACCTATACCGGTATTTATTCCCTCATGCGATTGCTGTTTTCGCGTATTGGCAAACCCTTTATTGGCTATTCCGATACGTTCTCATTTAACTTACCACAGGGGATGTGTCCGACCTGTCAAGGCTTGGGGTACGTCGACGATATTGATGAGAGCAAATTAATTGATCCGGAAAAGTCCCTCAACGAGGGGGCTATCACCTTTGTGAGCTTTGGACCAAATACCTGGCGTTGGCGACGTTACGCCACCAGTGGTTTGTTTGATGATGACAAGCCCATTAAGGACTATACGGCCGAGGAATATGAACTCTTGATGCATGCTCCCCAGCAGCAGTTGAAGCATCCCGGCGAAGGCTTTCCCCGGACGGCGTTATATGAAGGGGTGGTTCCCCGGATTCGGCGGTCGGTTATCGGCAAGAAGGAAGCGGAACATCACCGCGAGGCCATTGCCGAAATTGTCACCCGCAAGCCCTGTCCCACCTGCTATGGTACGCGACTGAAGGCCGAGGTCTTAACCAATCATCTCAATGGGTATAATATTGCCGAAGTCACGGCCATGGATTTACGGCACGTTCTGAGCTTTTTGGGGACGATCACGGAACCCCTGGCCACCGATGTGGTTCGGGAATTGACGACGAAGATTCAATCGTTGGTTGATATCGGTTTGGGTTACTTAACGTTGGATCGCGGGACGAGTTCCTTATCCGGTGGGGAAGCTCAACGGATTAAGATCGCGAAGTATCTGACGAGTTCCTTGGTCGACATGGTCTACATTCTGGATGAACCCAGTGTGGGCCTGCATCCGCACGATATCCAATTGATCAAGCAAGCATTGACGCGCTTGAAGGATAAAGGAAATACCATTTTAGTGGTTGAACATAATCCGGCCATGATTGATTTTGCCGATTACGTGGTGGAAATGGGGCCCAAGGCCGGCCAAGGTGGTGGGACCGTGACTTTTACAGGGACCTATCCAGAATTATTAGCGTCGGATACATTGACTGGTAAATGGTTGCGACAAGTCCATCAGTGGGGCCCAGAGCGTCAATCGACAGGACAGTTGCACCTGGCCCATGTCACCCAAAATAATCTACAGGATGTCAGTGTCAATGTGCCTTTAGGCGTGATGACTGTGATCTCTGGAGTGGCCGGATCCGGGAAGTCATCGTTGGTTACCGCGTTGAAGCGGCAATTGAAGACGGCGTATATTGACCTGGCTCAGGCTCCAGTTGGGATTAACATTCGGTCGACGCCCGCTACTTATCTGGGGATTTTGGATGAGATTCGTAAACTGTTCAGCCAGGCCAATGACCGGGTTGGGACGAGCTGGTTCAGCTACAACGGTAAGGGCGCCTGTCCCCGCTGTAAGGGTAAGGGTGTGACGATTACCAACATGGCCTTCATGGACCCGGTTGTGCAGACGTGTGAGCTGTGTCACGGCCAGCGGTACAGTGATCAGGCGCTACAATATAGTTATCATGATAAGAATATTGCCGAAGTTCTCCAACTTTCGGTTTCGGCCGCGAGTGACTTCTTTGCCGATTCGCCCAAGCTGGCGGCACAACTGGGTAACCTGGATCGCGTCGGTTTAGGCTATCTAACTTTGGCCCAACCCCTGACCACGCTTTCCGGCGGTGAACTTCAACGGTTAAAGCTAGCGGTTGAACTGGGCAAGCAGGGAACGGTTTATCTTCTAGATGAACCGACCGCTGGCCTGCATTTGCAGGACACCGCACGGCTCTTAAGGTTATTCAATGAACTGGTAGCCGCTGGTAATTCGTTGATTATCATTGAACATAATTTAGCGGTCATTGGTGCGGCGGACTGGTTGATTGACGTGGGCCCCGATGCCGGTCGGTATGGTGGCCGGATCCAGTACAGTGGTACGCCACGGCAGGCCGTCGATGTGGCCACGTCGCGAACGGGGGTCGCTTTGAAGCAGTGGATCGCCCAAAATTAAAAACTTGTTACCGATGGTGACGCAGAAGATTGCCGAGGCCTAATTCTAAATTGAGTTAGGTCTCTTTTTATTTAAACTATTTTCGATCAAACACGCGTTCTGTATTTGGATAAATTATGGTATGCTGGAAGAACAATTTTTTAATGAGAAAGGATGACCATGATGGCAACGACTATTCTGACGCCGGCAGAAAACCGGTTTCTCCAACTCAGTCAACCGGCGATTCAGGTGCCGGAGTTAACGCAAGTGTTGCCGACGCTACGAGATCATCCGACCATCAAGGATTCCAGTGAATTTTTGACGCGATCCACGCGGCAAATCCTGTTGGATCAGCGGGTCAATTGGCTCATTCAGGGGAGCTTGGCGTGGAAGCTATTGGCCCGGTTACCCTACGCCATTAATGACAGCGATCAGCGGCAAGACTGGCATCACTGCGCGTTGTGCCATAAACCGGTTCGCTATGAGTATCATGTTGTCTTGCGGATTACGGATCGTGAGGTTTTGGTGGGGTCCGAGTGTGTCAAAAAGTTCATGAGCGATGAACTTCAATACTTGATGACCATCACGACTGAAGATAATTTTCAGGCTGTGACTCAGTACGACGCGCTAACCGCCGAACATCCTGAGGTCCCGGAAATCTTGTGGGATCGCGAGGCGTTATCCAATCTGCCAAAGGAGTTGCAGCCGCAGCGGCATGCGGTGCGTCAGGGGACTCAGGCGACGGTCACAGGGTATTTACGACGTCGGCAAATCAGCCTCCCTGAACGGCAGTTGGCACCGTATCTGCATGACTATCGGGGGTTACAGACGATCAACCATCGGGCAACCGCCGATCTTGAGGAACAACGACGCCGAGCGCAGCAACAGGCTCAGAACCTGGTCGAACGTGAGGCCCAAGCGGCCTGGGATGCCGCCAATGCTGCCCAAACGACAGCGGAGCAACAACTTCGTCAATCCACCGGCTATCGCGACTATTTGCGGGCCGTGGCGGCTCTTATCGCGGATCGGAAAGATCTAACCATCTTTAAACAGCAGTTAACCCAAGTGATTCAACCGCGGCAATTGAAGCGGTTGGTCAATTCCTATCAATTAGGTGTGATGGCGACAGAGTTTTCACGAACCGGTCAGATTAAGGCCGCACGGTTACAAATCGTTCCCCGGTATTTTGTGGCGGATTTGAACCGGGTGACCCGGCGATTAGCCGCTCAACGGTTACGTGATTGGCAAGATGATCTCTTTAACGCGGCCGTGGGGTTTGACCTTGGTCCGGATGAACGGCAGCAGTCGTTGGCGACCCTCCAACAGAGTTGGGAAGGTCAACAGGTCCCGGCAACGGTTTATCAAGACCTGATGACGCTGCGCGCACAACTGGCTGCGGACCGAGAACTGCCACCGTCGTGGCCGGCCGCTCTGCGAATGGCATTTACGCACCGATTGGCGGTACAGCCGCTGACTGGCTGGGTACCAGCCAAGAAGAATCACGTGACCCCCCACCAGCTGCAGCAACTGGTATGTCACTCGAACGATTTTGCTCAGCTGACGCAGGCCTATCATCGACTATATGCCTTGCCGGCCCGGGATGAGGCGATAACCCTGTCGGCGTTGGCTCAGGCGCAGCTTCGGCTGGAAGACCAACAGGCCGGCCGTTCTCAGGCCACGCGTAACCTGGTTGACCGGATCCTTTCAGAGGATTGATGACCCGGGACCATAAATTTTAGTGACGGCAACTGTTCAACCTTTGTGAGGTTTGGTAGACTAAACGAGAAGGGTTATATCGCGAAAGAAGGGGTCGCCGTGCCAAAAGAATCAGGAGTTAAATTCTGTTTTAATTGTGGGAAGAAGATTCCCGCCGAAGCCAAGTTCTGCCCCAATTGTGGGACAGACCAAACGCGGCCGGCACCGGTTTCACCAGCCAGTACCGCGTCCGTTGATCAACATCCAAGGACCACGGCGGATCGAGCCGAAACGACCAAGCCGCTCAATGAGGCTGATCGGTCACGGCCGGAGTCCCTGGGCCGGCCAAACAAGGGTCCAGAACCCGCTGAGGCCCTTGAGGACCACGGCCCAGATGTGGGTAACGATGAGGAACCGACCAAGGCTGGTCCGGCGTTCGAACGGCCAGACTTTCAACCGGTGATTCCGACTAAGCCGGCCAAGCATGCCAATCTAATTAATTCTCTAGAATTGGGATTTAGGGACGCCTTCACCATTGGTAAGCGGACCTCACGGGCGGATTTTTGGTGGCTGTACCTGGTCACCATCATTGCTGACAGTCTGGTTCAAGCCTGGTTCATTTTGGATTTTCGGAAAAACCCATTTATCATTTTTCCCATCAAGGCGATTTGTTTTGCTTTAACCTCCTTGCTTACCATTATGATGATTTCTGCCGGGATGCGCCGGTTGCACGATATTAATAAGCCGGGGAGTCATATCTGGTGGCTACTCTTGCCGGTAATTGGGAGTCTGTTACTGATCTTCTTCTGGGCACAACCGAGTGTTCCAGCCGGGAAACGATTCGATGACCCCAAGGTAAGCGGTCGAAGTTGGTTAACAAGTTGGTGGCCGTGGTTGATCTTACTGCTCATGAGTATTGGGACGTATAGTTGCTACATAACGGCGATGCAAAATCTTCCCGGCCTCATCGTACTTTCTAATTACTAAGACTGACATCCGGCAACGGTAGGGCCCAGTTCATGGATGGAAAACTAAATTTGATAGTTAGTCATGTCAGCCCAGGGATACTTCATTCCTGGGCTTTTTTAGTGTTCGATAATAGTGGAGTGACGTCAGACTATCGAGTCAGTGGCAAAGGTTCCCGTAAAAAAATTCCGACCAATTGGCCGGAATTCTTATTAGGCGTTATTTCTAGCTAGATCGCGACGATTTGGTAGGTAAACCATGATAATCACGGGTAATGTCAGCATCATGACGGGGTAGAACCAAGCCCATGGTAGGGCAGTCGAAATGACCCCACCAAGCATGGGCCCCAGTGCCATACTGAGGTCGATCCCAATGTAGAAAGTACTGTTGGCCAGCCCGTGGTCGGCTTCGGGTACCAGCATCAAGGATTTTGCTTGGCAGATGGAGAACATCATGCCGTAACCCGCGGCCAACCCGAAGGCGGCCATGATCAGCATGAACCAGTTGCTCAGTTGCGTCAGGCCGATTAAGCCCAGGAGGTTAAAGCCTAAGCAGAGCCAGATGAATCGTTTAAATGGGACGTGGTCGAAGGCATCGCGTAGCGTTAACCGCAGAATGAGTAGGGTAATTGCGTAAATGGGGAAGAAGACCCCGGCTGGCACACCGAAATGCCGGTGGGCAATGTAGGTCACGATGTAGGCTTGCGTGGCGAAGTATGGTAGTGAGAACAACAGGATGATAACCGCCACCGGAACGACCTTCGGCTGAACTAACCGGAAGCCGGGCTGTTTATTCTTCGTCTTGGACGCTTGATAGTCGGGGTGGGGAATCCCTTTGTCACCAACGAACTGAATCGTGACCAGCAACAGGAGACTGAAGATCGCCGCCAACCAGAAGACACTTTGATAGTTGAAGTTTTGGTAGAGGAACACGCTGACGGCGGGCCCCACGGCCATCCCTAAGGCGTTAGCCAAACCGTAAATTCCCATGCCGGAACCGATTCGGTCGGGAGGGAGCAAGCTGGCCATCCAGGTGGCCATGCAGACAGAACAGAGCGTGTAACCCACCCCGTTGACGATCCGGCACAGCAGGATCAGGGTGACGTTGTCCGTCAGCCCATAGCCCAAGCTGGCGATCAGGATTAAAACGCCACCAACGATGGTTAAATGGTACTTGGAAATACGGTCAGTCAGGTTACCGGCAAGGGGCCGGAGTACCAATGAGGTTAAGTTCATCGCCCCGGCCACAATTCCCGCAAAGATGCTGGTGGCACCGATGTCCGATGCGAAGCCAGCGATGATCGGGTTAATCAGCATGGAACTCATTAAGAAGAAAAAGCTAGCAGCAAGCACTAGGATGACATCTTTGGTATATAAACGCGTTTTCACGCAAACTCAGTTCCTTTCTAAATTGCTACTCGTGCGCTGCAACAAGGTTAGGAGTTGTCGTTGCTCGCGAGGAGTAAAGTCGGTCAGTAATTTTTGGCTGGTTTGCCAAATGTGTTGATCTAAGCTGGTTCGTTTGGCGTGGCCACTAACGGTTAGCGTGACCAATTTGGCGCGGCCATCGGTCGGGTTCGGTGTCAGGACGACGAGGCCCTTTTGTACCAAGCCTTGGACAATCTGGCGAGCGGTCTGGTGTGTGATTTCCTGATAAGTACGAAAGCCTGCGATCGTTTCTTGCGGATGGTCGGCGAAGAAGCGCAATGCATCGGCCTGTTCGCTGGTTAAATTTAGATGGCGGATGTATTGGTTACGACATTGGCGAATCTTCCGGCCAAGGATGATAATTTGGCGGGCCACCGTTTCGTCACTGGTCATGAAATCACCTCATCTTTAAACTATACAGGACCCTGTATAGTTTTGAAAGGGATATTTTCAATGGTCATTACCGTGAAAGTCACTTTACGGAAAATAAAAAACCGGTCAGCATCCGTGCGTTGACCGGTTGTCGCTTACTTATTAGGTGATTTTTGACTGAGGTGGAGCGTCGTTAGTCCTAGTGAAATCAAGGTCAGAGGCCAACTCAGGCCGTAAAAATACAGGTTGAAGTCAGCGGGGCTGTGCGGATTGAAGAATGCTAAGAGGTCCGTGTGCGCATAGGTGCTGGCCGTTACTAGCAGGGTGAACAGGGCGAGTTGGCAGAGTAGCCCGCCATAAGTGGAGAAGCGGTATTTACGGATGATGGCGCTGTCGGGGTTCAATTCCGGCAGGTCGTAGAGGTTCTCATTGACCTGAGGATTATCGTGGCCGATATATAAAGTGATCAACAGGAGGCCGATGATGTAGGTGCCTACCCAGGGAATCAATAGGAGAACTTGCCCACAGATAACAGCGAGTTCACTTAGGGTGAATTTTCCAGGTGCTGGTCGCCGTTCAAGCTTGATGAAGAGGGGATGACCAAGCTCGAAGCCGATAAGGTAGATGCCAAAGGTGGCGTACATTCCCAATTTTCCCAGATAGAAATAGGCGAAGAATCCGTTAAACAACAGGATCAATGTCATGATAAAACCACGATTTAATAGTCGGAGCTTAAAAGTTGGCAGTGTCTTCCAATCGGCGGCTAACTCCAAGATGAGAATGACCAAAGCAGTCGTAATTGCCACGTAGATTACCCAGGTGGGGAGACTCAAGGTTACTTTGCGCAGGGCCGTCAAAAAGGCGACGACGGCGAAGCCAATGACGGATAGGCTCCACCGCCAAGCCTTGGTGTGTTCCGGATGGAGATCCATTTCTGGATAGACCATGCGCAGGGGTTCGCGTAACAGGAGACTGCCGGGGAGGGCCGCGAGATATAGCAGGCCGAGCACACCAAAGGAGAGGGTGTAGGCTAAGTGGAATCCCAGGTCGGCGGCGACCATTAAGCCCAAGAGGCCAAAGATAATCCAGTAAAGGCGCTTCATTTTGAAGTGGCGATAGTGCTTGAGGTGGAGTTTAACGGTGAGAAAGTATGGCCAGATGGTCGCGGCGCTATAGCCCCACAGCAGGCTGCCAATGACCAACCAGATAAAGTTGGTCGTGCTGGCAAAAATAAAGGCCCCCGCGGCCCCCAAGACGAGACTGAGGGTGAGGTAGGTGACGGACTTCAGGCCCAGCCGCTGGGTGTAGAAGATGCTGGCGGACCGAGAAATGTAGAAGGTCACCAGGGCGATCAGCAGGGTGGTCGTATGTAATTGTTGATATTTCGCCATGATCAGCAGGTAGGGCAGGACCAGGCCGATGTTGGCCAAAAAATTGAGAATGCCCCCGGATAAATCGATGACAGCAGACCTGAATTTTTCCACAATGGCAACTCCTCTCGATAACTTCACTTAGTAGTATACCAAAAAGCCGGGCCAATCCTCAGATGGTGGACTGGTCCGGCAATGATCATTGGTTATTCTTCAAGATTAATTGACCGACGTTGGGTCAGTCTTAGGCGACTAAACACCAGTAGCATCCCCATACACAATGCCAGGACGTACCAAGGTAGGGAGAGAATTTGGCCGTTGTGTAGGCCGCTCATCCCCCAGGTGATGGCACTGACCAGCAGATAATAGGCCAAACTAAACCAACCGCTGGCACTGCCCATGACAGTCTCATATCCGACCAAGGCGCGATTCAAGGCATTAGGTAGAGTAATGTTGAGTCCCAGGAAGGTCACAAAGATGGCGAGGAGCATGGGTATTACGAGCTGCCAATTGGCGGTCAGTAGCCAACTTCCACCCCCAATGACGCTGAGGACTAAACCGCACCAGGTCAATTGTTCGGGGGCCCACCAAGTGAGCAGGTGATTAACGATCACGGCACCCAGCAGACTGGCCGCCGCCAATACCATGCCCAACCAGCCGTATTGCACACTGGAAAAGCCAAAGTGTGTCATGAAGATGAAGGGCGCCTCGGCGTAGTAGCTGAATAAGATCCCGTTAATGCCGCCGATTAGGAGGCCATAGGTCCAGACTACGGGGTCCCGCAGCAAGCGGAGACATAGTTGCCGGTGATGGAGCCGCACGGGTTCGCCGTTTACCGGTTGCGTTTCGGGTAGTCGAGTCCAGGCGTAACCGCCGATCGTGATGGCCAGGATGACTAGGGCCGTGAAGACACTATGGACGCCCCAGTAAAGCTGTAAACAGCCACCAATTAGGGGGCCTAACGCCGGCGCCAACGCCATGGCAGCACTGGTTTTCGCAAAGATTTTGGCACCGGTAACCCCGCTAAAACTTTCACGCATCATAGTTTGAGTAATTACCGACCCGGCACTTGCGCCGAAGGCTTGGACTAAACGACTCAATAGTAACCAATCAAAGGTGGGACTCCAACTCAGCCCGAGGTTGCCGATGAGGTAAATGACAATACCAGCCAGCATGGTAGGCCGGCGACCGAAACGATCGGCTAGCTGTCCCCAGATGAGGACCCCAAAGGCAAAGGCGATGAAGTACCAACTCATGGTGAGTTGAATCCGGCTGGCGCTGACCTGTAGATTCTTCTGCAATTGCGGTAAGACGGGGGTGAAAATGGATTCGCTGATTTGTGGAAAACCAACGAGGGTGATGATCAGCCCTAGTGAGGGGGCCGATCGATGGACGTTTTTCATGAGATTTCTCCTTAAAAGTTATTCTGCGGAAAAACGTCCTTATCCGTTTGCGGGGACACATGCCATTAATTTAGTTAAAGTCATTGGGCTGGTCACCCCTTTCGTAGTAGTCGTTTTACCATACGGGATTACGTAAAACCTGTCAAGTCGATCCAAAAAAGGCCGGAGAATTCCGGCCAGCTGAATCGATAGATTTAACGTTCCGAAGAGGTCTTCGGGGTTAACCGTTTTTCGATAAAAGAGAGGACCAAGTCGGTGATGATGGCCATTAATGCGGTGGGTAAGGCCCCCGCCAAGATAATGGCGCCACCATTGGTGGCATTGGTTCCGCGGACGATGATGTCCCCTAAACCACCGGAGCCGATGAAGGATCCAATGACGGTAATCCCGATGCCGATCACTAGGGCGTTGCGAATTCCGGCAATGATGACGGCTAACGAAAGCGGGATCCGAATGGTCTTCATGATTTGTAGCCGGGTCATGCCCATTCCCTTACCGGCATCTAAGACGTCGGGATCGACGCTGATCATGCCGGTATAGGTGTTTTTAATGATGGGAAGCAGGGAGTAGAGAAAGACGGTCACGATGACGGTGGTTTGTCCGAGTCCCAGTCCCAGCATCAAGATGGATAACATTGCTAGCGATGGGATGGTTTGAATCACGTTGGCAATGCCAATGATGACGGGTGAGAGTTTCCGATATTGAGAGATCCAGATGCCCAACGGAATCCCAACGATCGCGCCCAACAAAACCCCGTAGATGGAAACCAGGAATGTTTGGTTGAATTGGCCCAGGACGTACATTCCGTTATGCGAAAAATAGTAGACTAACTGGCTAAATAAATCCATGCCTTTCATGCCTAATTCCTCCCTTCGAAGTAGTTGTGCGCCTTTAGATAATTATTGGCCACGGTTTGTGGTTCCTGGAGTTCGTCGTCAACTTCGTAGTTCAAGTGTTGCATGGTCTTCAAAGAAATCTTCCCAACCAGACGGTTTAAGACCGGTTTGAGTTCGGGGTGTTTCTTTAGAATCGCGTTTGTGGCCACCGGACTGGCGTCGTATGGTGGGAAGAAATCGCGGTCGTCTTTCAGTAGTTTCAAGTGGTAGCTGGCGACCCGACCGTCGGTGGAGTAACCCAGAATGGCGTCCATCTTGTTGGCCGAGAGGGCATCGTAGAGCAGGCCGACTTGCATCGGATAGACCGTGCCGAAGCTATAGCCATAGGTCTTCTGAAAGGCAGGATACCCGTCACCCTGACGGTTCTGCCAAATTTGGTCGATCCCAACCTTCATGTTGGGGGCCAATTTCCGCAAGTCGCTGACCTTGGTTAAGTGGTGTTGCTTAGCGTAGTCGGCCTTCACCATCCAAGCATAGGTGTCGGCAAATCCATAGGACTTGAAGTAGGTCATCTGGTAGCGATCGTTGAACTCGCGGGTCACGATACCCTTAACCTTGCTGGGATCACGTTGGAACTTTTCGTTTAGAACGGTGGTGAGATCGGTTCCGTAGAAGCGGATCGCCGAGATGTCGGCGTCGCCGTTCTTTAGGGCATTGAAGCTCACATTGCCGGAACCTAAGTTGTTGATGATGGTCGAATCAAGGTTGGTGTAATGGTGAATCATACCTTGAATCATGTAAGCCATAATTTGCTGTTCAGTCGTATTTTGTGAGGCAATTCGGACCGTTTGATCGTTCGAGGCATTTAGCCCCGGTAGTCCGCAGCCGGCCAGTGGTAATAGGACGAAGGTTACCAGTAGTCCGGCAAGCCATTGACGTAAATGTTTTCGCATGACGGACCTCCTATCGTAGTTGTCGTGGGGAAACTAGCGCTTCAACCTTGCCCAGTAGGTAGTCGACGATGAGCGCCAACAGGATGACGGGAATCGACCCACCAAGGATCAGATCTGACCGGTAGAGGTTGAGCCCATTGAAGATAAAGTCGCCAAGTCCGCCGGCCCCAATGTAAGAGGCCAGAGTGGCCCAGGCAATAACGTAGGTGGCTGAGAGCCGAATACCGGCCATGATGACGGGTGCGGCCAGGGGAATCTCGGCCTGAGTCATTCGTTGCCACCAAGTCATGCCCATGCCTTCGGCGGCATCCTTCACTGTGGGCGATACGCCCTGCATCCCCAAGTAGGTGTTGCGCAGGATTGGCAACAGAGAGTAAATGAACAGCGCAACGATGGCGGGCGTTGAACCGATCCCAAAGATGGGAATCATCATGGCTAATAACGCCATGGCGGGGATGGTTTGCAGAACCCCGGCCAAGGAAATGATAAAGTTGGCGCCATGCTGCATCCGAGTCAGGAGTACACCTAGAGGAACCGCCACGATGACGCCTAAGAGCAAGGCCGCCGCGGAGATATAAAGGTGCTGGCCTGTTTTACTCAGCAGTTGGGTACCATAGGTTGCAAAGAAGTGCATCATTGTTGCGAGTCACCTCCCTCTTTCGTTGCCGTGGCGTGGATGTCTGCGTTGATTGGCGAGGCCGGCTGGTGGTCGGATTCTGGAGCTCCTTTCAAAGCATCGTAGACGATATCGACCAGCGCCGTCCGGGTAACAATCCCAACTAAACGCTTTTCACTATCGACAACGGGGACGTTCTTCACGCCTTGCTTTAAGATGCGGTCGACCGTGTCGCCAATGAGGGAGTCGGCCTGAACGTAGAAGACTTCACGGTTGGTGAAGCTCTTGATCGGCGTCGTCACGTCGGCGATACGGTTGATGTCGTTTAAGTCAACGAAGCCTTGCAAGACGTTCTGATCATTGACAACCAGCAAGGTATCAACCCGCCGGTCATGCATGCGATCGATCGCATCCTTTAAGGTTTCGTCCGGCCGAATTGAGGCGGGATGATCTAACATGATTTGGCTAACCGTTAAGATATTCGGTTGCGCTCGAATTAGGCGTTCTTCACCGATTAGGTTGGTGACAAATTGATTAGCGGGATGCCGGAGAATATTTTCCGGGGTATCAACTTGAACCTGTTTGCCCCGACTCATAATGACCACGCGAGTCGCTAAGTGTAAAGCCTCATCCATGTCGTGGGTCACGAAGATGAAGGTCTTGCCGAGGTCCTCTTGTAGACGCTTGACTAAGGCTTGGAGAGATTCTCGGGTAATCGGGTCCAAGGCCCCAAACGGCTCGTCCAGCAGGATGATGTCTTGGTCGGCCGCGAGCGCGCGCACGACGCCGATTCGTTGCTGTTGTCCACCGGAGAGTTCGCCGGGATACCGTTGCAACATGTCGTCCGGCAGTTGGGCTAACTCAATCATCTTGTGGGCCTGGGTGTTCCGTTTTTCCTTGGACCAGCCCAACAGCTTGGGGACGATCTCAATATTTTCTTGGATGGTCATGTGGGGCATTAACCCAATATTTTGAATGACATAGCCGATGGAGCGCCGGAGCTTGACGGGGTCCATCTTGGAAATATCCTCGCCATCAATCTTAATGGTGCCGGAAGTTTGGTCCAGCATGCGATTAATCATCCGCATGGTCGTGGTCTTGCCGGACCCAGAGGTACCGATGAAGGCGATAAATTCACCGCGATCGACCTGAAGATTGAAGTCATCAACGGCGACTTTGCCGTTAGGATATTCTTTTCGTAAGTGTTCCATTGAGAGCAGCATGCAAGTACCTCCTATTTTTGCGGCGGGTAAAAACCGCTGGAATAAAAATAACGATCGGCGTGTCGGGAGCACACGCGTAGACGAGAGCAACCTGGACCGATCGTATTAACTGACTGATTTTAAAGCATTATACCTGAAATAGTGACATGGATCAAAAGAAAACCCTTATAAAGATGGAAAGGGTTTTCTTATTAACGGGCGACACTTCGTGAGATCAACTTAACATATCTGCTAAAATTTTTAAACCGAAGTCCTTCAAAATCCGAAAACTTTTTTCAAAAAAGGGGTTGCCTTCTAGTTACTGTAACCCACTATAATCATTTTTATGATCAAGCGAAAGGAAGTTATGATCTTGAAAAGAGTGCTCATCATCGGGGCTCTAGATACCGCCGCACAACGGTATGTAGATGACCTCAGTCATAATCAACAGTTTCAATTGACGGTCTACACCCCTAGTAGAGTCCGTCTGGCCGAATCGATTCAAGCCCTTACCGAGGAAGTCTTGGACGAAGGCGGGTTAACGGCTGCCATGTTAGATCAAGACGTTGTCGTGGCGCTAGTGCCAACTATTCGGTTAACCGCAATGGTCAAAACGTTGGTCACGGCGGCTAATGCGACGGGAACGCGGTCATTGATGATTAGTCGAACCGATGACATTGATGACTTGCCCGGAGAAATTCGGATGGCACGGCAGCAGTTGGCACAGGCCCAATTGCACTATGATTTCATTACTGGTTTGGGCGGTATTGGCACACTCTTGGGTAGCACACCGGTTCCCAGTGAAGTCATTCCCTTCGATCCCCTTACCGGTCAACAAGCAGGATAGAAGTGACTGCGGCGCGAGTCGTGGACAACCTAAACAGGGACTATGACAGCCGTCATAGTCCCTGTTTTAATTGTCCTAATTTGGTGAAACGGATGGTTAAGCTGGTCGCAACTTGGTATGCCGTAGTTCAGGCACCAGCCACCAGATCATGGCCAGGTTAATCAGCATCAACATGGCCGTTGAGATGAAGACCGCGTTGTAGTTGAAGATCCCGGCAATCCAGCCCCCTAAGAGGGACCCCATCATGTTACCGATGGCTTGGAACGATTGATTCCAACTGAAGACGGTGGAGGTCAACTCGATCGGTGAATTTTTGGTCAAGAGCGTTTGAATTTCTGGGAATAAGGCCCCATCGGAAATCCCGATCATGAAGCGAAGAATCCCCAGCATCCAGACACTGTGGACGAAGCCTTGCGGCAGATACATGACCGTGGCGAAAATATAGCCAAAGATTAGCACCTTCCCGGATCCGTGTTTATCACCGTAACGTCCTAAGCGTGGCGAGGCGAAGATGTTGGAGATCCCGGGTAACGCCGCAATAATTCCGGCGACCACGGTAATGGGACCGACGTTATGCATCAGTTCCTTAACGTAGAGACTGATGATGGGTGAAATGGAAATATTCCCGAATTGCACAATTAAGGTGGAGGTTAACAGTACCAGAATTAATTTAGGCTTGGGAAACGCCGCCAATGGATTCAGGCTCTTCTCGGAAGCCGGCTTGGCTGGAACCGGTTTGAACTTTTCTTGAACGAAGATCCAACTGAGCACGAAGGTTAATAATAGTAGGAAGGCGGTGATAAAGAAAGTTAGCCGAATGGAGAATAGTTGGGCTAAGATCCCGCCAATCACTGGGCCCAGTAGCATCCCACTGGTGACGCCGGTCATCAGGGTACTCAGGGCAGCGCCACTGTGCTTTCGGGGGGTCTGGGAAGCCACAAGGGCCTGCGCGTTAGAAATATAGCCCGCAAAGACGCCTTGTAAGGCCCGTAACGCCACCAATTGCCAAACAGTCGTGGCAAAACCCATCAGACCCATGGCGATGGCCGTCCCAAAGGAGGCCCGCAACAGCATGAGTTTGCGTCCCTTTTTGTCGGCAATCATCCCCCAGAGCGGGGCGGAGATGGCACTGACAAAGAAATCGGCTGCGTAGACCAGCCCGGCATACATGGTGACTTGCGACTTGCTGTAATCACCTAAACTACCAATATATAACGACAGGAACGGCATGATTTCACTAAACGCCATCCCTGCGACGAACGTACAAAACCAGAGAACTCGTAAATTACGACGCCAAGGGCCGCGTTCTCTTTCAGCCTCGTCCAAAGTGGTTCAACTCCTTAAATTATGAATTGATTCGTGGAACTACCCATTGATAGTGTCCACTAATCGTCATTTAATCGATATAATACCCCCCTTAAGATACCCTCTTAATTTGGAACCGTCAACGTTGTACGAGATGATGTATGCGCTCGCAATGTTTTAAATAAAGGGATAACAACGCCTTTTGACAAATTATCTCAAATACAAATAATTCAGTAAGACGATGATTTTAGGGGGCGGGCATGACGCACTTTGAGGCAGCCAAGCGACTAGTCAATGAGCTCGCCAGCGGCAATGCGTTCTAGTAACGACCGGGAGGGGATGAAAAAGACACAACCAGTCACGGGCGTACTGAAGTCTAGCAGGCGGTCACTCTTAGTGAACATGTTCGTGAGCATTCGCAGGGTCACTGCCAAGTGACGGGCATAACCGATGAAGTAGGTCCCCCGGATGTTATCGGCCTCATTGATGTAGGGGACGTTCATTCGGACAATCTTGTGTTCAATGTCATCGTGATTATCTTGGGAGGCAACGTTGTGAGCGTTTGCCAGCTTTTGGTCGTCGGTTAATTCCAGGTCATTGAACTTGTGGCGGCCAATAGCGGCTTCCTGATCGTCCGTGGCGAGGCCGTCCCAAGCGTCCAGGTTGTGGACGTATTTTTGGGCAAACGCGTAAGATCCATTAATGAACTCGGGATCTTCGTCGCCAATCAGGGCGTAGGGTGTCGCGTCATTGGCCGCTGGATTTTCGGTGCCGTCCACGAAGCCGATGATCGCCCGGCCTTCAAAGTAGCGAAAACCCGGAGTGGCATCGATCACGGTGGTCCAGTCACGCAGAAAACGGTTGGCTTGGTCGATTAACTCGTAAACGACGGCCATCTCGTTAGCTCGAATGTGGAGAAAGAGATCGCCGGCCGTGGCCGGTGCACTATATTTAGGCCCGGTAACGCCGGTAAAGTCGGCCAATTCCTTCGGGCGGTTGGCATGGGGGAAGAGCAGTCGCCAGGCCGTGGCACCAATTCCGAAGGCTACCTTGAGGTCGGCATTGGGATATCGGACGGCCATGCTACGTTCGATGGCAGCTAGTCGATCGGCAAACTCCGCGAGGGCATCGCGGTCCCGTTCGAGATGTTCTCGGTCGATCAGGTAGGTTAGAAAGAAAATGTTTTCGCCGGCGTCGCGGTAGACGTCTTGGGCATCAGCTGAATTAATTGGCATGGATGAAGACCTCCCCATAAATTTGGTAATAATTATGTCCAAAGTATAGCATTGCCAGCGAGTCACGGCGTCTTCTGGCCCTCGGTTACCGCAAGCTAAGCGTAAATAAAAACAGACCCCTGTTAGTTCACCTAACAAGTGTCTGCTATTAATTATTCTTGATAGTTGTTAATCCCCGTTGCCAGTCGGTTCAGGCCGTCTTGAAGGCGCTCTGGCGGGCAGGCAACGTTGATCCGCAGATAGTGACCACCATCGCCGCCATATTCGGCACCGTCCGACAGGAATAAACCGGTTGTGTCACGAATGGCTTGGCAAAGTTTGACGGAGTCATGGCTGATTTCCGCGCAGTCGAGCCAGACCAGATAGGTTGCGTGGCCGGTAATGACGTGAATTTGGGGAATGTTTTTCGCCACAAATTTAGTCAGTGTCTGCTTGTTGGCTGTGATCGTGGTATTGAGTTCATGGACCCAGTCGGCCCCCTGTGTGTACGCCGCGATCGTTCCAGGGATGGCGAATGCATTGGGTTCGGCCAGTTCATCCGTATTGATACCGCGGTCCACGATGTTACGTAATCGTTCATTGGGGATGATCAACGTGGCGGCGTGTAGGGCGGCCACGTTAAACGTCTTGCTGGGGGGAGACCGCGGTCACACTAAGGTTGGCAGCCGTGTCACTAGCGGCAGCGAATGGCGTGTAACCGTGACCGGAGTCCGTGATATCTCCGTGAATTTCATCGGCGAAAACGGTGACGTGATTGCTTTCGGCTAGTTCGGCAATTCGGCGTAATTCAGCTGGTTGCCAGACCTTGCCCACGGGATTATGGGGATTGCATAGGATCATCATAGTGGTCAGGGGTTCGGCCATCTTAGTAGCCAAATCGTCCCAGTCGATTTCATACACGCCTTCGTTATTTTTTAGATCGCTTGAGAGAATATGCCGACCATTATTGATGATTGAATTGTAGAAAATATTATACACGGGTGCCTGGATCAGAACGTTGTCCCCAACGTTTGAAAGTCGACGTACGGCCGAGGAAATAGCGGGAACAACCCCCGTCACGAACCGCATCCAACAAGGCTGTGGTTTCCAGTTGTGTTCGTTGGTATACCACTGTTGAACTGCGGCAAAGTACTCGTCGGGGACTTCTTCGTAGCCAAAGATTCCGGTGTCTGCCTTTTGCTTGATGGCTTCGACAATGGCCGGGGCGGTTCGGAAATCCATGTCAGCCACCCACATGGGCAGCTCGTCGGCGCCAACATCCCACTTAACGGAATTGGTGTTGCGCCGATCAATCATTTCTGAAAAGTTATTAGTCATTTGGGTTAGCCTCCTGGTTACCGATGGTGATCGTTGTTTGGCTGGGATCAATCTTGGGGTCATCGAAGATTGTTTCGCCGATCGCCAGTGCCGTAATCTTCCCACTGATGGGGTTTTTGACGCTGGTGATTTCGGTCGTGATCGAGGCATCGATGTCGGAGCAGTATTCGAAGGCCAGGTTGGTATTTACCAGTGCACAATTTGTCATCGTTAGGTGATCAACGTAACATAACCCTTGTTCGCTTTCAATCCAACAGTTAACGAAGGTGATGTTCTTGGTGTTCCAGGCCAGATATTCGCCAATGATGGTGGAATCATAGATCGTGACGTTGTCACAGTTCTAGAAGGCGTCGTGGGTGATGAAGGTGGAGTTATGCACCTCAATGTTCTTACTGCCATCGAAGGCGTAGTTCCCGTTGATGGTCAAATTGTTGGCCACGACATTTTCGTTGTTCATGCCAAAATAATCGCCAGTGGCGGTCACATTGTCCAGTTGGACGTTTTGACACCACCAGAGAGTTTCGCCGGCATTGGAAAAGGTCACGTCATTTAAGTGAAGATCGCTGGCGTGCCGGAAGGTCTTGGTGGCTCGTACCCGAGTGTGTGTCATCGTTAACCCCTGGGTATACCAAATGCCGGCGTGGGCCTCTGGTTGCCAGGTCGTGTGGTTGAGGGTCGCGTGGTTGGTGTACCACAGGGGATACTTCCACTTGAAAATGGTATGGTCAATGGCTAGGTTTTGGCCGTGTTTCAACGGTGATTCGCCATCTTCGAAGATACTGTTGGTAATATGCAGGTCGTGAGCCTGAAAGAGGGCCCGCTCACCGGTTAATTTTGCCTGATTAATAAGTTTTTTAGTCAAAAAAATAACTTCCTTTGTCGGTTGATTTGGGGTACTGGTCATAAGCGTGAGTAACGCTTCATGATCTAGTGTAGTACCCTCGAGTAACCTTAAGGCAAGTTATTTGATTGATTATTTTAAATTTGACGCCGATACCAGTAAAACCGATCGATAATTAACAGCCCACCCAACCATAGGGCGCCGAACAGGAGCCAGAACTTTCCGTGCGACAGGACCGGCGCAATACTACGTTGTTGAACGAAGAAACGTAGGTACTGGTGAGGATGCTGACGGATACCCTGGGGTAACAATGGATAGTTAGCTGGCGCAGAGATGAGCCGGAAACTTTCAGTCCCGGTGTTCTGGACCGATAGGGTATAACGGCCGGCTGGTTGCAAAGGAATGGTTCCTAACAGATCGATCTCTTGGTCATGGGTCTGCCAGATGGTCTTGCCCTTGGCGTTGGTGAGGGTGATCCTTCCGGCGACCGATTCCCCATTGTTAATGATAAATTGGTCAAAGGGCAGGGTGGCCGTGAAGGGTTGAGAGACCTTTTGGTGGGGCAGTAACCGGTAATGGTGATTTTGATAGTAGCGCCCTTCGCCCTGGCTAATAACACTGACCGGTTCGCTGTTGGAGTGGGTGATCAGCCCGGTATTTTGCCAGGCGGCCAGTCCTAAGACTAGGGTAAAGGTGACGCCCATGCCCAGCGGTAACCAGCGCAGTTGGTCGGACTTCTGGAATAGGTTGAGTGGCTGGCGATAACCGGCCGCAGTGCCGGCTATTAAGAGTGGCAGGATTGGCAGGGCGTACCGTTCCTCCGTTTCCCAAAAGATGATGTGGAAGGCCGCTAGTCCTAAGACAAAGAGGCCGGCCATTAGGAAACTAGCGCTAATTCGTCGCCGTCGGAGCTGTTGAAGTCCCCAGCCGAGGTTGACCAGTAACAGTGCTAGGTAATTCATTTGGCACCAGTTAGCGAGAAACCAGTCGGTTGTTGCACGATGCTGCCGGTACCAGTTAGGCGCTCGATCGAACTCTGGTGAGATCTGAAACGCGTCGAATGTTCCGGTCGCGAAGAAGAGTTGGGCCTTCTTGAAAAGGTGTCCGATAATGCCGACGGGGCCCAACTGATGGAGACGGTTGATTAAATTCTGTTTAGCGACCGCTTTCTTAGCCGCGGGGGTCGGTTGCTTGATAATTTGAGTGGCATCGGCCCGATTGTATTGGCCATACAGGTCAGGATTCCAACTCATGGCAATCCAGCTCACTGGTGGCAGGACGGCGCCGTTAGTGTGGTAACCCTGTTGGCGCTGGACGGAATGCATCAGGCTGGTCCCCGTTGCCAGCGATGCCAACAAGATTAAGATGGCGATGCTGCGGGTAATATTAGGCTGCGGGGCCCGGTTCTTTAGCAACAGGAGGGCCAAAAGTACGGCGATAATCAACACGATAAAGTTAGCCTTTAACAGGTAGGCACTTGTCACGATCAGGCCAAGAATAATACTCCACCCAGTGATTTGTGGCCAGGTGATTGTGTCTTGCAATCGTCGGAAAGCGACGAGACTTAAGAGTACCAATGGTAAAACATAGGTGTCGGTGTAGGTGTTCAAGGCATATGCGTACAACGGGACCGTCCCCAAGACGATGACTAAGAAGAGGTTCGCTCGAACGATGCTTAGTCGCTTAAGCTGGCGCCAGCTGGCCCAAAGACTGAGGTCAAGCCAAGCAAATTGAACCAGATTGAGCCAGAGACCGGTATGTTCACCCAGGACCGTTCGTCCCAAGCTCAAGAGGCCACTCAGTAGAATCGTGAGGTTCACATTGTTGGGATAGGTTTGAAAGTACGGCGCCCACTGATGACTCCCGTCTAATAGTGCCAGCGCCTGTTGATGAACGAAGTAGAGATCAGCCCGTGGCGCGGCGATCCAGTGAATGGCGACAAAGACTTGAATGACTAGTAACAGGAGCCAGAGGCCCCGGCCGATCCAGTGGTTACGGCGATCACTGGTATGGTGCAGGGCTCTGAAAGTCAAACCGAGGCCCCCGAGATAAACTCCCGCGCCGATTAGAATAACTAAGGGCGATAGCCAGTCGTGATCCACGCGAAAAGTCACCGGCAGCGCAAACGCTAAACCGGTGGCAACGAACAACATAAGACTGATTAGGCCACCGAGCGTGGCGAAAAGATGTTGACGGATTCGCATGTCGAGACTCCCTTATTTAGTGACGGAGGGCCGTTCGAAGTGTAATGTCACCGCGGCCGGTTGGGTTGTTGAGAATTTAGGTGAATAGGTATCCGTTTGAATGATGAAGCGTGGCCGGTGTTTAACTTCGGTAAAGGTTCGGCCAACGTATTCACCAATGATACTGATGGCGATGAGTTGAAATCCCCCGAGAAACCAGAGGGAGGCCATGATGGAACTCCAGCCGGTAACGACGGTTCCTTGAAGGTGGGTCCAAAGAATCCAGATCAGCATTGCTAAGGCCCCACCGCAAATGATTAGGCCAGAGTAAAGGACGGCCCGGATGGGGGCAATGGTAAATGATAACAAGCCATCTAAGGCGAAGCGGATCATTTTTCGCAGGGGATACTTGGATACCCCGGCTTGCCGTGGTTGACGCTTGTAATAGACCTTCGTCGAGGGGAAACCAAGTTGTGGGATGATCCCCCGAATGAAGGGCTTGGACTCGCGACAGGCTAGTAAGGCGCCCACAACGCGACGAGTTAGTAGCCGAAAGTCAGAGTGGTTAGGAACTAGGTCGACCCCGAGTTTACGCATGAACCAATAGAAGCCTTCAGCTGTGCTACGCTTGAACCAGGTGTCGGTGGAGCGGTCATTACGGACCCCGTAGACGATGTCATTACCGGCCTTGGCCTTAGCAACCATCGTTGGAATTAGCGTGGGGTCATCTTGCAGGTCGGCATCGATACTGATGGTGAGGTCCGAGTACGGATGAGCAGTTTGTAGGCCGGCAATTAGGGCGGCCTCTTGGCCAAAGTTACGGCTGAAACGAACACCAGAAAACATGGCATTGGTTTGTTCCAACTGAATAATTTGTGCCCAGGTTTGGTCGTGACTGCCATCGTCCACGAAGAGTATCCGACTGTCAGTTGTCACTTCATGGTCATCCATCAACCGTTGCAGAATTTTCCCCAAAATCGCTGCGCTGGTGGGTAAGACGGGTTCCTCGTTGTAACAGGGAACGACTACGGTTAATCGTGGAATTGTTATTTGTGTCATAATGATCCTCTCCCCCAAAATTAACTGAATTGAGTCTGTTTATTAATTAATAATAGACGTAATTCAAAGTTAGTGGTCAGGGTTGACCTAATGTTTACCTATTTTTAAGGGGGATTAACTTTGATGTATTTTGGCAAAACGGGTCTGGGACAAAACCCCCAGACCCGTTTTTGCGTACCAGTCGATATGGTCGAAACGTGCGACCAAAGGCAGCCGATTCCGCTTAAAACTGCTACCCAAACAATCCAAAACCAGGATTATTCGGTTATCAGCCTTAATGCTCGCCGGCCAATTGCCTTTTGTCCCACTCTCTTTTGTCGCGATCTAGTGCCGGAAGTGCCGGTTGCCGGTGAAGATAAGGGCAACGCCGTATGCATTGGCCATGGCGATGGAATCATTGTCACGAATGCTACCACCAGGTTCGGCAATGACCTTGATGCCATGCTGTGCAGCGTATTCGACACAGTCATCCATTGGGAAGAAGGCGTCGGAAATCAGTACCGCTTGGTTAAAGTCCGGCTGAGTTTCGGCCTTACCCACGGCAATTTTGACGGCATCAATGCGGTTCATCTGACCGGGCCCAATCCCTAGAGTCTGTGTGGCCGAATTGACCACAATCGCATTGCTCTTAACGAACTTGATGGCTTTTAAGCCGAAGGTTACGGCCCGAAGTTGTTCGTCTGTTGGTTGGGCATGACTAACGACTTTAAAATTGGCGGGATCGTCGACGACCGTATCGGGTTCCTGTCGGAGCAAGCCACCTCGGACGCTCAACACTTCGTCAGCTTCCGGTGCCTGTGACGACGTAAAGTCTACCGTGAGCAATCGAAGATTTTTCTTCTTCGCCAGTACATCGTAGGCGTCGTTGTCAAAGCTGGGAGCGATGATAATTTCTAAGAAGAGATGGTGCATTTTGGTTGCGGTGGCTAGGTCAACGGGCCGGTTGAGGACGATGATCCCACCGAAGATGGACATGGAGTCAGCGGCGTAGCATTTGTCCCAAGCGGTTGTCAGGTCGGCAGCCGTTCCAATGCCGCAGGGGTTCATGTGCTTTAGGGCAACGACGGTGGGTTCTTCGTATTCTCGAATCAGGCCCAGACCTGCATCAGCGTCTTTGATGTTGTTGTAGGATAAGGGCTTTCCGTGCAGTTGTTTGGCGGCTGCAATTGAGAAAGGTACCGGTTGATCGGCCTGATAGAAGGTCGCGGTCTGTTGTGGGTTTTCACCGTAGCGCAAGGCTTGTTTTCGTTGATAGGTGAGGGTCAATGTTTCGGGCTTGGCTTCATCGGTTAAGTAGTTGGCAATAATCGCATCGTAATGTGCCGTGTGATGAAAGACCTTGGCTGCCAAGTGTTTCCGGAATAGCAAGTCGTCAGTATGTTCAATCAGCGACTGACTAACTTGGTCATAGTCGGCGGGATCGCAGACCACCAGGACATCTTGATAGTTCTTTGCCGCGGCCCGAATTAAGGAGGGCCCGCCAATGTCGATCTGTTCCGTTGCCGTTGTTAGGGTCACATCGGCCTGGGCAATGGTTTTGGCAAAGGGATAGAGGTTCACGCAGACCAGATCGATGGGGGCAATCACGTGTTCCTGTAATGTTTGCAGGTGGTCCGGATTGTTCCGGCGGGCGAGAATTCCACCAAAAACGCGTGGATTCAGCGTCTTCACCCGACCATCTAACATTTCTGGGAAGTGCGTGACTTCTTCGATTGGGATGGCCGAAATGCCGGCCGCGGCTAAGGCGGCGAGGGTTCCACCGGTCGAGACAATTTCAAAATCCTGAGAGACCAGGGTTTGGGCAAATTCAACGAGACCGACTTTATCAGAAACACTTAACAGAGCACGACGCATGGTGGACCTCCTATTGATTTAGAATGTTTAGGCCCATCATACGCGATTGTTTCTGAACGATCAACGGGAACAAAATATAATTATTCGCATATTGGCGGTTTCAAGTGCGGACAGACGGCTCATCAACTCAATTGATGATAAATAACTTTATATTAAGGCGGCCGGGGTCCCTTTTAACATTGCTCCAGGTGTGGTTCGGTGTAAGACGAGTGAGATGGCGAAAACTAGGTCGACTGCCGATTGAATTCTTAATGATTTGCCAACCTGATAGTTGGCGGTATCGTTGATTTAACAGGCTTTCTGTAATAAATATAATTGTAAGACGCGGTAATTAAACTGCAATTGATCTGTCACGAATTGCACACGAAAAAAGGTTACAGTGAAACTGGTTTAGGAAATGAGGAGGTGAATAAAGGGGAGCTTTCGTGTTGGGGAGAGTCCACACGGCTAGGAGTAGGGCACACCAAATTTAAGTAGGGAAGTGCCAAGATTATGTCGAATACACACCTTTGGGCCAAGCGATTAACCCAAGCAGTTGTTGCTGCTAGTGCACTGCTGGGGATTGCGTGGAGCGGCCAAGCCGTTGCCCACGCGGGCACCTTGGCCATTCCGGATATCTCCGAATGGCAAGGTAAATTAACCGCTAACCAAGTTTCTAATTTAAAAAGTCAGGTTTCATTTGTGATTAACCGGCGGCAGTATGGATCGTCGTACAAGGACCTCTACGCCACCAACAACACCGCCCTTTACGTGAAGTACGGAATTCCGTTTGGGGAATACGACTATGCTCGGTTCACGAGTGTGGCTAGCGCCAAGACCGAGGCCAAGGATTTTTACAATCGGTCGAATAAGAGCGCCAAATTCTATGTGTTGGATTTTGAAGAAAACGATGTGAGTTCAGGGACCACCAATGCCGCGGTGAAGGCTTGGTACAATGAAATGCGGTCGTTGACCAATAAGAATCTCGTTTTCTACTCTTACCAGTCATTTGCGACATCGTATGCCAATACGGCCCGGCAAAAATTTGATGCACAGTGGATTGCTAATTATTCCACGACGCCAACGATCTCATACGCTCTGTGGCAGTACACGGATCACAACTACTTATCGGCCTTAAGTGAATATACCGATAACAGTCGGGCAGTCACCACCGTTCATCCGATCAATTGGTGGACAGATGGGATGACGACGGCGTTAACACCGGTTACTTATGCCTACAGCAAGTACAATGCGGGTCAACACGTCTATTTACATAAGGGCGCATCGAAGTATCAGGATGGGACTGCCATTGCCAGTTCCGATCGACAAAAGTTCTACAAAATTTCGAAGGTGAAGCGTCTGACACAGTCAAAGTCTAAGCAAGCCTTGTACATTGGGGCTCTTGGTAAATGGGTCTTATCTCAGGATGCCACGGGATTCTGGGTTGGACAACATGGGTCATTTAATCTGATCCATAAATTGAATATTTATTCTGACGCGAGTCTAAGTAAGAAGACGGGGAGCTATTATGTCTCGGGTGACAAGGTGGCCGGTAAGGTCGTGAAGGCGCCAAGTGGCAAGTCATATCGGATTAAGACCAATCTCGGCTATATCTCCGCCAATACCCGGTTCTCCAATCATGCTTACTACGAGTCGGTCGCTGCTTCCAAGACGTTGACGACTAAGAAGAAGTTATATGAGTACCAGAAGTCTTCATTTGCCAAGTCTAGCCGATCTAAGGCGGTTACTAAAGGAACGAAGCTGAAGGTGACGGCGATGAAGAAACGGTCGACGGGGTCGCGTTACTTTGTCTTAAGCAATGGCAAATACGTGACGGCTTTGCGGAGCTACGTTAAGGAATAATAGAAGAGAGGCTGAGTAAATATGCAACGAAAGACAAAGATTATTACCGGGGTTACCGCCGCGTTGGCCATCGTGACGCTGGGGTCGGGGACGGCCCGGCAGATGCATGCCGCTAATAACGTCAGCGCGGTGAGCCAGACAACCGCACCGCATACGGTCAACGTTGATCACACTAAGCTGGTGGCAAATTCAACGAGCGGGACCAAGCAAAATTACACCGTTAAATACACGGCTAAAGGTTCCGCGGACAGTTCGGCAACTTTTCAGAAGAAAACCTATGGATCAGCCACGTTGGCGGCCGATCAGGTGGATTACGTGGGTAGTGCCGACGGCCCCACGGTGAAACTGAATCACGGAAGTAGAGCTGTCGTTCAGGGAACCATGGGGCATACCTATGTCCATTGGACCAAGGGGGATTGGTCGGTGACCGCCGTGACCAACAATGCCGATGTGACCGGAACGCCAACTCAATTCGCTAAACGGGTCAATACCCAAATTTCGCAGCGTAATTTGCCTAAAAAGGCAGACACCGGGGCCATTACGGTTTACAGTCAGGATGAAAAGAATGAGACCAATTCCGTGAGTTGGCACCGGGGCAAACAGCTTTACCAAGTCAGTGGAACCGTGGCTGATGCCACGGTCAAGGTTGCTCAAAGCGCTAATTAGTTCAACCGGTTGATGAAGCAGTCGTGAGTCCACGACTGCTTTTCTGGTTAGGTGGGCCAACCGTAGTGGATACCGCGTGACTTTTTTCGATCTGGACTGGTCAGAAGCGACCGTTAGCCGTACACTTAAAGTACTGAACGGAGGGGGTTGCCGTGAACAAACAGGGCCAGTCCGAATCGGGATTCTCCTGGTTTTATCGACGCTTTTTAAACAATCATATAACGATTCTTTTATTAAATATCTTCCTGCTATTATTGGTCATTCATGAACTGCTTCAAAATGCTCAGTTGCTAACGCCAATCTGGCGCTTTATCAGTATCACCACGCCATCCCTGGTGGTGGCCGGAATCCTGTTCTACGTGTTAGATCCGTTCGTCCACTTCATGGAACGGCGACTGCACCTAAACCAGGGGACGGCGATCGCAGTTGCCATGGTGCTGACGGTCGCCTTGATTGCCTTGGTCTTTGTCCTGTTAATTCCTTTTTTGGCGCGGCAAATGGCTGGGGTCATTGCGTCCTTACCGCAATTCTCGAATGACTTGTTGCGGCACTTCAATCGGCTGAATCGGGAACATCACTGGTTGTCGAGTGAGACGCTGGCTGAGATTAATAATCGCGTCACGTCGTACTTTTCGAAACGAGGCTTTAACATTTTGACGGGAACGCTGACCTCATTAGGTAGCATGGTCACCACGGTTACGGATTGGGTCATCACCCTAATCACGGCGCCGCTGGTCCTGTTCTTCATGTTGAAGGACGGCACGCGCTTTCCCCATTACGTTAGTCAGATTATCCCGACGCGGTATCGTGGACGATTTGTGACGATGCTAGCGCAGATGAATCAGAAGGTCAGCTCGTATGTGCGGGGACAACTGACCGTGGCTTTCTGTGTGATGGCGATCTTCACCGTGGGCTATACGATTATCGGTTTGCGGTATGCCTTACTGATTGGCTTGCTAGCGGGGCCATTGAACCTGATCCCATACTTTGGATCGGCCATTGCCCTGGTGCCGGCGTTGATTATTGGCTTTTTGACCAGTCCGTCGATGCTGATTGGGGTCATCGTGGTTTACCTCATCGAATGGGTCCTGGAGACCCAGGTCTTATCACCACTGATCATGGGGAACAGTTTGGAAATGCACCCCATTACCATTGTCTTCGTGTTGTTGGCCGGGGGTAAGATGTTTGGGTTGATCGGTGTGGTCTTCGGGGTTCCTGGTTTTGCCATCCTGAAGGTTTTCGTCGCCACCGCCTTTCACCTGTACCAGGAATACTCAGCTTTGTATCCCGATATTTTGCCGGACGAGGAAGACCTGGATGATTGGCGTCAAAACTAACATATAACGAAAGCAAGAGGCCTGCTCAACTAAATTTGTTGAGCAGGCCTCTTTGTCAGTTAATCACTTAAAAGCTGTTAGTCTTGGTTGCGACGACGGCGAGCGCCGAAGAACCAGGCGAAGACGGCTGCGGCAACGACAACCAATCCACCTAGGAGGTAGAGTTGGTGCTTGTCATTTTCCTTGTTGGCAGCAGATTCCTTGTTGTTTGACGCGGAAGCCTGTTTCGTCGTTTGACCAGTGGTCGAATTAGAATTATCTGACTTGGATTGCTTGTCGGTGGTCTTTTTATCCTTAGAAGTCGTCTTGTCGGGTTTCTTCGAGACGGCATTCTTGGTTGCGGCGTGGGCCACGGTTTCTCCCGTGACTTGATTAAGAACGTGGGAGACGGCTGGAACGACCGCCGTTAAGGCACCTTGCGCTTGGTTGCCGGCAAAGGCCAACACGGACGTTCCATTATGACTACCGGAACGAGAGGTGGTCAAGGTTGCTCGATGACCGGTTCCAGTTGAAGTGCCGTTAGCCTTGGTGACAGTCTTTCCGGATTGTTTGGAACCCTTAGCAGTCTTCGTGCTCTTCTTGGTCGATGGCTTGGTGGCCTTTTTAACGACCTTGGCTGGCTTTTTACCAGTATCGGTGGCTGGTTCGCCAGCGGTGTGCGTCGTTGAAGTGTCCGTCGTTGCGGGTTGCGTTGGGGTTGTCGTGGTTGTGCCAGTTTGGCCACCATTATTGTGGTTATTGTTGGCGGCGGCAATCAACGCGTCGAGAACGGTCTGCCGAACCGTGGCCAGCTTGCTGTCGGCCTGATCCTTATCGGTCTTAGCTTGACTAAGCAAGCCTTCGTCTGTCGCTAATAGTGCTTTGGCAGTGGTAAGGGCCTTGTCGGCATCGGAACTGGCATCTTGTGCTGATGTAAGATTTATTTTAGCAGTCTCGACGGCAGCATCGGCACTACTTGCAGCGCTTGAAGCGTCATTGAACTTAGTTTGGGCATCACTCGCCGCGGTCTTGGCAGCGTCGGCGGTGGACTTAGCCGCGGTAGCCTTGTCATTCAGTGCTTTTTGATTATCGCTGGCGGATTGCGCGGCGGTTGCAGCTATGGTGCTAGCGGTTGCGGCATTGGAGGCGGCAGTTTGAGCTGCGGCCAATTGACTCAGATGTTGGCGGCTATTACGACCAAAGACGACGCGGATACAGTAGAGAAGTAAAAGGATTTATAGTCCGAGCGAGGATTGACGAGAAGTCGTCGATCCTTTTTTTGTGGACAAAAGTCGCCACACATTTAACCATGTGGACAAATTGCTTTAGCTAGTAAAAGCTGTTTCACAGGACGTCCAGCTTGCGTGAAAGCGATTAATCAATGCGGATTTTTCATGAAACAAATCTAAACTTCGCCGTCAATTCGAATAAATTTCATGCTATAATCAATCCTGTTGTTCAAAAACGACACCACAATATATTGTGCTCATAGCCTAATCTCGCCGGCAAGAAACACTAGATATGGCAACTAAATTTATAAGGGAGCACAAGCATATGACGCATTATTTTCAATTTTTATCACATCAATTAACCGGATGGCCGCAACAGAATTATTACTTATTCTTCTTTAGCTTGGGTTGTCAGGTCATGACCCTGGTTAGTTCACCAATCACTTGGCTGACGATCTTAACCTTTATCGGGACGACGTTAGGGGTGCTCTGTGTTTTGGCGATTAACGCCGCCAAGTCGGTCAATGGTTTCCTAGGAGTTGTCTCGGCCTTTTGCTTCATCGTGACCGGCTATGCCGCCAAAAATTATCTGAGTATTTTTGAACAGGTGGCTTACGTGGCGACGTTAGATATTCCGGTACTTCTGAGTGCTAGTTGGAACGTCAATATGGCCGCTAAGATTCGGCGGTTTACTGGGAAGTCATGGGCCGTGGCTTTGGTGTCAACGGTCGTGGTTTACTTGATTGCCGGTTGGGGGATTGGCACGTTTACCGATGATCCCCGGCCTTGGGTCGATGCAATTAGCTTCGCCATCAGCTTGTCCGCGGGCGTGATTTGCTTCCTACGCTTCAACAACCAATACGTTTGGTGGATCGCATCGGGGCTGGCACAAATGGTCCTGTGGTTTATTTCCTTCCGGCAAGGTTCAGCCACGCTGGCCATGTTCATCAATAGCTCGATTTACCTATTGAACGACGTCTTGGCCTTCACGATTTCTCCCTGGTACAACCAGAAGGAGCGGCAACGGGTGATGAAGCAAGAAGCAGCGTACGCGGCCAGCCTGGAACAGGCGAACTAACCGGTTCCTGGTATTTAGAAGGCAAAATTTTAGCGGTCGTGGTACACTTAAACCAATGTTTTTTAGAGGAGTGAGCGGCCGTGATTGTCGAAAGAAAAATCGGAACGAGTGACCAAAACCTGGTCTGGGTGATGGCAATGATGGAGGACGATAGTGACCGTGAAGCCCTGCAGGTTAAGTATGGTCTCACGGATGAAATCATTACCTATGTGACCGACGTTAACGAACGGTCGCACTATGATCGCGATGAATATTTGAATACTCAACTGATCGTCTTTCACGTGCCAGTCGTGGTTGATCAGATCTCGCAGCGTTACATCACGCGGCCCGTCACGTTCCTGTTGAAGGGTAATCAGATCTTCACGATTACCACCAAGCGGACGCAGTGGGTTAATCAGATACTGACGGAGCGATTGAAATTGGAGACGATTGCCGATACCAATGAGTTCATGTTGATTGGACTCTTTATCCTGTTTGACCAATTTATCCCACCAATTCGTAAGATTAATGCGGAGCAGAATCGACTGGATAAGCAATTGAATCAGTCGCCAGATAATAAGGATTTAATCGCGCTATCTAACCTACAGCAGAGCCTGGCCTACTTCGTCAGTGCGACGCGGAACAACGCCATGCTGGTGTCCAACTTGGGGAGTACGCCATTTGGTAAACAACTCTCTGACCGGAATAAGGAACACCTAGCGGATGCGGTTATTGAAGCCCGACAAACCTCTGAAATGACGGCCATCGAGGCAGATGTCGTCGACCGGATCTCGCGGACCTTCAACAACGTTTTGAATAATAACTTAAACGACACCATGAAATTCTTGACGATTTGGTCGTTAGTTTTAACGATTCCAACGATTGTCACCGGATTTTATGGGATGAATGTCAAGTTACCTTTTGCCAACCAAGGACTCTCCTGGGTCATCACCGTGCTCATTATGGTAGGAATTATGATTTGGGTGGCCATTGCGTTACGGCATCGTCACTTCTGGTAAGGGGACCCCTAAGCTCACAGCCACTCGGTTGTGAGCTTTTTGAGTAGACGGTAATCAGGTTCTGATCGTGTTGGTAGCGCTACTATCCTAACTATGAGATGTAGCGTTATTTTTATTTGGGGTTAAACATGGTAGAATTCAGCTCCAAATAAGGCGATAGGCCGTTGAAAGCGAGGCGATTCGCATGAAATTTGACTGGCGGTATGCATTTCATTCTTTTTGGCTTCTGATGGCGGCAACGGTACTCCTTAGCTCCGTTGCGATTACCGAACATCATGCGCTCCGAGTGGCACTCAGCATCGTGCTCGCTTTCGGCGTGATCGATCTGTTATGGACCTGGGAATATCCTTACTTTAGTCGTTTTAGCCGGCAAGGGTCCTCGGCACTCATTAACTTGGCATTGTTCATCATGGTAGCCTTTGTGGCGGTAAAGGTTGGCCGTGGCTGGAGTCCCAAGGAATGGGGGCTCCTCAGCTTTAGTCTAGCTAGCATTGCCGGCACCATTGATGGCTATCTGGCGCGACCAACTAAGATTCAACTGATGCAAACCCGGCAACAACTACGCAAGAAGGCCGAAATTTTACGAAACTCATTACGATGAGGGCTGATCACGGTGATCCAACGGCCGTGAAGTCGAGACTTATTAGGAAGCCAGGGAACTGATCTCGGGCTTCTTTTTTTGTGCGATACAGAGAGTTATCAGACCTGTGGTCTCAGGGGCTAGGTAGCGATGCGGAATCGGTAAGTTGCCATCGTAGACCGCTTGGGGTTGGGATCGGTTGCCCCACAGGCGGCGGTCCGCCGCACAATTCTTCAAATAAAAACCGGTACCGCGGCGCAAGGCCAGCGGTACCGGATTAATAATCGAGTTAGACGGCTGAGTAGGTCCAGTCATAGGAGAGTAGTTGGTGGAACTTTTCTCCAATCGGGATCCACAGCTTGGCCTTAGCAATGTTTGTAATGGATTCCCAGAATAGGGGGTCATGTCGTTCCTGGTCGCTCAGGTTAATGTTGACGTAACTCCCGGCTTCCGTTTTGGCGATTACGTAGGGATAGAACACCTTGGTAATTTGGGCGGGAGTGATACTTTTAATTTGCGGGTTGTCATCAATCAGCATACGAACGCTTCCTTTCAATTTATGAACCCAGTATACCGAGGAACGGTCGCATGCGTCCTTGATTTCCGTTAAGGATTTCCTGAGAATTTCTTATTTTTCCGTAGCGTCGTCAATGACTCGATTGAGAGTCAAGGTGAACTGGCACCCTTGCGGATCGTTGCTGGTCACCGTCACTTGACCGTGGTTCAGGTGGGCCAGTTGTGAAACGATGGCTAGCCCGAGGCCACTCCCTTCAATTTGATTAGACCGTGAGGCGTCGACCCGATAGAAGCGATCGAAGATGTGCGCGCGATCCGCCCTGGGTATCCCTTCACCTAGGTCGGCAACCGTGAGTGTCACCGTTTGTGGATTCATGTGAACACTGACGGTGATGGGCGCTGTTTCGGGTGAATACTTGTGGGCATTATCCAATAAGGCGGTTAGGATTTGATGGATCATATCTTGATTGCCCTGGACCATGGCGATTGAATCTGGGGCCACAAAGGTGATGGGTTGTTTGACCAGGGGCTGATAGTGTTCAACGACGCCTTGGGCCAAGAGCCCAAGGTCTAGGGGTTCCAGCGTGACTTCGGCGCGATCGGCACGTGATAGATGAAGCAGATTCTCAATCAGATGCTGCATCCGCAGGGACTCCTGGTCGATAAAGCCTAGCGACTCGGGGATGATCTCGGGATGTTGGTCGCCCCGGCGTTCGATCAACTTGATATTGCCACGGATCGTAGCGATGGGTGTTCGTAGCTCATGGGAAGCGTCGGCAATAAATTGACGTTCTCGTTGCAAACGACCGTTTTGGGCTGCTAAAAGTTGGTTGAAGTCCTTGGCCAATTGGGAGATTTCGACCGGCTCCGTGGGTTCGGGTAATTCCGCTTGGGTGTTTTCGGGATTAGCCGCCGCCTGTTGAGCCGCTTGGGCCAATTGAAGGGTGGGGTCGCTTAGTCGCCGCGCGAGTTGGCGAACGAAGAATAAGCCAATCAAGAGACTCAGGCCAATTGCAATAATGAGAACGGACACGAGAACGTGGAGATTTCCGACCAGCACCTTCATCCCAATGAAGAGGAAGTAGGTTCGTGATCCGGTATGAATCGTTTCGGAAAAATAGAGACCCCAATGCTTGATATAGACCAGGTGGGTAAATGGCACGGACCAGGTGTTAGCGGCGGTGAATTTGCCCGCGTGGGGTAACAGAGAGGTGATGGTGCCATCGCTATTCTTAATCATGGCAAAGGTATTATGTGAATTTAGGCCACTGCTCTGGTTAACCGTCAGCCATTCCTTGAAGTTACTGACCTGGGTCGTTTCTAGACTGGCACTTAGGCGTTGCGCCTGATCCTGTGCCCGAAGGATTTGATCGACCGTCAGCGTGATCGTGACGGTTAAAACAATGATGAGACCAATCGCGACCAGGAGACTGGTGAACGATTGGCGAATAATGGTCGCATAGGATCGTGGGACTTTAGTGTTCATCCGCATCAGCTTCCTTTAGGCTATAGCCGACCCCCCGAATGGTGTGGAAGAGGTGGGGGGCATCGTCAGTGTCAATTTTATTTCGTAAATAACCAATGTAGACGTCGACCACGTTCTGTTGGCCTAAGAAGTCGACGCCCCAGACATTATCAAGCAACTCATCGCGGGTAAAGACTTGTCCGGGATGTTGCATTAAGAATAGTAGAAGATCGTATTCTCGTTGGGTGAGTTGTAGGCGCTGTTCGCCGCGTGTCACCTGCCGTGTTTTAGTAATGAGGGTGAGGTCGCCAATGCGGTAGCTTTGGTCTAATCCACTCTGATGAGCGGTCCGGCGCTGGATGACCCGGATACGAGCAAGCAACTCCTCAATTTCAAAGGGCTTCGTGATGTAGTCGTCAGCCCCGTTATCGAGACCGGTGACTTTGTCGCCCAAATAGTCTCTGGCGGTCATCATGATGACGGGCAGGTCAGCGTGTTTACGAATTCGCCGGAGAACCTCCATGCCGTCCATCTTTGGTAACATCCAGTCTAAAAGAACTAATAGGAGGTCATCTTGATTGGCCTGATAGGTTTCCCAGGCGGCTTCACCATCGGCAGCGGTGAGAACGTTGAAGTCTTCAAAGGTTAATTCTTTGGCAACGTAACTCGCCAGACCAGTCTCATCTTCAACTAGCAATATGGTATTTTTCATCGTTAATTATGACTCCTTATTTATGCGTGACGAGGTTTATAGGCATCATACCATACCACTTCCAATCGAAACTAAGAAATTCACAGACAATGTTTATTTTAGTTTCAAGATGGTTAAGGGTGGGGATGGTATAACTAGACTATCGAAAGCGGCTAGCTGAAACCGACAATTATTGAGGAGTGATTAAAATGTTGAAAATTAAAAAGATGATGAGCAAATTGGTCTTAGGCGCCATGACAGTGACAACGTTGTTGGCAACCTCGGCGGGGGCCTCTGCGGCCACGAAAACCACGGTGACGGCAACGCCCGTCAATCCGGCCGTGACCGCAGTCGTTAACCTAAAGACCCGGCCAGCGGGTGACTTTCAACTCACGAAGATTCACTTGAAACGAGTGACCAGCAAAGAAATTTCTAGCCAGGTCCAAACCAACATTGATGCCAGCGCGTTAAGCCTGGACCGGAAGCACCAGGCTAGCCAACTTACCAGTCAACTGAAGTAATCTGCTTCAGGACAACCAGCTAGAATAGAAGCTAACTAACCAGCAGCGGCGGGACCGTTGCTGATTTTTTAGTTGGCCGACTTTTTAATGAGTTATCACCGATCATTGGGCTATACTGGATGAGTAGTGTGACCAGAAATAGCCAAGTCTTGGCGAAAGGAGTTTGTTATGAAAGTAGGAATCGACCGTTTGAACGACCCCTTCTTAAATAAGGGGACGGCATTCACCACCGCCGAACGTGAACAATTTGAATTGACGGGATTGTTGCCACCGCGAGTTCAGACGCTGACACAGCAGATTCATCGGATGTATGACCAGGTAGAACGGCAGAGTGACGACCTAGCCAAACGCCAATTTCTCATGCATTTGTTCAACACCAATCGCGTTTTGTTTTTTGCCCTATTTGCGGACCACGTGGCGGAGTTTATGCCGATCGTCTATGATCCCACGATTGCCGAATCCATCGAGCACTATAGCGATTTGTACCTGAATCCACAGAACGCAGCTTTTCTGTCGATTGACGATGATCCGCAAACCTTTCGGTCGACCCTGGAACGGGCAGCCGATGGTCGTGAGATTAAGTTGGTCGTGGTAACCGATGCCGAGGGAATCCTGGGTATCGGTGATTGGGGGACCAATGGGGTCGATATTGCCATTGGCAAGCTGATGGTTTATACGGCCGCGGCCGGGATTGATCCACGACAGGTGCTACCCGTTATGCTGGATGCTGGGACCAATAATGCCACCTTGTTGAAGGATGCCCATTACCTGGGTAATCAGCACGCTCGAGTTGACGGGGAGCGCTATGCCAAATTCGTAGATGACTTTGTGATGGCGGCAACGGCAGCCTTTCCAGACCTGTACTTGCACTGGGAAGACTTCGGCCGCGGACATGCGGCCAAGATCCTCCGGCGGTACCAGGGCCGATTGGCCACCTTTAATGATGACATCCAGGGAACTGGAATTATTTCCTTGGCGGCGATTCTTGGGGCGTTAAATATCTCTGGTCAGAAACTGACCGATCAGACCTACCTGACCTTTGGTGCCGGGAGTGCTGGGGCGGGGATTGCCCACCAGATTTTTACGGCCATGGTCACGGCGGGGTTGACGCCTGCTGAGGCCCGGCGGCACTTCTATATGGTCGATAAGCAAGGCTTACTGTTCGACGATATGTCGGACCTGACTCCAGAGCAGCGTCCATTTGCCCGTAAAAGGTCTGAATTCACTAATGCTGCCGACCTAACCTCTCTGGCGGCCGTGGTGGCAGCGATTCATCCGACGATCTTGGTTGGGACGTCAACCCAACCGGGAACCTTTACGGAAGCAATCGTGCGCGACATGGCCGCCAATACCCCGCGGCCGATTATTTTGCCGTTATCGAATCCCACCAAGCTGGCGGAAGCCACGGCGGCCGATCTGCTTAAATGGACGGCTGGTCGGGCCTTGGTTGCGACAGGGGTCCCGTCAGCACCAGTTAGGGTGAATGGTGTGACCTACCAGATTGGTCAGGCTAACAACGCGTTGGTCTATCCGGGATTAGGGTTAGGTGTTCTCGCTGTGGCTGCTAATCAGCTAGATGAATCGATGATTTCCGCGGCGGCCCACTCCCTAGGGGGCTTGGTGGATGTGCACCAGGCCGGGGCGGCAGTATTGCCGTCCGTTGATCAGTTAAGTCACTTCAGTCGGACTGTCGCAACGGCGGTGGCGCAAAGTGCTTTGGATCGAGGGTTAGCAACCAAGCGGGTGACGGATGCCCAAACGGCGGTTCGTGCTGCTCAGTGGCAACCCGTGTATGATCATTAGTCAATAAAAAAACTCTGCTGGCAAGCTTGCCGGCAGAGATTTTTGTGATCAGTGATTAGTTAAGATCAACGGCCGTTTTAATTGGTGTAGCGTCGTTAACAATTGAAATGATCTTGGGTAATTTAGGTGCGGGCGCGAGAACGGCGACCACCGTTGCGGCAACATCGGCGCGGGTAATTTCCTTAGAAGCACTCGCGGATGGATCGAGGGTAATCTTGCCAGTAGCGGCCGCATCGGTTAGAATACCTGGCCGTACGATCGTGTAATCCAGATTGGTCCGGTGTTGTAACCATTGGTCGGCATAGTATTTGGCCACATAATAAGGGCGAATTCCGGACTTATTCCAGAAGGCCCGGTCGTCGGTGCCAATGGCGCTAACCAAGACAAACCGTTTAATGCCAACTTTCTCAGCGGCCATCATGGTCTTAATGGCACCATCAAGGTCAATGTTTAGGGTCATGTCGTCACCGGTATTGCCACCAGATCCGGCGGTGAAGATGATTCGGTCGATACCCGCCATGGCGGCAGCTAGATCGTCGACAGAACCCATGAGATCAACGGGTCGTGCTTGACCACCAAGGGTCTTCATGGTGGTGACTTGGGCATCATTGCGAACACTCCCATAGACGGTTTCACCCGTAGCTGCCAAGTCCTTAACGATGAATTGACCCACCCGACCGTGGGCCCCAATAACTAATGTCGTCATTAAAAATCCTCCCATTCATAACTCAATTTACTATCTCTTACCATAATCTTTTTAATGATAAAATTCAGTGATCACGACTTGGCAGTGATGACCGTGGTCGGACGAAAATGATCGTTAAAATCCTGTGACGATCAGGAAAATAGCGGTTTCTTAAAACTGGCTTTTCGGGTGATAAGCCTTATAATGAAGGTAAATCTTCCCTACGGTTAGTTCTTTAAGCGCTCGTTCCTTTGGGGGGAGTGGGAGTTGGTGGCTAAGCAGTGTGATTAGTCAGAATGAGATGAAGATACCTACTCGGGGAGAACTTCAAGAGAAAAGGGGTCGTTAAATAATGGCAACGATTTTAGTTCTAGGTGGCGGTTACGCAGGGATGCGAGCTATCAAGTTCCTTCAACGCGAAGTTCCCAGCGAGGACCGGCTGATTTTGGTCGATAAGTCCGGGACGCATGCGGAAAAAACAAATTTACATGAAGTTGCGGCGGGGACGATTGCGCCCAGTCGGATTACCTACGAGATTAATGATGTGATTAGTCGACGGGTTGAATTTATTCAAGATGCGGTGACCAATGTGGATGTGGACCAAAAGCAAGTCACGCTGGCCAACCACGCTCCACTGACCTATGATTATCTCGTCGTAGCGTTAGGCTTTCAATCCGAAACCTTTGGCCTGAAGGGTGCCACCGAGAATGCCCTGCCAATGGATGATTTGGCTACCTCCGAGGCCGTGTACCGGCATATCGAAGACAAGATTAAAGGGTACGCGGAGTCGAAAGACGATCGGGATCTCACAATTGCAGTCTGCGGGGCTGGTTTCACCGGGATTGAACTTCTGGGAGAATTGACCCAATCGATGCCGAAATTACAAGCTAAATACAACACACCGGCCATTAAGCTGGTTTGTTTGGAACGGACCACGACTATTCTGCCAATGTTTCACGATAAGACGTTGGCGGACTATACGATGCGGTTCATGGCCAAGCATAATGTTGAAATGAAGCTGGGATCGAGTATTGCTGAAATTAAGCCGGGGGTAGTGGTTTACACCGATAGTGATGATGCCGAACATGAGGTAGCCGCAAACACCATCGTTTGGACGGTTGGGGTCAGTGGATCACAAGTTATGGCGGATTCCGGATTTGACCAACGCCGTAACCGAGTTGTGGTCAAGGATGACTTATCCCTGGAAGGTCACCCAGAGGTTTACATCATCGGGGATGTTTCCGCGGTGATGGATCCTGACAGTGGTCGGCCATACCCAACGACGGCGCAAATTGCCTTGGCGTCTGGGACCACGGCGGCCAAGAACATTGGGTTAGCTATTCGGGGTCGCGACACCAAACCGTTTGTCTACAAGGCTCTGGGTACCGTGGCTTCGTTGAGTGACCGTGACGGGGTTGGTGAAGTCTTTAGCACTAACCGGCCGGTCCGCGGCTACATGGCGTCGGCGTTGAAGAAGGTTATTACCGACCGCTCGTTACTTGAAAGTGCCAAGTTCAGTACCCTATTGGCCAAGGGGCGCTTCGACCTGTACCATTAATCGGTTATGGCAGGACATGCCCAATTTCAGATCCGGCCAACGCCGCGGCTGATAAGTCCGAGTTAGACTAATCATGGCTGGTAACGGCGATTTCGGTCATTATCTGGGGAACCGGGGTGCGAGTGAAGACTTCGCCTTGGTTTACCTGGACGGTAGTCCAACGGTGGCCGTTCCTAACGGCCGGAGAATGGCCATGACCAGCAGCTTGAAAACCAGCAAATAAAATCTGAAAATTCGTTGAGAAACGCGGGAGCAACCAATGCTCCTGCGTTTTTTTTATGGTAGAATAACTGATAAAAGGGATGAGCACAGATGTTAAGGAAGGATCTGACGACACCGCTGGGGCCTGTCACAGTGATGACAGATGGTCGGGCTATTACGGGACTGTGGTTTACCGATCAACGACACTATGGCAGTACCCTTCCTCGGCTAACACTGGTTGGGGATAGCCCGCTGTTCGCAGAAACGCAGACTTGGCTAAATCAGTATTTTGCCGGTGAACAACCAGCGATGACCTTGCCAGTCCGGCCGGAAGGTACGACCTTCCGCCAGACGGTTTGGCAAGTGTTGCAGACCATTCCATACGGTCAAGTGAAGACGTATGGCGAGATAGCCCAGGTCGTCGGTCTCCAGGTCGGCCACGACGTTGGTGCGCGTTCGATTGGTGGGGCAGTCGGTAACAATCCCATTAGTCTGTTGATTCCGTGCCACCGAGTTGTTGCCGGTACAGGCGACCTGACGGGATATGCCGGTGGGTTAGACCGTAAGCGGGCGTTACTTGAATTGGAAGGTCAATTAAAAGCTGGCCAAGTTCGGGTGAAGCTACCGACGGACTAGACCTTTTTGAAAAAATTTTTATTTTCTGACCTATTGTGCACAAAAGTATCGTACAATAGGACAGAGGTTATGCTATAATCAATGAAGTTGAAATACATAGTCCCATGATTGTTGATAGGCATAATAAGTCTGAGTTAGTTGAAATTTTGTTCTTGAGGGGGTTTCTTCTCACCAGAAGACGCGTATAATTTTAGCTAGCTTAGACGATTTGTTAGGATTACTGACTTCCGGGGGGGACGTCAGTCAATAACAAATTAAAATTTTCAATGGTGTGAATGATTGGAGGTATCACGATGGCTGCATCAGAAACTAAGGAGCGAATTGCGGAGGCCTTGGCTTCGTTGTTGAACCACAATACATTTGATAAGATCACGGTTCGGGAGATTGCGGATGAGGCGGAAGTTCACCGCAAAACGTTCTATTACTATTTCGCGGACAAATATGAGCTGTTATCGTTTGTGTATGAGCACTTCATCGTTGAAGCGCCCCGGCATGAACAGCCGTTGACGTTGACCTTGGAGAATTGGCGGCCGGCAGTAATTCAGTTGCTTGAACGAATTGCCGATCACTCAAAAATATTCTTGAACGCTTATCCCTATGATGATGGGGTTTGGCGTCAGTCTATGAATGAATTTGTGGCTTCACGACTGTCAATCTTGTTGCACGCAATGCCGGAATACCGGTATTTAAAAGAAGATGTGATTGACACCTCAGCGGAGTTTATCGCTGCGGGTTCGCTGGGCATTATAAATAAATGGGCAGACGGTAGTTTTACGGCTAGTCCACGAACGGTCTTAGACCAAATCACAACTGCTAATCGGTTGATGAATGGGATTCTGGATCGTTGGAAGCTTAGTTAATTAAGTCATTTATCTGTGGCCATCGATGCGGCTTGTCGATGGCTTTTTTGTGTGGATAGAAACAAGACCAATTTGCACTGGAAGGGCCAGCGACTGGCCAGAGCAACAACATATAAGTATAAGTTTCACAATCTAATTGAATAACTCATCACAATCAAAATACTGGCATTCCGGTTCTATGACGGGTATAGTTTCGTTTGTAAGGGGTTACATTGTGAAATGGCAATGGCCCTTAAAGGAGGAAAATAGAAATGGCTTATCAAACAACCAATCCTTATACCAATGAAGTTGTCAAGACTTATGAAAATGCCACGCCTGAATATGTTGAAGCAAGTTTAGCTAAGGCGCAAAAACTCTATAAAGACTGGCGTAACGATCCGGTATCATCACGGATTCCGGTCCTCCACAAGCTTGCACAAATTTTCCGCGATGAAACTGACAGTCTGGCCAAAGTGCTGACCACTGAAATGGGTAAGCTGTACGTTGAAGCCCAAGGTGAAGTGGTTCTGTGTGCCATGATTGCCGACTATTATGCTGACCATGCTGAAGAATTTCTGAAGCCCCGCAAGATTGATTCGATTGCCGGTGACGCCCAACTTGAAAATCATCCACTGGGGGTGCTCATGGCGGTTGAACCTTGGAATTTCCCATACTACCAAATGATGCGGATCTTCGCACCGAACTTCGCCGTTGGTGACCCAATCGTCTTCAAGCACGCTGCGATTACGCCAGGCTCCGCTTTGGCCTTTGAAGATGCCGTTAAGCGGGCCGGTGCGCCGGACGGGGCTTTGACCAACCTGTTCCTGTCGTATGACCAAGTCTCTAAGGTAGTTGCTGACAAACGGGTTCAAGGGGTCGCCCTGACTGGTTCCGAACGGGGCGGTACGGCCGTTGCGGAAGTTGCGGGTAAGTATCTGAAGAAGAGCACCATGGAACTTGGCGGGGTCGACGCCTTCATCGTGGCCCACGATGCTAACATGGCCGACGTGAATGCCATTGCACCACGGGCACGACTCTACAATGCCGGCCAAGTCTGCACATCTTCGAAGCGTTTCATTGTGACGGCTAATCACTATGACGAATTCTTGGCTTCCCTGAAGGATGCCTTTGCTTCAGTAAAGTTGGGGGATCCAATGGATCCAAGCACAACCTTGGCCCCGATGAACTCTAAGAAGGCTAAGGACAAGTTGCAAGCCCAAGTCGACGAAGCCATTGCTGGTGGGGCCACGGCCTACTTTGTCCATGACGCGGTTGACAGTGATGGCCAATTCTTCCTGCCAACGATTCTAACCGATATCACCAAAGACAATCCGGCATATGGGAAAGAAATGTTTGGTCCCGTTGCCCAAGTCTACAAGGTAGCCGACGATGACGAAGCCATTGCCTTAGCTAACGATGCCGACTATGGTTTAGGTGGGATTGTCTTTGCTGGAAGTGCTGAATATGGCGCTGAACTAGCCTCTCGAATTGAAACCGGGATGGTTTACGTCAACACCTTCTTCAGTTCCTTACCTGAATTAGAATTTGGTGGGGTGAAGAAGTCTGGCTTTGGTCGGGAACTCGGCCAAAACGGGATCAGTAGCTTCGTCAACCAAGAACTGGTAGTTAAACGCGACCGTCCAAATGATGATGAGACGGGTGGGCTGGTTTTGCCACACAAGTTTTCTTAAATAGTTAAAGAGTTAACCATAGAGAGTTCGGACAATCGTCCGAGCTCATTTTTTGTTACTGAGGGTTGAAAGATGGACTACCCGTCTCGTTCCAGTATTGGCAAGAAATTGTAACGTCAAATTAGTATAAATTGCCGCACTCCGGAGGCTAAGAATTTCGCCTGCTGTGAGGCCGATCCGGAGTGAGAGACTGAATGCGTTCAGCCCATATCTGCTGACCGATAGGGCGAAGAGTTCACCAGGTTGCTGCTTTAGAAGCTTCAACCTTTAGGCGGGGTAAGATTATGGGAGTTAAAGAAATTATTGTGGTTCACAAAGAAGGTGTGATATTCTGAACAAGAAGCAAAAGAAGAAAGGATGATTATAAAATGAGTGATCGTTTAAAGGGAAAAGTTGCCATCATTACCGGTGGGGTTGCCGGAATCGGCTTGGGCGTGGCGGAATGCTACGTGCGTGAAGGCGCCAAGGTTGTTTTGACCGCCAACCATAACGTGGATGGGGGTCGTGCTGCCGTTGCCAAGTTTGGTGATGACGTTAGCCTGTTCGTTCAACAAGACGTTGCCAACGAAGACGACTGGAAGAAAGTTATCGATGCCACGATTGCAAAGTTTGGTAAGCTAGACATCTTGGTTAACAATGCTGGGATCGGTGGCGTTAACGGTGCCCTTGAAGACCTATCGTTAGAAGACTGGCAAAAGGTTATCGATATTAACCTGACCGCTAACTTCTTGGGTGAAAAGGCCGCGATCAACGCGATGAAGAAGACTAATGACGCCAAGGGTTCCATTGTGAACGTTTCCTCAGTTGCCGGTCTGGTTGGCTTGCCAATGGCTCCAGCCTACTCCGCCAGCAAGGGTGGGAGTCGTATGCTGACGCACGCCACGGCATTGAGCCTGGCTTCACGCGGGATTGATATTCGGGTTAACTCCGTTCATCCAGGTTGGATTGACACGGCCATCATTCCTGAAACGGCTCGCGAACAGATCGTGAAGACGATTCCAGTTGGCCACATGGGCGAACCTCATGATATTGGTGAGATCTGTGTCTACCTAGGTAGCGATGAATCCAAGTTCGCTAACGGGGCAGAATTCACGGTTGACGGTGGTCAACGCGCTTAATAAGAGTGTCAGACAGGGCGGTTAGCCGGTGAGTATTAACATCACTAGGAAATTAATCCCGGGTTTGGATTAGTTTCCTAGTGGGGTTAAACGGAGCTGGCTGCCTTGGCTGGCACGTTTCGACAGTGTCAATTCAAAAATTTAAAGTGATCAAAATAGGCAGTGTGATCCCGAATATAGGGACCACACCGCCTTTAAGTTATGCTCAAAAAGGTTAATCCGAAGCCAATTTCGCAGACAATACCGCGTTCCAATAACCCCCATGGGTATCCGGAATCTGTTCACGCAATCGACCTTCCACCTGAAAGTGCCAGCGCTTTGCCACCCTTTGACTAGGGAAGTTAGCGCTGGCCGCTAGTCAGAAGCGTTTACTTTGTTCCATGTGGCGTTGGCAAATGCGAAGAAAAGCGGCCTCATCCGCCACGGTTTTAGTGTCATCGGTCCAGGGCAACCACTGGCGTAACGTCGGGCGTGAGAGACCTGAAAACAATCGTTTCAGAAACCTGATACTCCGTCATGACGCTCACTTCATTTTTTATTAGTTATAATCTTCTGCTGGGGTCAAGTCGTTTCCAATGGGACGGCGACCGGCTTGCCAGCGTAACCGGCGGTAAAATAAAAGCCCGACCAAGCCGGCCGGGCCATTCGTCAGGTTTAGGCGAGATGCAACGTATTTAAGATCAGGTAGACGTTTAAGATAATCAGGATGACCGCAATAATCCAACCGAGGATTCGGGTCCAGGTCTTGTTCACGAACTCGCCCATGAGGTCCTTGCTACTGGTAAAGATTACCAGCGGAATCATCGCGAATGGTAATGCGATACTCAGGAAGACTTGCGAGAGGGTTAACAAGTTTTCAATCTTAGCTTCATTACCATGGTAGATAACGGCGAAGATGATGACCGGCGTCACAGAAAGCAGACGAGTCAACAACCGTTGTGCCCATAGCGGCATTTTCAAGTTGATGAAGCCTTCCATGATGATTTGGCCCGCCAAAGTTCCCGTAATCGTTGAACTTTGACCAGATGCCAACAAGGCGAGGGCAAAGAGCATACTGAGGATTGGACTGGCAATGGCACCAACAATCTGGCTATTACTTAAGGCGTTGAATAGGTCCACGAAGCGACCAAGATCGCTGTCGGTTCCAAAGAAGAGGGCGGCCCCTAAGATTAACAGTAAGCTATTCACGACGAAGGCGAGCGTTAATTGAATGTTTGAGTCGATCGTTGTGAAGCGAATCGCTTGAGAAACGCTCTTGCGGTCCTTACGGTCAAAGTTCCGTGTTTGCGAAATTGATGAACCCAGGTATAAGTCATGGGGCATAACCGTTGCCCCGACAATCCCTAGAGACAAGTAGAGCATTCCGTGATTGGTCACCACGTGGCTTGAAGGCAAGTAACCCTTAAGCACTTCACCCATGTGTGGTTGGGCTAAGATGACTTCATACAAGAAGACGAAGAGAATGACCGCCACCAATGTGGCTACGATGGCTTCAATTTTACGGAAGCCTAATTTCATGAGGACTAACAGAACCAGCACGTCGGCCGCCGTGATGAGAATCCCAATAATGAGTGGGAAACCGAATAATAGCTTCAACGCAATCCCGGAACCAATGATTTCGGCGATATCGGTGGCCATAATGGCGAGTTCGGTAATAATCCAGAGGACGATCCCGGTCTTCTTACCGGTTCGTTCCCGTGTCAGCTGGGCCAGGTCTTTACCGGTCACAATCCCTAAACGGGCGGACATGGCTTGTAGCAGCATGGCAATCAGACTAGAAATCAAGACGATAGTCAGCAGTGCGTATTTGTATTGTGCACCACCGGCGATGGAGGTAATCCAGTTACCAGGGTCCATATACCCAACGGCGATCAGGGCGCCTGGTCCCGTGTACGCCATCAATGTTCGCCAGAAGCCGGCACCTTGTGGAACTTCAACGGTTCCGTTGACTTCATTCAGACTCTTTTGGTCGTGGCCGGTGGATTCTAACATATGGTGCTTGGACTTGTCGTTGGTTTCATGATTTTTCATAAAATCCCTCTTTTCTATTGGCTTAGAAATTCGGGTAGTCAGGTGACTTTCTGTCTTTCTGGTTCCAGTCCCGTTGAATTTAAAATGTTGCGAATAAGTGCAAAATTGAGAATTATTAACGGGACTAGAGACTACGATTCCAAACGTAAGTATAGGCCTCTGAGCCCCGATGTCAACCATCAGAGCCGATTGTTTCGGGCACCCAAAACTATTTTTATATCCGATCTTAGTTCTAAATTAATTGAGTAGGAGGTCGGCCTTGTTGCCCCAATTTTAAGTGTTTCCGGTTTCATGCTTGGTATAGAACTGTGTGTGAAAAAAGCCTCAAGGTAATCCGTTTTACTATGGGTTAGGGACGGGTTATTTAAAAATTAGTTTTTCGTGATGCTTGAACCATCATAAATTTTATTTTCAATGGCGGGGAATCCTGGTTAAAAAGGGTGGTAACCCCGCTCTACAAATGCAAATGAACCGCTCAGTTGGGCCTCTTACAGAACTGACAACAGAAGACCTAGTTTTCAAAACTAGGCAACTGAGTTATAATAACCTTTAAAGCGAAAGAACTCAGTAGAAATCGAGGTAATTCCTGTGCCAAGAGAAAAAATCGCAATTCTGGTGGACTCCTGCTCCGACGTTCCGGCCGAAGTGGTTGAGGCCGCCGACATGGCCTTAATGCCAATGAATGTTATTTTTAGAGATCGGGTCTATGAAGACCGGGTAACCATTACACCAACTGCCTTTTATGAACGTCAGGCCAAGGAGCCCGCAACGACAGCGAGTCCTACCGGTAAGCGGATTGTTGAGGCGTTAGAACAGATCCAGCAATCCGGCTATACCCACGTGATTGCCATTTGTATCTCGGCGAAGCTTTCCGGAACCTATCAAGAAACCCGGTTACTAGCGGAGGATTCTCCCTTAACCGTCCACGTCATTAACACTTGTAGTGTGGGAATTGGGAGCGGATTTGCCGCTATCTATGCCGCTCAGCTGCGAGCCGAAGGCAAGTCGTTCGACGATATTGTCCAAGAGGTTGAGCGGGTAACGGCGCAGACCAAGGTCTTCTTCTATGTGCCATCGTTGAAGTATTTACAAGCGGGTGGCCGAATTGGGAAAGTTGCCGGCATGGCCGGGACCCTATTGAATGTGAAACCAATTATTTCCTGTGATCCAGAGGGAGTCTATTACCCCATTGCCAAGGTTCGTGGTGAAAAGCGGACCCTGACTAAGCTCCTGCAATTGGTTGATGGGGCGATTGGTTCGGCAAAGCGGGTTAACGTAGCCGTCTGTGACGGGGTGAACCCGGAACTACGGGAAGCTGTCCTCAAACGGCTCCAAGCGGCTCATCCGGGGGTCCTGCAGTGGTATTCAGGGGATGTTTCGCCAGCTCTCGGCGTGCATACCGGACCTGGCCTGATTGGGGTCGGCGTTCAAGTCTTGGACTAGGGGCTTCAGATCACAAAAAAAGCCACGATGGCAAGGCTATCGCGGCTTGAGGGGGGATACGAGCAGGAATTAGAAACTTTGGGGGAGTGCTAGTGTCTGCTCGTAAATAGTAGAAGTAATAAGAACTTGGTGTAGATGCGCTAGCAACAGTCACTGTTACTAACTTGACTGTAGTGTAACGCCTGGCCTCATCAGGTGCAATCGATTGGTTTCACAAATTTTATAATAACGAATTTGGTCGGTTGACCCGTGTTCGTGGTCTCCTAAGAGGGGGCTACTAACTGGGTCAGCCGATTTTTATTTAACGACAAAAGATTCACATACTCGTGGCAAAGGGGATACCTATAACGGATTTAGCTAGATAAGCTTGTGAATATCAGTCTAACCGCTAAAACTTTATCAGCAACCTGTCACGATTCACGTATAATAGAAGCCAGTTAGCAGAATTGTTGGTCACCGGCGACACTTTTTCGAATATGAGAGATCGGTTCTCGGGAACGGTGAGGGTCCTTATCGAATATTCGGTTAATTGTTTAAGTTACACCAAGGTCACGGAATCAACTAATTTGCGGTAAAAAATGAGAATAGCACCCGTTGATCGTTTATACTGAGCTTGATTTTATAAACGGGATTATTACGCGGTTTGTCTGTGTGACAGATACCCCCATTTTGGGTAAGGGGGCCCTAAATAATATGAAGAGATAACGGTTAAAGGTCGCACACATTTTAAATGAAAGCGGAGGTGATCGACTTGGAATTTGTCACATTCTTAAGTAATGTGGTCTGGCACCCACTGGATTTGTTAGTCAGTTTAACCAATCAGTTGGGCACTGGGACGTACTGGGTTTTGTTTTGCTTAGTCTTCCTAGAATCTGGTATGTTGATCTTTTCCTTTATACCTGGTCAGTCATTGCTATTCATGGGCGGATCAATCGCGGCCAGTCCCCATTCGGTCCTGAATATCTGGGGCCTTATCTTAATGTTTACTGTGGCCGCTACTGCCGGTTCGGCGGTTAAATACTGGACTGCTGTCCGTTGGCAGGGGGTGCAAGACCACCTTGTGCGGCACTTACCGGACAAGAAGGTGGCGGAGGCCAATGCCGTGTTCAAGCGTAATCAAAAGGAAACGTTGATCTTTGGCCGGTTTATTCCGTTTGTCGGGCTGTTCTTGCCCGTCTTGGCGGGTTCTGCAGACATGGGTTGGCACCAATTTCGCTTTGAAAACCTGGTAGGGAGCCTGATCTGGGTCGTGAGTTGTTGTGCCGTTGGTTTCTTTTTTGGGAATTCTCCATTTATTCGAGCGAACTTCACCTGGCTATTTATTATCATTTTGATTTTACCGGTGGCAGTTCGTCAAATTTGGACGATCGTTCGAAAAAAAGGGTAAAAGAAAGGCCCTGAGTAACATGCGGATTACTCAGGACCATTATTAGGAATCTGTTAATAAATCACTTGTTTTGGGGGGAGTGCATCTATAGACAGTGATTCCTATCATCTATCACAGTGCTTTAAGGTCAGAACGTATCACGATCTAACTGTCGATAATAATAGTCAGAACGCCACGAACCTGCAAGCGAAATGTGACGGAACTTAGAAAGTGGCTAAAGAATCTCCGGCGGCCGTTACATGGATTCATTTGAACGAAAAGACTATGATATCGCGTTTTGTTGGCAGTGAAACTGATCGTGTCAGTTTCATAGTAACCATTTGAGTGAACGAATAAATAAGTTAATCACTTGAGCAGATCAATCATAATGTTGACTATATTTTTAAATTTTTACGTTATTTAGTCGTGATCGATCGTGATTATAACGGGAACGGTCGTTGATTCAGCTAACTTGAGAAAAATATGACGTAACGGAAGCGAAACGTTTCAGTTTTGTAAAACTGTGGTGCATTATGCACTTATTTTAACCACTTTTCACGAAGTGTGAGGATTTACGGCCTGTGGCCCGCCTTTTTGAGAGCAAGTCATTTATCTTTTGCTAACTTTCTAGTATGCTAACTTTAGAATCGTTTTTCGTGTAGGAGGGTAAACATGAAAGTCATCATTGTTGGTAGTACACACGCTGGCACAAATGCCGCACTTCAAATCTTGCGTGATCACCCAGACACAGATGTTACTATTTATGAACGTCATACGAACGTCTCATTTCTTTCTTGTGGAATCTCTTTGTTCTTAGATGGACAAGTTAAACATCTAGAAGATATGTTCTATTCTTCCCCTAAGCAGCTGGAAGAAGCTGGCGCCAAGGTTAAGACTCGACGGAATGTCATTAAGATTGACTCCGAAGCCAAAACCGTCGACGTTGTGGACATGGACTCTGGTGACTTAACGACGGATAGTTATGATAAATTAATTATGGCTACCGGATCGACGGTGACTGTCCCACCAATCTTTGGAATTGATGAAGATAAGGTCATGTTGTGTAAGAATTACGAACAAGCAGTGGCAATTGATGCTGCCGCTAAGGGTAACAAGCGGATTGCCATCATTGGTGCTGGTTATATCGGGACTGAATTGGCCGAAAGCTACGCTCGGACTGGCCACGAAGTTCAGTTGTTCCAATCACGTGATATTATCCTGAATCATTATGTGGACAAGGGATTGTCCGACCATATCGTTGGCCTGCTAGAAGACAAGGGCGTTGCCGTTAACCTTAATCGGCGGGTGACGGCCTTCACCGGTAACGACAATGGGGAATTGGTCATTGAAACGACGAATGGTGAGTTCACGGCTGACCTAGCTGTGGTCTGCACCGGCTTCGTGCCCAACACCGAATTACTTCGGGGGCAAGTTGAAATGGACCGGCATGGGGCCATTATCATCAATGACTATGTGCAAACGTCCAACCCGGACATCTTCGCCTGTGGCGATGCCAGCGTGGTTAACTTTAACCCAACCGGCAAGCCAGCCTACACACCATTGGCGACCAACGCCGTGCGGCAAGGGATGTTAGCTGGGATTAACGTCTTTGGCAACATTCAACAATACATGGGAACCCAAGCAACGTCGGCCATGAAGATTTTTGGTCACACGTTGGCTTCAACTGGATTAACCATTGATCACGCCCTGAGTGCAGGGATGGATGCTGATATGGTAACCTTTGAGGGCACATGGCGACCAAGTTACATGCCAACGACGGATGATCTGACGATCAACTTGGTTTACAACCGGAAGAACCGCCGGATCTTAGGCGCCCAATTCTTCAGTAAACACGAAGTGGCCCAATCGGCTAACGCCATCTCCATTGCGATTCAAAACCGCAATACGATTGATGACCTGGCCTTTGTGGACATGTTGTTTAACCCGAACTTCGATGACCCATTCAACTACTTGAACCTTGTGGCACAACAAGCCGTTGAAAAGGAAACGAAGCGGGGCAACAACCATCCACGGTTGACGGCGGGGGTTGACCCAGATCCAGAATTAGCGGATTAAAGATAACTAGATTGATTAGGACATCGGGGTCAAGCCGATGTCCTTTTTTGATCGGCTTAAGCTAAATACTAGCTAATTGATACCCCTTGGGGTATAGTTGGGAATATTAAATTAGAGAAAATGAGGTATTGATGATGCAAGCAATTACGACAAAGGATTTCGAACACATTGGTGACGACACGGCCGTCACGGTCGTTGACTTCTGGGCAGATTGGTGTGGACCATGTAAGATGCAGACGCCGGTGCTAGAATCCCTGGATGAAGAATACGGGGACAAGGTCAAGTTTGCTTCACTCGACGTTGATAAGAATCAAGAGTTGGCGCAAAGTTTAGGCATCATGAGTATTCCTTCCATGGTGATCTTCAAGAATGGGATGCCAACGGAAAAGGTTGTGGGTTTTCATCCTAAGGCGGCGCTCAAGAAGTACCTGGATGGTAAGCTAACTGAAGTGGCCGGCTAATGGTTCAAACCACGTCGGCTCAACTCAAAAATCGCCTTCGTCGGGCGGACGGTCAACTCCAAGGAATTTTGAAAATGGTCGAAGATGATCGCGACTGTCGTGATATCTTGACACAACTTGCCGCGGTTCGGTCTGGGGTTGAACGGATGATGGGGGTTGTTGTCGCTGAAAATGTCAGGCAGTGTGTTGCCGCAGGCCAGTTAACACCGGAGCAACAGACCGAGTTGCAGTCAGCCCTGGACCTGGTGGTTAAGACTCACTAAATTTGATGAGAAGCCGCCGTTCTGGCGGCTTTTTTGGTATAATGAAGAGATTATTTTCTGGAGGCGAAACGAATGGAAACCGTCTTTTCAATTGCCGGATGGGCGTTTGTTGGCGCCAGTTTACGTTATTGGCTGGGGCTTCAGTTACCGACGGGCCCCGACTTTCCCTGGGCCACGATTATCGTCAATCTCTTGGGTAGTGGGCTGTTGGCCTGGTTGTCCCACGCTGACCGCCTAACGGCACGTTGGCCGAGTGCTCTGACGGTTGGGTTGGGAGTTGGCGGGGTCGGTGCGTTCACGACCTTTTCCACTTTTAGTGTTGCGACGCTTAAACTGCTGATGACCCAGCATTGGGGTACGGCTGCAATCTATATGGGGATGACTCTGGTAGGCGGTTTCATCATGAGCGTGCTGGGCGTTTGGATTGCGCGACACTGGTTTTCGTTTCCGGTGGCTGAACAGTGATGGCGGTCGGGGTTGGCTTGGGAGCAGCCATTGGGGCCTTGGCCCGTTATGCGGTGACCCGGCTTCTACAGCCGTTGACCCAGAATCGGTGGCCGGTCGCCACGCTACTGATCAACTGGTTGGGCAGCGGGCTATTAGGAGCGCTGACCGCCGCCAGTCTGAGTCATTGGCTGGTGGTCTGCTTAGGAACGGGTGTCTTAGGTGGCTTCACCACTTATTCCACGTTTAGTCATGAAATGGTCATGCTGGCCGATCAACGGCGGTATGGCGCACTCATTAGTTATTTAATCTTAAGTGTCGGTGGTGGCTTAGCCTTAGCAGCTTTAGGCTTCTGGGGAATGTTACACCGCTAATCGAAGGGAGATCCAGTTGTGGCAAAGCAAACGAAGTCCCGGTGGAACTGGGATCTATTAGTACCGTTACTTATCTTCACGTTGGGCACGATCTTACCGACCGTCATTCTGCCGGCAATTCCCTTGCAGTTGGGACTGGTAGCTGTCCAGTATGGTCTGTTCATTGTCGCCATGTTACTGGGTTGGTGGCTACAACGGCGGGTCTCATCACCGCAAGGTCGGTTGATCGGCTGGCTGATCGTTATTCTAGGGCTATTGGTTGCCATGTGGGTGGCCGCACACATCGTTCCGGCGGTCGGCCTGATCTTCTTAAATCGAGAGATTGGAACCCTCATCTGGCTGGGATTTGCCGTTCTGGTGTCCGGCTTCACCTGGTGGCATCGGCGGCGGCAGCCATTGTCCTGGTTCCCGGCCATCTTAGGTAGCCTGTGGATTACAACGTTCTTGGCGATGTTGGCCCGTGTCCCCGCGACCGCCGGGCTCATGGTGACCGCGACCGGAAACATCCTGATTGCGTTTGGGACCATTCTAGGCGATGCTAGTATTCTCATCATTGGCTGGCGGATCTGGCAAGACCGGCAAGCGAGCCACGATGACCCGTCCAAATAAATTTAGTGATACCAAAGGCACGTGACGAGTCGCGTGCCTTTTTGCTTGATTATTTTTAGTTGCCGGTCGCGCCCAATGGGTTTAGGGCGTCCGTTTGAAAGCTGCTGATGGGTAGGTCGAGTGATCGACGAAGATTTTGGCTGACGTGATTAATCGTGGCCGTTGGGGCGATTTGATAATCAATGCCGTTAATCGTAGCCGGTTCCCCCTGGAGCGTCTGTGATTCGATGTGACGACTCGCGTGTCCTGCCTTCGCTCTGATCCACATGAGATCGTCAAAAGTAAGGTTCGTTTCGAGGTTGTGGTCAAGCGAACCCAAGACGGTTTGGTACCGGGCTAGTGAGGCGATGCTAGCTTCCTTCAAGACCAGGGCCTTGATGATTTGTCGTTGGCGGGCCTGCCGTCCATAGTCCCCGAGGGGATCTTGATCACGCATGCGTGAATAGGCTAGGGCACTCGCGCCGTTTAGATGAACTTTGACCCCCTTGATAACGTTGGCCTGCTGATAGTGAAAGGTTAGCGGCGGCGTAACAGTGACGCCATTGACGGCATCAATCATTTTCTCCAGGCCACCCATGTTCAGTAGGACATAGTAGTTGATGGGAATGTTGAGGAGATGTTCAACGGTTTTAATGGTCGCTTTGGCGCCATAGAGTGGGTAGGCGGCGTTGATCTTTTCCGCGTCTTGCTGGCTACCCCAGATGGACACCAAGGTATCGCGGGGAATGCTTGTCAATTTTGCCGTCTGTTTTTGCGGATTGATGGTGGCCACGATCATGGTGTCGGTCCGGCCAACGGCATGACGGCCCAGTGCACCGGTATCAGTTCCCAATAGGAGAATGGCGAACGGCTTGCCACTGGTCAGAGCGGTGTCACTGGGCCGACCCACGGCTTTATAGGTCGCCGAAAACCGCTGCTGTGCGGTGTGCCAACCGTAGAGCCCTAGGCCTAGTAAAAAGCCGACGGCAACGATCCCTAGGCGTCGCCAATGGTGCTTCTTAGGTAATAGGTGTTCGTAGTGTTTAGCTTCTCGATGCATGATCATTCCTCCCCAGTATCGCTAATGCCATGACCCAGTATAGGGACCTGGTCAGAGTGAGTCGGGAATGATGGCTTGGTTTTAACGTTTTCTTTGTAGACTGCCGCCGATTCCTAAAGTTTTCTGGAAAGGCATTGACGATCGGTCGGTCTTGGGGTGTATGGTAGAGGGGGTCACGTGAATATATTAAAAAGGAGTTGGCGAATCATGGCAAAAGTCGAAAGTTTTATTTTGGATCACACTGCTGTTAAGGCACCGTACGTCCGGTTAATCACTCGGGAAACGGGGACCAAGGGTGACGTTATCTCTAATTTTGATTTACGGTTGGTACAACCTAACGAAAATGCCATTCCGACCGCTGGTTTACATACGATCGAACATCTTCTGGCCGGGTACCTGCGGGATGAAATGACGGGCGTCATCGACTGTTCACCATTTGGCTGTCGGACGGGGTTTCATCTGATTACCTGGGGTGAACAATCTACCGAAGAAGTTGCCAAGGCTTTGAAGGCCGCCCTCCACAAGATTGCGTTTGATACCGAATGGAAAGATGTTCAAGGTACCGATAAATACAGTTGTGGAAATTACCGCGACCATAGCCTCTTTTCAGCCAAGGAATGGTGCAAGGCCATTCTGGACCAGGGTATCTCGAAAGATCCATTCAAACGGGAAGTTATTTAGCCATCTAAGTTGACATATCACAATTAATACGGCGGGGCTCCTTGGTGGGGACTGGCCGTATTGTTTATTTTATAGGTATGGGATACAATATAAAGATACTTAATGATTCTAAGTAAAATTAAATAAGAAGTGATACATATGGTAAAACGACTTACTTGGTGGTTAGTCCTTGTCGGTGCGGTGTTGGGAATGCTTCCCGCGGTTTCGGCACAGGCGCTAACGACCTATCATCAGCGGGCGTGGGGGCTTAGTATTGGACGGACCCGCATGCTGAATGATTATCACGTCCACTTTGTTAAGGGCCCCAAGCGGTATAACCATGCGACCCGGTTGCATGGTAACAATACCATTCGCAGTGTTCAGGGCGCCCACGTTAATTTTGCGACTAAGATTTTGTTTCCATATCCGGGGTATCATAATCAGGCTTGGGGAAATCCCCAGAGTGCGACCACGAATGGTCGTTACTTGTACGTGGTGTACACACCAACGGCCTGGCACAATCGCGGGAGAATTGTTCGCTACGACTTGAAAAGGCTGGATCAACTAGGGGCTAGTCCACGGGAGATTCAGACGGCTTATTCACGTTCGGGGGACATCCAAAAGGCCGTTCGCAAGGCGGTAAAGGTTGGGCCAGCCTTTACCACTGGTCACGGACAGTCGCTGGCCTACAACTGGCATGATCACCAGCTTTATATGTGGTGTGATCGGGAAAAGTCCCCGGCGGTCCCAACCAGCATGTATGGCTATATCCAACAGATTAGTTCGAGCAAGCTGGTTCCCCATTATCGGACCCGCTTCCGGTTGCGGAGTAAGAAGGGTGACGTCAATGGTGGCCATGTCCTCGCCTTTGATAAGTATGGAAATGCCTACTTTTGGTCACGACCGGGTGGCCAGTCCGTTCGGATCTATAAAGGCCGGATCTCACGACATCACATGCATTTCCGCTTAACCCATCAAGTCTTGCGGCGGGGCCCAGGGACACATGTTCAAAGTATGGGGTACAATCCGCATAACGGCCGGCTTTATCTGGTGGCCGATGATTCGATTGCTAGCCTGCCAGCTAAGAAACTCAATGGTAAGGGTCGATTGACCAAGAATGATGTTAAATGGACGCGGTTCTCACCACGACGAGAATTTGAAGGCCTGGCATTCTTACCTAATGGACACGCTCTGTTGTTGAGTAATCATAACCCAGAGGTCTTGATTGGCGATCGGACCAGTTGGTAAGTTCACAACGCGATAAAAGTCTTGTTTGACCCCCCTCCTAATTTAGACGCCGTATACTGGCGCAAAACATTGGGGGGTGATGGGTTATGAAGAGAATTGGTTTAATAGGTATTGTAATCCTGGGGCTGAGTGGGGGCTTGTTCGGTGGGTCAACGGCTCATGCAATGACGACCGTTGTCCAATCAAGTGCCGCGCTGGCAAACCCAGGGACATTACGGACGTTGGACGATGCTCAAGTGCATTTCACTCCGGTACCCAAGACGTATGCCCCGGCGGCCAACTTAAATGGCGTTAATCAAATTGTCAGCGATCGGGGAACCCCGGTCACCTTCACGACGAAGTATTTATTACCCATTCCTGGCTATGATCATCAAGCGTGGGGTGACCCGCAAAGTGAGATGGTTGTCGGACGGTATCTGTACGTGATTTACTGTCCAACGGCTTGGCATAATCGTGGACGGATCGTGCGATTTGACCTGGCTAAGTTGGAAAACTTACAGGCTACCCCGGTGGATGTTCAGCGGGTTTATAGCACGGCAGCCGATAGTTCTGCGCATGAGCGGGCCATTCGAACGGCCATCAAGGTTGGTCCGGCTTTCGTTACTGGGCACGGTCAATCGCTAGCGTTTGACTGGCGAACCCATAGCCTCTACATGTGGTGTGACCGGGAATCAGCGCCACGCGTTCCCGTGAACCAATTCGGTTATTTACAACAGATCAGTCCTAAGAGCTTGTTACCGGTGCACAAGATTCGGTTTCGCTTAAGGGCGGGAGGCTTCGCGGTTCCTGGTGGTCATGTCTTGGCCTTTGACCGCAGTGGCCGGGCCTACTTCTGGACGCGGCCGAATAATCACGAGGTCCGGTTGTATCAAGGACGAGTGGGTCGGCGGCACGTGATCTTTCGGTTGACGAAGCAAGTCCTGGCACACGGTCCGGGGACCCGGGTCCAAAGCTTGGCTTTCAATCCCCACAACGGCCGGTTGTACTTGGTTTCGGATGACTCGATTGCGAGCTTACCCGTGGCAAAATTAGCTGGTAACGGCCATTTGACTAGCGCCGACGTTCATTGGACGCACTTTGCTTCTAGACGTGAATTTGAAGGCTTGAGCTTTGCGGCCAATGGCCGGGCTTATCTGATGGGTAATCACCAACCAGAGGTTCTAACCAGTGATTCGCTCAGTTGGTAAATCATTTATTTATAATTAGCTCAAGGGGGTGACCGTGGTCACCCCCTTTTTGTCTGGTTTTGTGGTCACAATGAAACTTATAAGACGTTTAAGGCCCGTCTACTTTCGAAGCTCGTATAATGAAATTGTAATATGTCATATTTAAAGCCATTTGGGTCGCCTACCGTGGCCCATGAAGAGTGGTCCGCAAGCTAGATTTTGACCTTCACGACAGCTGTGAGCCTCAAGGTGGGTCAGTCATTGTTAACTTGCTGGTTAATCATAGTAAAATAGTGCATTTGCTAGGGAATGATGGTTTTTTCTGGCCAAGGGTGTTGCACGATTAGTGGTGATGGTTGGTGGGGCTTGTAGGCCGCACTTCCGGCTGAAAGCGGGCCCCATAGATCGGAGCCCCTAACCGTTGTCGGTGGTCTAGTATCCAGAATTTAAGAACCAGCGGGCGCGTTTGATGGTCAGGCTAAAAAGAGACTAATCAGAGAAAAAGAGTAGGGGTGATTCGATGGGATTACAACGTCAATTGAAGGGGCTGTGGCGCCTTAATCAACGGATGAACCAGTGGCGAGCAATGCGCGCCATTAAGGAAGCACTCCGGGTCGCCTACCCGTTTATTTTAGTCATGGCGTTGATTGACTTTGTAGGGCAAAGTTTCTTAGCGGATAGTGGCTTCTTTTTTCAGATCTATCACGTGGGCACCTGGTTGCCCGGCCTGGAAACTTGGCGGGAATTATTTCAGGCGGTTAGTACGGTCGTCAATGGGGTTGTGGCCGTCATGATAGCCTTCACCACTGGACACTATTTGGCGCGAACGTATCGGAGTGATGCTTTGGCCATTGGGGTCATGAGCGCGCTCGCCTTCCTGACGCTGAACGTGAATTACCAGGCACTCGGCCAGACCGATCGGGGTGGTGACCAACTAACCCAATTCGTCGAGGGCAACCTGGGACCACAAGGGATTTTCCTGGCCATCGTCGTCGGCTTGACCGTTGGCTGGGCTGGGAGCCGGTTGATGCAGATGCTACGTAAGCTTCAATTACGCCATCCTAAGTGGCAATTATCGTGGACCGGCCGGGTGGCGTGGCCCTTGGTACTGGTCCTATTGATCACCACAGGTCTGGGCTATGGCCTAAGCTGGATTTCGGCCGGCGGTCTCAATGGGTTGGTTTATCAAGGCCTGAGCACGCTGGTCATGAATCCTGGCCATCGGGGTTTGATGATTTTGGGCGTTACCGCGTTGAACAATAGTTTGTGGTGGCTGGGACTGATTGGGCCGGTTTCATTGGCCGGCAATAGCTCTGTAACGAGCCTGCAGAATTTAGCTTACGCCGTACAACATGGATCCGGCTGGGGCGCGCCTAATCCGATTACCTTACATACCCTGGGTGATGCCTACGCCAATTTTGGGGGCGCCGGGATGACGCTGGCCTTGCTCATTGCTATCTGGATTGGTTCACGGCAAACCAGTTATCGACGGGTGGCGAACCAAACCTTTCTTCCGAACCTGGTTAATTTAAACGAGCCGACGTTACTGGGGCTGCCAATCCTATTCAATCCGATTTTATTAATTCCATTTGTCCTGGCACCAGCCGTGAATATTGTTGTGGCTTGGTTTGCGCTAACCTGGAAATTGGTTCCGCCGATCGTTTACCCCGTGCCGCGAACGACACCAGGTCCACTGATCGCTTATTTGGGGACCGGTGGTGATTGGCGGGCCCTGGTTCTGAGCGGGATTTGTTTGGTGTTATCCGTCTTGGTGTACTTGCCATTCGTGCGGTTACTGAATAATCAGGGAGGTGACCACGATGCGGCGTAATTGGTGGCGTTGGCTGTTACTCGTTGTGATGATTGTTGTGATCTTCGTGCCCAGTGTGGCCTGGATGCATCGGCGTGTGGCCAAATATAAGACCGTCTATCGAACCCCATTGGACCCAACGATCTTGATTCCCGGATCCAGTGCCAGTCAGAATCGGTTTGATGACTTAATTACGGAGTTACGCAAGGAAACTAAAGTGACCCACAGCGTCTTAAAGGTTAAGGTGGCCGAGAATGGTCAGCTTTCCTATACGGGGTCGATTCGTAAGGGGGATAACCAACCGTTTATCGTGATTGCTTTCGATAATAATCGGGATGGTTATCGCAATATTAATAAGCAGGCTGCCTGGCTGAACATTGCCTTCAAGGATCTGGTCAAGACTTACCATTTTAATCACTTTTCGGCCTTGGGGCATTCTAACGGGGGACTCATTTGGACCCTGTTCCTGGAAAAATACTTTGCACAAACGTCTCGGGTAAATATTGATCGGTTGATGACGATCGCGACGCCATACAATATGGAGTCCGCTAGCACCACCAAGTGGACCGACATGCTAAATGAGTTGGTTAAATACCGGGAGAAGTTACCGGCCAAGCTGACGGTTTATTCCGTGGCTGGCACAGAAAACTATTCTAGCGATGGCACGGTGCCAGCCAATAGTGTTAATCAGGGGAAGTACGTCTTCCAAAACCACGTGGCCCACTATACGCAAATCACCGTTACGGGGGATCAGACAACTCATTCGGATTTGCCCCAAAATAAGCAGATTGTACTCTTGATTCGCCAATACCTATTGCAGGAAAGCATTCCGGCGAAGGAACGGGCTAAACAGACCGTGAACCGGCGATCGTTAAATGGTGATCCAGACTTGCCGTAGGTATTTGGTATAATGACCTTGAGGAGGTGACCGTCGTGAATTTTCGGCAATTAGAGTATTTTCTAGCGGTGGCGAATGCTGGCCAGATCACGGCAGCCGCCCAACAATTACACATAGCGCAACCCCCGCTGAGTCACCAACTGAAACAATTGGAAAGCGAGCTGGGGGTCCAACTCTTTCGCCGCTCGCCTAAGGGCGTCACGTTAACGCCGGCGGGAAAATTACTTCGTGATTACGCCCAACAGCTAGTGGACCTACGGGAACGAGCAAACAGTCAGGTTCGATCGTTGGGCCAGGGCCTGGCAGGCGTTTTATCCGTGGGGGTGGCCTCCTCTTCTCTGGGAGCCACGCCGAATAGCAAACTGCAAACGTTAACCCGGCACTATCCGAAGGTTCAAATTCGACTGTTTGAGGACAATACCTATGGCTTGATTGACCGACTGGATAAGCATCTGATCGACATTGCCATCGTGCGGACGCCATTTACCGCACCGGGACTGGTCACCAAGGCCTTGACGACCGAGTCTATGGTCGCCGTGGTACCGAAGAAGTATGACCACTTTGCCGGGGCAACTATTCGGGTTGAAGATTTGGCGGACGTCCCCTTGATCATCTACCGACGGTTTGCACAACTCTTCCAAACCACCTTTGCGCAAAAGGGAATTGATCCCTTTATCGCCTGTACCTGTGACGATGCGCGCACAGCAGTTCAGTGGGCCGAGGATCATATGGGGGTAGCGGTTGTGCCACAGTCGGTCGCTGAGGCTGGCAGTGGGTTAGCCACCAACATTCGGCCGATTCGTTATCAACCCTGGCGAACGACCCTGCAGTTGGTTTGGCCAGCTGCCGTAACGCCGAGTCCACTGATGCAGCGCTTTATCGACAGTTATTGAGAACGATTAAATATACATTGAATACAAATCAGAGCCGTCTACCATATTTTTTTGATATGGCAGGCGGCTTTGTGAGTTGATCGGTGTCTATCCCATTAGACGGGGGTTAGAGGACCATTTAATGGATTCAGGTGTGGTGGTCCTTCCTGACGGACGGTCGCTCATAGATGAACATAGATAAACCTTAGCGAAAGCCATCCTTGTTGTACCAACGTTAAACATTGTGATTTATGTTCAATAACGTGATAGATGATGATTTGACTAGCTTGCACGGTGATCGGTAAAGACTCATAATTACCCGTAGAATGAATTGAGAGGAAGTTGCCTTATGATGCAAACAGCTTTGCTTATGCTAGGAGTTGGGGTCTTCGCTGGGATTGCGGGATCGATCCTAGGAATTGGTGGCGGTATGATTATCACCCCGATTCTAACGCTGGGGATGGGATTAAATATTAAATACGCAATTGGTGCTAGTATCATTGCGGTCATTGCCACCAGTTCTGGGGCCACGATTGCCTACCTACGTGACAACGTTTTGAATTTACGGGTTGCGATGTTTTTAGAGATTGCGACCACGATTGGGGCGATTGTCGGTGCCTTGTTGACCGGCGTCCTGAATCCGAAGTATCTTTATTTGCTATTTGGTTGTCTACTGGTCTTTTCTGGTTGGAACATGGTGCGAAAGCTTCGGCGTGGTCAAGAGGTCTTACAACGGGTGGAACCCGATAAGATTGCGGCTAAGCTGAAGTTAAACGGGAGCTACTATGATAAGGCCGAGATGAAAGACGTCGATTACCAAGTCGAGAATATACCGGCCGGCTTCTCCGTGATGTTCGGTGCGGGGGTGGCCAGTGGTCTCCTGGGCATCGGCTCGGGGGCCTTCAAAGTGATGGCCATGGATACCTTCATGAAGATGCCTTTGAAGCCATCGAGTTCGACATCGAACCTAATGATGGGGGTTACGGCTGCGGCCAGTGCAACGGTCTACTTCTTTAACGGGGCAATTTTGCCAAGTATTGCGGTACCCATGGCATTAGGGATCCTAGGTGGTGCCGTCATTGGGTCACGAATCATGCAGGTCTTACCAGCCAAGTGGATTCGGATTGTCTTCATTCCGGTAATTCTCTATATTGGACTGCAAATGTTATTTAAAGGGTTGGGGGTGCATTTCTAATGGCAGATAAGCAAACGGCAACTTCCAAGGAAATGTTACAAGTGGAATCGGTCATTGGTCGGATTCTCCAAGTCGGTGTGATCTTTTCGGCAATTGTGATGGCCATTGGCTTAGGTCTCTTTCTAGTTACGGGTCAGTCCGGTTATCCCGGAACGGTGGTTCCGCGGCAGATGGGGTTAATCCTACAAGGCACCTGGCAATTAAAGCCCTATGCTATCATGATGTTAGGGGTCTACTGTCTGATCTTGACCCCCGTCTTGCGGGTGATTGTTTCCATCTACGCCTTCTATAAGGAGCGCGACCATTTGTATGTGGCAATCACGACGCTGGTTCTGTTTATCCTGATGGTGGCCCTATTCATTGGGGTTCACGGGTAACTTTAAAAGTTCATTAATTGGCCCAGAGACTGATTTATTCAGGATCTGGGCCATTTTGCGCTCTATGAGATTATCATGAGAAAATATGCTAAACTAACTGTAACTGCGTCTGATGGATTTAAGTTGTCGGTAGACAATCGTGAAAATTAAAGGATCTAAAACTTAAGAGAGGCGATGACGTCGTGGGGACACGGAAGATGGAACAATGGCAACGGAATTTAGCAGTACTTTGGCTGGGAACCTTCATTGCGGGAATGGGTTTCAGCGAAATCATGCCGTTCCTGTCGCTGTACGTTGATGACTTAGGTTCGTTCACCAAGGGTCAACTGACCATTTACAGTGGGATGACCTACGCCGTGACCTTTCTCGTGATCGCTTTGGTTTCCCCACTTTGGGGCAAGTTGGCGGACCGTAAAGGCCGTAAACTGATGCTGCTCCGATCGTCCATGGGGATGGCAATCGTCATTGGTCTGATGGGGTTTGTGACCAATATTTGGCAATTGATCGGCCTGCGGTTTCTGCAAGGATTCTTTGCCGGTTATATTCCGAATGCCAGTGCGTTGATTGCCGCCGAAACGCCG
>NZ_BCWD01000012.1 GCF_001592085.1 Levilactobacillus senmaizukei DSM 21775 = NBRC 103853
AACGATAAGAGAGTCATCGAGTTCTGCATCTAATTCTTCACGTTGAGGGAAGCGGGTAAGGGAACCTTCCAGCTTGTCAGCGTCGAATTGGACGTATTGTGGACGGCCAACAACGGCTTCCACAGCACCCTTGATAACTGGCATGTCCTTAGACTTTTCACGTACGGAGATGACTTGGCCAACTTCGACTTCGTATGAAGGGATGTCAACGCGCTTGCCATCAACGGTGATGTGACCATGGTTAACCAATTGACGAGCTTGGCGACGAGTCGTTGCCAAACCTAAGCGGTAAACCACGTTGTCAAGACGACGTTCGAGCAAGATCATGAAGTTGGTCCCATGGGTACCTTCCTTGATCTTACCAGCACGCTTGAACAAGTTGAAGAATTGACGTTCAGTCATGCCGTAAGTGAACCGGAGCTTTTGCTTTTCACGCAATTGCGTACCGTATTCAGATAACTTTTGACGACGACCTTGACCATGATCACCAGGTGCGTAGGGACGACGGTTTAATTCTTTACCAGTGCCGGAAAGGGATACCCCTAAACGACGGGAAATACGCCAGCTTGGGCCAGTGTAACGAGACATAGATAGTTCCTCCAATAAAATAAGTTATTTGGAGTAAAATAAGCTGTTTATAAGTTTAGTATTCGTGCAGATTGCTTTGCAGGTTTCACCGTATGCAGCCGCAGGTTACTTCCTGAACCAATGTAACGGCAACAATCTGTTGACGAGCTTACCACTTATCGCTGCATTATTTTACACAAACTCCATTATACCCAGATTAGTTAGGCTTTGTCAATGTGTGACAATAAAACAGCTGCAAATTTTTCCAGAATGGCTTGATCAGCCGTGGTGAACCGTCCCTTAAGTGGGGAGTCGATATCCATGACGCCCAGTTTAGTGCCATCTTTTAAGGTCAGTGGCACCACAATTTCAGCGTTGCTGGCCGAATCGCAGGCAATATGACCGGGGAATTGATGAACGTCCGGGACCAGTTGAGTGGTTTGGGTAGCTAGGGCCGTCCCGCACACCCCGTTGTTGTTTTCGATGTGGACACAGGCCACATTTCCCTGAAAGGGCCCCAGGATCAGATCGTCGGTATCCGGTTGGTAAAGATAGAATCCCGACCAGTTGATGTCGGTCAGAGTTTGCATCAATAGTGCGGAGGCATTGGCTAGATTAGCCACTAAATTGGTTTCCCCATGAAGTAGGGCGTCGAGCTGGTCGTTAATAATCGGATTAATTGGTTCACTCATGAAAAGGCCTCCAAATTTTTTGTCATTCTGATTCGCTCATAGCGAAAAACGTTCAGTGAATCCCGAAAACCTAGTGAAGCGTAGGCGTCACTTATGCTATAATCGAAATTAGATTAAATTGTAAAATGAACGACGCTTTTTTGCAACTTGTTAGCGTTTTTAAAAGCGGATGAAGGATGGGGTCAAAATGATTGGTGTGCTAATTGGAATCGTTATTCTGGCGATTATCGTCTACCTGGGCGTACTCGCTTACCAGCAACGGGTACGGAAACAGGTGGCAGCCCTCACCACTAAGAAAGAATCCATGATGACCATCCCCTTAGCGGATGAAATTAAATTAGTGGGGGAGATGAGCCTAACTGGCCATTCTCTTGAAAATTACGAAGACTTACAGGCGGATTATACGGATATTAAAGAGAATCGGTTTGAACGAATTGACCAACAATTGAGCCAGTTAACCGATGATTCTCGGGGGATTAATTTACCCCAACTACGACAGTCCTTAAATAAGGTGACCCAGTTAGTTGATGAGACCGACGAGTTAATCCAATCCGTTCAAGCTGACTTGGCCAATCTGCAAGAGGTGGACAAGCAACATCGTCAGGCCGTCCATGAATTAGAGCAAAAGTATCAGGGACTCCGTAAGACCCTGTTGGCTAAGAATTTTGCCTTTGGCCCCAGCATTGACCAGCTCGAAGAACGGCTCAGTCAATTGGAAGATGATTTTGATACCTTTACCCAGCTGACTAAAGAAGGGGACCACGAGCGGGCAGCAGATGTCCTCGAACAGTTGAAGGAAGATACCAGTATTCTTGATGACTTGATTGCCGATATTCCGCCATTGTACAGGGACTTAACGGTGACCTATCCTGATCAGGTTAAAGAGTTAAAGAGTGGATACCAACAACTCAGCGATCAGCATTATCACTTCGGTGAAATGAACTTACCTGATCTGATTCAAAAGATTGAGGGCCGGATCAACGAGAACTTGGCGACCCTGAAGGATTTACGTCCCGAGGATGCTCAGGTGGTTAACGACCGGATTGCCAATCAGATTGATCAGGTCTACGACTTGATGCAGACTGAGCTTGATGCGAAGGCCCCAGTGACGGCTAATCTAGATGGTGTGGCTAAGTTTATTGCCCACGCCCAGAACCAAAGTCATACCTTACTTAATGAACTTGACCGGCTCGGTCAGAACTACACCTTGGACCATCAAGAATTGGAAACTGCCCGCGAACTTAATGAGCAGATTCGGACGATTGATGGTATTTACCAGGCGGACGTTCAGGCCATTGCCGACAAACAAGCTACATATTCTCAAATCTTGGAACATCAGGAACATCAAAATAAAGATCTCACTCAGATTGAAGAACAACAGGGGCAAATTCTGAAGAGCGTGGCTGGTCTGGTCGATGAGGAACGGCAAGCCCGCGAAACGCTACAACAATTCGACTTTAACCTGCACAGTCTCCGTCGTCAGGTGGAGAATCTTAATTTACCCGGGATTCCCCAAACTTACCTGGACTATTTCTTCGTGGTTCGTGATGAGGTGGCGCAACTGGCTACTGACATGGATCAGCCGCAGATCGACATGGAACGCATCACCAAGCAATTGCTGATTATCCAGACCGACCTAGATACCCTAAAGGAGAAGACTGAGGACTTGATTGATAGCTCGCAGTTGGCCGAGCAGTTGTTGCAGTATGCCAATCGCTATCAAGTCAGTCACGAAGACGTGGCGACCGCCAGCAAGAAGGCGTCGCAGCTCTTCGAAAAAGACTTTCAGTATGCTCAAGCATTGGAAACCATTGCCACCGTCCTGGATGAAGTTGAACCTGGATCGTACAAGCGCCTAGAGGATGCCTATTACAATCGTAAGGGAACCCAAAAGCCAGAGAAAAAGCCAGCTGAATAAGCATGAGTAACGAGGTGGGACCATTGAGTCGGCGCCTCGTTTTTTTGTGACGGGACCGGTTTTGCCCGAACAACAGGACTTGTGGTTAAGAACATTTGTGTTTATAATGAAAAAGAATTTCTATCGGAGTCGAACCAATAGAATAGATAAGAGGGTTCTGTATGATTTATTTTGATAATAGTGCAACGACTAAGCCCGCGCCGGCCGTCGTTGATACGTATGCCAAAGTGAGTGCTAACTACTGGGGAAACCCATCTAGCCTGCATAATTTTGGTGAGCAAGCCTTCAATTTACTGGAGCAGTCTCGCCAGCAAATTGCCGATTTGGTGGGGGCGTCGCTGAGTGAAATTTTGTTCACTAGTGGTGGTACCGAAGGTGATAACTGGGCCATCAAGGGTACAGCGATGAAGAAACGGGAATTTGGCAACCATTTGATTACGACTGAGGTTGAACATCCAGCCGTTCACAATTCCATGGAGCAATTAAAGCAATTGGGGTTTGAGGTTACCTATCTGCCTGTTGACGAAAACGGCCGGGTCTCCGCAGCCGACCTGCGGGCCGCTATTCGTCCAAGTACGATTTTGGTTTCAACCATGGCCATCAATAACGAAATTGGGGCCGTGCAACCCTTGGCAGAAATTGCGGATGTCTTACGGGACTTTCCTAAGATTCACTGGCATATCGATGCCGTGCAAGGAATCGGGAAGGGTCTGTTCAAGCAGATCTTTAACGATCGCGTGGACTTCGTGACCTTCTCCGGTCATAAGTTCCATGCGCCACGAGGCATTGGTTTTATGTACAAACGTCAAGGCCGGATGATCGCGCCATTAATGGCCGGTGGTGGTCAAGAGCGCGATTTGCGTTCCGGGACCGAAAACTTACCAGCAATCGCCGCGATGGCTAAGGCCATGCGACTACTGTTGGAAGATGAAGAGGCCAAGGTTAAGCAACAACGTGAGATTCGGTTAGCCATCTTGCAGCATGTTGAAAAATTTTCGAATGTGACGATCTTCTCGAAGGACTTACCAGTCTTTGCCCCACACATTCTGTGTTTTGCCATCGCCGGTGTCCGCGGGGAAACGATTGTCCACGCTTTTGAGCAACATGATATTTACATTTCGACCACGAGTGCCTGTTCATCCAAGAAACACGTCGAATCTAGCACTCTGCAGGTCATGAAAATTGATGATGGCCTTGCCACGAGTGCGGTGCGGATCTCATTGGACGAGCATAACACGATGGCCGAAGCTGAGAAATTTAACCAAGTCTTTGATGAACTGTACACGGAGTTCGCTAAGCTAAGCTAAACGACGAAAGGGGTCGCGGAATGAAATACAGCGAAATCATGGTACGCTATGGCGAGTTGTCGACGAAGGGTAAGAATAAGAAGGACTTCATCAAGCAACTCGGTCACAACGTCCGCAAAGCCTTACAACAATTCGACGATGTCGAAGTTAAGGCGCAACACGACCGGCTACACGTCACCCTAAACGGCGCAGATTCTGCCGCCGTGATGGACCGATTGGGCGGCGTCTTCGGTATTGAGAATTTTTCACCTTCCGTTAAGGTGGAAAAGGATATCGACGCCATCAAGGCGACAGCCTTGGCCATGGTCAAGGAAATCTTTAAACCGGGCATGACGTTTAAGATCAACACGCGTCGCCAGGACAAAGCCTTCGAATACGATACCAACCATTTGAATGATTTGCTTGGAGGCTACATCTTAGAGAATGTTCCGGGCATTCAAGTTAAAATGAAAAAGCCCGATCTTACCTTACGAGTTGAGGTGCGGATGAACGGGGTCTTCTTGTCTGGTCAAACTATCCAAGGAGCCGGGGGCCTGCCGGTTGGAACGGGTGGTAAAGCCGTAATGATGCTTTCTGGGGGGATTGATTCGCCGGTCGCTTCATATTACGCCATGCGTCGGGGGGTTAAGTTGGATATGGTGCATTTCTTCAGTCCGCCATACACCTCGGAGCAAGCCCTAGCTAAGGCTAAGGAATTGACCGCCCGAATGGCCGGTTACTCCGGTGGCATTCAGTTTATCCAGGTGCCGTTCACGAAGATCCAAGAGACCATTAAGGAACAGGTGCCAGAGGGTTACCTGATGACCATTCAACGACGGCTAATGTTGCGCTTAACGGCCGCTATCGCCGAGATGCGGCATGCTAAGGGGATTTTTAACGGTGAATCGTTGGGCCAAGTGGCTTCACAGACGCTGGAAAGCATGATGGCCATTAACGATGTGACCACAATGCCAATCTTACGACCACTGTTGTCGATGGATAAGACGGAAATTATCAAGGTTGCCGAAGACATCGACACCTACGACCTGTCTATCCTGCCGTACGAAGACTGCTGTACCATTTTCACGCCGCCAGCACCAAAGACGCGGCCTGATTTGGAAAAGTCGCGGAAGTATGAAAAGTATATCGACGTTGAGGGCCTGATGAAGGAAGCCCTGGACGGCATCACGATTACGGATATCCGGCCAAACGATAAGTTCTTGAACCAAAACGAGGACGTTTTCGCGGAGCTGCTTTAATCAATCAATGCTCAAGGATCTGGCCTAGCGCCGGGTCCTTTTTGGATTGGTGGGCCGGTAGATAGAGTTTTTTGGCTTTTTCGATGAAAACGCTTGTCAGGCCAGGGGGCAATGCGCGATAATTAAGCTAATGATCGGTGGAAGCCGGTTAATCAATTTGAAGGGGTTGATCTGCGTGGAAGTATCATGGCGCGGCGACAAGATGGCTCTCTCTGGGACTGTCCCAGACGTAGGAGACCAATTACCAAAGTTTAAACTGTTTGATCAGAGCAATGCCAAGGTCAAGACGGCTAATTTGATTGGCAAGGTTGCTTTGATTAGTGTTGTTCCAGACTTGGCAACACCAGTTTGCACCCTGCAAACTCGCAAGTTTATTCAGCAGGCGGATCACTACCCAGACGCTAAATTCCTGACGGTTTCGAACAATACTATTGCGGAACAAACCGGTTGGTGCGCGGCTCAAGGCGTGGAGAACGTTGACTTATTATCCGATGAAGAACTCTCCTTCGGTTACGAAATGGGTCTGTACGTTCCCAACGCCGGGAACCTGGCACGGTCAATCTGGATCATTGATGATACTGGTAAGGTAACTTATCGGGAAATTGTTAGCGAACAAACTGACGAACCAAACTACCTGGCAGCCATTGAGGCACTGGAAAAGTTGGTTTCACGAGTTGACGCTGACTAAATAATTGAGTACACTATTAAAAAGTGGCGTTGATCAAGTCAGTAGCGCTAGTGGGATTGCTTAGAGAGCCGGGATTGCTGGGAACCGGTCAAACCACTGGGGTGAATGTAGCTTGGGAGCCGAAGGACTGAATTTGAGTAAGTCCTGTCCGGAGCACACTCCGTTAACAAAGAAGTTAAGTGGGGCTTGAACGCCCAATTTAGGTGGTACCGCGAAGAGACTTCGTCCTAATGATTTTAGGAGGAAGTCTTTTTTTGTGCGTTTTGCCACAGACTTCGATGTCAAGAAAGGAATTGAAAATATGGCAGATAAAGAAGTTGACATGGCCACCAAGTATGACCCGACTGCGATTGAGGCAGGCCGGTATCAGACTTGGTTGGACGAAGATGTATTCAAACCCAGTGGGGACCAAAAGGCAACCCCGTATTCAATCGTTATTCCACCGCCAAATGTTACTGGTAAGCTGCATTTAGGCCATGCTTGGGACACGACCCTGCAAGATATGATTATTCGCCAGAAGCGGATGCAGGGGTTCGATACGCTCTGGTTACCAGGGATGGACCATGCCGGGATTGCGACGCAAGCTAAGGTTGAAGCCAAGTTGCGTGAACAAGGTATTTCCCGTTATGACCTAGGTCGTGAGGGTTTCATCAAGAAGGTTTGGGAATGGAAGGACGAATATGCCGCAACCATTCACCAACAGTGGTCCAAGCTGGGCCTGTCCCTTGACTACTCACGGGAGCGTTTTACGCTGGATGATGGGTTATCGGATGCCGTGAAGAAGGTCTTCGTAACCCTGTATAAGAAGGGCCTGATCTACCGAGGCGAGTACATCATTAACTGGGATCCGCAAGCCCGGACCGCTCTTTCTGATATCGAAGTTATTCACAAGGATGACAAAGGGGCCTTTTATCACGTGAAGTACCCATTTGCCGATCCGGACTTTACCTTCAATGGCGAACATTACATTGAAATTGCCACGACTCGTCCCGAAACGATGATGGGGGATACGGCCGTTGCCGTTAACCCTGGTGATGAACGCTATAAGGCGCTGGTAGGCAAAGAAGTTGTGTTGCCATTAGCCGACCGGAATATTCCAATCATCGCCGACCAATATGTTGATCCTGAATTTGGGACGGGGATGGTGAAGATTACGCCGGCCCATGACCCAAATGACTTCTTAGTGGGTAACCGGCATGACTTGCCACGGATTAACACCATGAACGAAGACGCTTCGATGAACGACAAGGCCGGCAAGTACGCCGGTATGGACCGTTTCGACGCACGTAAGGCCATGGTTGTCGACTTGGATGCCCAGGGCTTGATGTTGAAGATTGACCCAATTGTGCACTCCGTTGGTCATTCCGAACGGACCGGGGTTCAGGTTGAAGCCCGGCTCTCGACACAATGGTTCGTGAAGATGAAGCCATTGGCCGAGGAAGCCGTTAAGAACCAGTCCGGTGACAACGCTGTTGACTTTGTTCCCGAACGATTCGAACATACCTTTACGCAATGGATGGATAACGTTCATGACTGGGTTATTTCTCGGCAGCTTTGGTGGGGTCATCGGATCCCAGCCTGGTACAACAAGCAAACGGGTGAGGTTTACGTTGATACGGAAGCCCCTAAGGATCCAGAAAACTGGGAACGAGATCCTGACGTCTTGGACACCTGGTTCTCCAGTGCTCTGTGGCCATTCTCCACGATGGGTTGGCCCGATGAAAACAGTGCCGATTACAAGCGTTACTTCCCAACTGACACTTTGGTTACGGGTTATGACATCATCTTCTTCTGGGTTTCTCGGATGATCTTCCAAAGTCTGGAATTTACGGGTAAACGGCCATTTAAGCACGTGCTGTTACACGGCTTGATTCGTGATGAAGAGGGTCGTAAGATGAGTAAGTCCCTGGGTAACGGGATTGACCCAATGGATGTGATCGATAAGTATGGTGCCGATGCCTTACGGTGGTTCCTGTCCACCGGTTCGACGGCCGGGCAAGACGTTCGTTTCAGCTACGAGAAGATGGACTCCGCTTGGAACTTCATTAACAAGATCTGGAATGCTAGTCGGTTTGTCATCATGAACTTGGGTGAAAATACCAAGCCAGTGGTGCCTGCCGAAAGCAAATGGGACCTAACGGATCGCTGGATTCTGAGCCGATTGAATGACACGGTTAAGCATGTTACCGAAATGTTCGACAAGTTCGAATTTGGTGAAGCGGGCCGGGCCCTTTACAACTTTATCTGGAACGACTTCTGTGACTGGTATATTGAAATGAGTAAGGAAGTCCTGACCGGTGATGATGCCGCTGCCAAGGCAACCAAGCAGGATCTGTTGGCCTACGTTTTAGACCAAACGCTACGCTTATTGCAACCGATTATGCCATTCGTTACTGAGGCCATCTGGCAAGCCATGCCACATGACGGTCAATCTTTAGTGACCGCCGCTTACCCAGTGGCCCATGCTGAATTCGATAACCCAACGGCCGAAAGTGAAATGACCAGTCTAATTGACTTGATCAAGGCCGTTCGGAATATCCGTGCGGAAGCCAATGCACCAATGTCCACGCCAATTGACCTACAGATCAAGACGAGTGACGCCCACTTGCAAAGGGTCTTCGAGAATAACCGGGACTACATCGACCGGTTTGTTCACCCGAAGGACTTCGCCATTGGTGCCGACCTCGTGGCGCCTAAGTTGGCCATGACCAGTGTGATCACGGATGCGGAAGTTTCCGTACCGTTGGCTGAATTGGTGGACTTGAACGACGAAGCTCAACGCTTAGACAAGGAAGTTGCCAAGTACACGGCCGAAGTTGACCGGGCAACCAAGAAACTTGGGAACGAACGCTTCGTGGCGAACGCACCGGAAGAGGTCGTGGCCGCCGAACGTGAAAAACAAGCGGATAACGAAAAGAAGTTAGCTGCAATCAAACAACGATTAACTGAAATCAAAGCCCAACTTTAATGTGGGAAAACGAAAGAGCCTGGGGCAAAACCCCAGGCTCTTTTGCTTGGCCATTTTATGTAAATAGACGTTAGCAAGCAGCCGGGACCGCCTAAAGCTGATCAGTAACCAGGCTAAAAGCAGACGCTTTGGGCGTTCAACCAGACGGTTTGTTGGCTAACCCCGTTTCGTTCACTTTCTTTTTTCGTCGTTCGCCAGGAAGTCTGCTACACTGGATAACAGAAGCTTGACGGGAGGTTTTAGAGTGGTTAAAACATATGCGGAGGCCTTGCAATTCATTCATGGCCGGGATCGGTTTAAGAAGAAGCCCACGCTGGATCGGATGCGGCAGTTCATGGCACGGTTGGGTGACCCCCAGCACGAATTAACGATGGTCCACGTTGCCGGGACCAATGGCAAGGGGTCTACGGTAGCATTCCTTCGGGACTTGTTCATGGCCAGTGGGGATACGGTGGGAACTTTCACCTCGCCGTTTATCACCCGTTTCAACGAACGAATTAGTCACGATGGGGAACCAATTAGTGACGATGAGTTGGTGGCCTTGGTGAATCAGATTCAGCCAATAGTTGCTCAACTAGATGATGAATTAGCGGAGGAGGGGCCAACGGAATTTGAAATTGATACGGCGCTAATGTTCTGCTATTTCGCGGCTCATCCGGTAGATATTGTTGTGGTTGAAGTGGGCCTAGGTGGTTTGTATGATTCGACCAATATTATAACGCCGTTGGTCTCAGTCATCACAACGATCGGGATGGACCACATGCGGATCCTGGGGGATACCATTCCGAAGATTGCGACGCAAAAGGCCGGGATTATTAAGCCTAGGGTGCCGGTAGTCTGTGGCCGATTACCTGAGGATGCCTTGGCGGTGATGGATCAGACAGCGGCGGCTAATGTGACGACAGTTGCTGCGCTGGGTCGAGATTTTCGGGTAAAAAACGAACCAGAAGCCCAATGGGGTGAACGGTTTGCCTATGAATTTGGTCCGGAACACTGGGAACAATTACAGGTCGGCTTGTTGGGGCAATATCAAATTGATAATGCGGCGACCGCACTGACCGCCTTTACGTTGGCTCAGCGATTACGAGGATTAACGGTGACCACGGCTGAAGTTCGTCAAGGGCTGAAGGGGACTCGATGGCCGGGTCGTTTCGAACGGGTCAGTGAGCAACCGCTGATTGCCATTGATGGTGCGCATAACGAACCGGCAATGGTGGAAATGGCGACCTTGTTACGACGCCACTTTGCCCAGAATGACGTTTATATTGTTTTGGCAATTCTGGCCGATAAGCAGTATCAGAAAATGGTGGCCACACTCCTTGAGGTCCCCAATGTTCATCTGATCTTGACCCAATTTCAGGGGCCGGGTCAGCGCGCTGCGGCCACCCCTGATGAATTAGAGGGAGCCGTCAACCAGTCTGATCGGGTAACGATGGCGCCAGACTGGCCCACGGCGTTACGGACAGCCTTGGGGACGATGTCGGCGGAGGATCTCCTTTTGTTAACGGGTTCCCTGTATTTTATCTCAGAGGTTCGGCATTACTTTAAGGATGATGAAAAATAATCGTACCAGTTATCGGAGTTAGGCCCTAAGGGGATGACGACTGTGAAACGAGTACGACTGACGAGGGTAAACGAACGACAACTGGTTCGGCGCGTGTTACGCCAATTAGGATTACCAGCGATAGCCGAGGTAGATCGTTTCTTTGCGTTCTTCACGAGCGGGGATCAGTTGCGCTATGCCAGCCAGCAACAGCGTCGGGCGTATGTTGCCGGTGACTCACGCCGTTGGGGACTTTTGACGGCGATCGAGCTGGGTCGATGGGTGCAGCTGGCACCGCGTCAATTTGTCGGTCAGGTCTTGAGTTCTAGCCAATTGGGACAATGTCTGATCGATGAACTACGATATCTGGGCCAAGAGCGAGTGGATGTCTTATTACTGGATAATCAACACCGCATTTTGTTGCGGCAACCCGTCTTTCAGGGAACCTTAAACCAATGTCCCGTCCATCCTCGAGAGATTTTTCAATTGGCGGTGCTTCACGAAGCGGCAGGACTCATCATCGCACATAATCATCCGAGTGGTAGCGTCACGCCATCCACGGAAGACCTGGCCTTTGTGCGGCGGGTTGTCCAGTGTGGCGAATTGATGGGGATTCCCTTGCTAGATGCTTTCGTGGTGGGCGCAACGACCTATTTTAGTTGGCGGGAGCAGGGTGTGCTTCCATTACAACAGTGACGAAATAAGTCATAACCTTTAAAAACTGATTAAAATCACTTAATGCTATTTCTTTCTGATTAAAAGTTCGGTATTCTTGACATTGTCGACGTGTTCTCACTTAGATGAGTATGTTATAATACGTCTATCGATCAATAATAAGTCAAAAATCCATTAAAATTTTGTTGACAATGAAGGGATGAAACACTGTGTTCGGATTAGGAACGAAAAATATAGGAATCGATCTTGGTACCGCCAATACAATTGTTTATGTTGACGGTAAGGGCATCGTTCTTCGCGAACCTTCCGTTGTCGCCAAGAACACGAAGTCCGGAGAAATTGTGTCCGTTGGTGAAGACGCACGGGCAATGATTGGCCGGACGCCAGCAAGTATTGTTGCCATTCGCCCAATGAAAGACGGGGTCATTGCGGACTACGATACGACGGTTGCCATGATGAAGTACTTTATCGAAAAGACTGTTGGGAAGTCTAGCGGTAAGCCATACGTGATGGTCTGTGTTCCAAGTGGCGTTACGGAAGTTGAAAAGCGGGCCGTCATTGACGCTACTCGAGTAGCCGGTGCACGAGACGCTTACGTCATTGAAGAACCATTTGCAGCCGCAATCGGTGCCGGGTTACCAGTGATGGACCCAACCGGTAGTATGGTTGTAGACATGGGTGGTGGGACCACCGATGTGGCAACAATTTCCCTTGGTGGGATCGTTTCCAGTCGTTCAATCCGGGTAGCCGGTGACAAGCTGGATGACGCTATTGCCACCTATGTTCGTTCCAACTTCAATCTGTTGATTGGGGAACGGACTGCTGAAAAGCTGAAGATGGACATTGGCTCCGCTTCAGTGGAAGAAGCCGACAAGATTGAGGGCGCAACCATTCGTGGGCGTGACTTAATCACTGGGTTACCTAAGGCTGTGGAAGTCTCCGCTGTTGACGTAGCCAAGGCTATTCAAGAACCTGTACAAGATGTCATTTCCGCCATTAAGGAAACCTTGGAAGAAACGTCGCCAGAAATTGCTGCCGATGTGATTGACCATGGGATCGTCTTAACCGGCGGTGGGGCATTACTTAAAAACCTCGCTGAAGTTATTGCTGATGCGACTAAGGTTCCGGTTTCCATTGCTAGCGACCCGTTAGATTGTGTTGCTGCTGGGACCGGTGAATCCTTAAAGAGCATCGACGTCATGAAGAAAAAGTAAGGACTAGCGGGAAGGCAGCTTCCCGCTTCTTTATTGTGACGACATTGGTAGTGATCCAATGTTAATTAAGATGGAGGTCAAACATGCAGAAATTTTCTTTCAATCGGCGACTGGTAATTATTATCGTCTGCTTGATTGTTAGTTTTGCCTTGATGACGGTGTCCGTGGCTATTCGTAATAAGAAATCGACGCCCCCATTGATCCAACAATTCGGTAATGACATTGTCGGTCTGACGGACCGGGTCGTTGCAATTCCAGCGAATGGACTGAGTGGTTCAGTCGGCGCGGTTTCCGAATTGTTGAATACGTATCAAGAGAACCAGCAATTAAAGCAACAAGTTAGCGAATTAGCCCAAACCAAGGTGCGTGACCAAACCCTGGCCAAGGAAAATAAGCAATTAAAACAAGAGATCAAACTAAACGAGTCTTTAACCGATTATGCCGCAATTTCAGCCGCTGTGATTACGCGGACGCCATCTTCATGGCAGAACCAAGTCATCATTAACAAGGGGTCTTCTGCCGGGGTAGTTAAGAATATGCCGGTCATGTCTGGTTCCGGTTTAGTTGGCCGGGTTGCCGAAGTGAACAAGACCAATTCCAAGGTTGAACTTATTACCGACAACAATGATTCTGCTAACCGGTTTGCCGTTCAGATTACCACTAAGTCTGGCAAGACGGTTAATGGAGTTCTGAGTGGCTATAACAACACTACGGGTCAGATTACCATGAACAATATCACCACGAAGGCCAAGATTGGTAAGGGTGATAAGGTCGTGACGAGTGGCCTTGGTGGCGTAACGCCGAAGGGACTTTACGTAGGTAAGGTTGCCAAGACTAGTGGGGATGACTACGGGTTGTCAACGAAGCTGAATATTAATCCAGCTACCGATTTAAGTGACCTGAACATTGTGACGGTTGCTGTAACGAAGCAGTAGGGAGGAACGGCACGTGTATCGATTATCAAAGTTACGCTTTGGCTTTCCGATTATCCTGTTCTTAATGCTGCTGCTCGATGGGTCGATCAGTCAAAACTTTAGTACCCACATGTTCCATTATCCAACGGCTATGGTCAGCCATCTGGTTGTTTTATGGTTAGTCTGTGGGGTCTTATTTGAGGCGGATGCCAATGATTTTGACATGCCGATTGGTCGGTGGGCAGTAGTTGCTGGGATCGTATTTGATGTCTATTACACGGGGATCTTTGGGATCTATATCTTTATTTTCCCGTTAGTGGTCTACATTACGCGATTACTGGTTAGCTATATCCGGCCAAATTTTTTGAGTGGGTTGTTGATCTACTTTATCGACATTACTGTCTTGGAAGCGTTGGGATACCTGGCCGGCCGGGCAGTTCACTTGTCGTCAATGTCGGGAAGTGACTTCATGGTGAACACGTTAGGGCCAACTTTGGCCTTTAATCTAGCCATGTTTGTCCTCTTATTCTTCCCCATTCGATGGGTGTATAATTGGTTAAAATAGGCGAAGGGAACGAAGACTATGCAAGCTGCCGTATTACGGGGAACGCAAAACGGTTATGATTTAGTACTAAAACAGTCCGCCAGCTTCGAACAAGTCATGGTGGATCTTAAGGACCTGTTGGAGAACTTGAAGGCCGACCCCCAGGCTCTCGAAGCCAGCAAGGTTTCGTTAGATGTCTTGACGGAAGACCGGATCTTAACCGCGGATGAACGGACTCAAATTGAACAATTGGTGGGTAATTACTCCCGGTTTGAAATCCATAAGATTACCGCGAATGTTATGACTGTGGCGGATGCCATTCAATTGCGTGAACGTGAGAATGTTCACCTGTTGAGTAAGGTTATTCGGAATGGTCAGGAGGTTTCTATGCAAGGGGATGTCCTTTTCTTAGGAACGATTCACGAGGGTGGAAAGCTTCGGACGACCGGTAACATTTTCTCAATGGGGAATGTGGCAGGAATCTTGCAGGCAGGTTACCCGGATGACGAATCCAAACTGATTATGGGAAATCTTCAAACGGCGCAACAAATTAGAATTGCTGAACAGTTTGACATTATTGAACCGGACCAGTTGACGGATTCAGGCCAAACGATTGCCTACGTCAATGACTTACACGTCCTGTCGTATGGCCATCTGGACAATTTAAAGAAGATTAATCCGAAGTTATATAACCGGATTGGAGGAATTTGAGATGGGAAAAGCGATTGTAATTACCTCCGGTAAGGGTGGTGTCGGTAAGACGACCACCAGCGCTAACATTGGGACAGCGCTGGCCTTAATGGGCAAACGAGTCTGCATGATGGACCTGGATATTGGTCTGCGGAACTTGGACGTTGTCTTGGGCTTAGACAATCGGATCATCTACGATATCGTGGATGTTGCTGAGGGCCGGGCCAAGCTCGTCCAAGCACTGGTTAAGGATAAGCGATTCGATGACAAATTATTCTTGTTGCCAGCCGCTCAAAACACGGATAAGACAGCTCTTCAACCCGAAGATGTGAAGGAAATTGTTGACGAACTCAAGCCGGATTACGACTACGTGTTAATCGATTGTCCGGCCGGGATCGAACAAGGCTTCATGAATGCCGTTGCCGGTGCCGATGCCGCAATTGTCGTCACGACACCAGAAATTTCCGCTGTCCGAGACGCCGATCGAGTCGTGGGCCTGTTGGAACAGCATCCACTGAAGGAAGCACCGCGCCTGCTAATCAACCGGATTCGCCGGAACATGATGCAGGATGGTTCCATGATGGATATCGACGAGATTACCCGGCATCTGGGGATTGAGTTGTTGGGGATCATCTTTGATGATGATGCCGTGATTACGACGTCTAACCAAGGTGAGCCGATCGTCTTAAAGACCGACAATCCGGCGGCTCAAGGTTACCGGAACGTGGCTCGGCGACTTGAAGGTGAAACGGTGCCCCTCATGAAGTTAGAGGAACAGGAAACCGGTGGCTTCTGGCATACCATTAGCAGCTGGTTCCATCGCGGCTAAAAAATTAGCTTGACGGTACGGGAAAAAACTCGTAGTATATTGGCAATGAATAAAAAGACATTGAACGGAAGAGTAGTTTCGTGTTGGACCAACAGAAAGCCCCGGTGATGGAAAGGGGCGGTCGACGGGAAACGAACCACATCTGTGAGTCGGTCGTCTGAAGCAAGTAAGACGATTCGGGTTAGCCCGTTACAGCTGGAGTTGTTAACAACTCACTGAGGTCGTCTTAGCGATAGAACGACAAACAGAGGTGGAACCACGATTTAATCGTCCTCTTAGTCCCGAATTTCTGGAGACTAAGGGGATTTTTTTATTGAGGTCAGTTAGCAACTCACTGAGTCAGCGTGGCGTGAGCCCGTTGTAAACGTGAGGTGGAACAGCGTCTGGACGCCCTCTTGAGAACTTTTCTCAGGAGGGCGTTTTTTGTTTGCTAAAGGAGGAGAATTACGATGCACTATGTTGAACAGATCTTACCATCATTAATTTCCGGGACGGGGATGACCTTATCCATCTTCTTCTGGACGATTATCATTGCCATTCCACTAGGCATTCTGGTGGGACTGGGAATGACGACCCGGTTCAAACCACTGACATGGCTGATCAACATTTACGTTTGGTTGATGCGTGGAACCCCGCTATTATTGCAATTGATCTTTGTCTTCTATGGCCTACCAATCATTGGCGTGGTCTTTCAACGCTATGATGCAGCCCTCTTCGCCTTTATCTTGAACTACACGGCCTACTTTGCGGAAATCTTCCGTGGGGGGCTACAAGCCATTCCTAATGGTCAGTACGAAAGTGCTCGGGTCCTCCGATTAACCAACTGGCAAACATTACGGAAGATTGTCATTCCTCAAGTTGTGAAGATTGTCCTGCCATCAATTGGTAATGAAGTTATTAACTTAGTTAAGGATTCTTCGTTAGTTTATGTGATTGGTTTAGGAGATCTGTTACGGGCCGGTAATGTGGCCATGGCCCGCGACGTGACCTTGCTACCAATGCTGCTGGTTGGCGTGATCTATCTCTTGCTGACGGCGGTCTGCACGCTGATTCTGAAACGGCTTGAAAGACACTACAGTTACTGGCGTTAGAGAAGGGATGGTCAATCATGTTAGAACTTAAAGGGATCACTAAAAAATTTGACGGTAAAACAATCTTGGACAAAATTAACCTGACTGTGTCAGACGGTCAGATCCTAACGATTGTTGGACCATCCGGTGCTGGAAAGACGACGTTACTCCGTTGTATCAGTGGGTTAGCAAGCGTTGATGGCGGGTCATTTATGCTCGATGGTGTCGCCTTTGATCCGGCAACCAATCGGGACAACGACGCCGTTATCGGGGTTGTCTTCCAAGACTTCCAATTATTCCCCAATCTGACTGTCTTACAGAACGTCACGCTCGCACCGACGATGGTCTTGAAGAAGTCCGCTGCTGAGGCGGAACAGGAAGCTCGCCAACTGCTAAAACAATTGAATTTGGAAGGCAAGGCTGACTTATTTCCTTACGAGTTGTCGGGGGGGCAGAAGCAACGGGTCGCGATCGTCCGGGCGTTGGCTATGCATCCTAAATTGCTGTGTTACGACGAACCGACGTCAGCCTTGGACCCCGATTTACGGCGGGAGGTTGAGCAGATCATTCTCGACTTAAAGCAGGAAGGGATGACTCAAATCGTCGTGACTCATGACATGCCTTTTGCGGAATCGATTGCCGATCAAATGTTACGGGTCGAACCAAAAGCTTAGGAGGGACCAATTGAATGAAAATTAAACCATTACGATTCTTGGTCATCTTGGGTCTGGTCGTGGGCCTGAGTGGGATGTTGGTTGGTTGTGCGCAGACCAGCGTCACCCACCGGGCAAATACGGCCGACACGTGGTCGAGCATCCAGAGAAAAAAACGGGTGGTCATCGGATTAGATGATAGCTTTGTCCCGATGGGGTTTCGGCAGAAGAGCGGCAAGCTGGTAGGGTACGACATTGATCTAGCCGAAGCAGTCTTCAAACTGTATGGTGTCAAGGCGGACTTCCAAAGCATCGATTGGAATATGAACGTTACGGAACTTCACAACGGGACGATCGATTTGATTTGGAACGGCTTTTCAATCACGCCACAACGGCAAAGACAGGTGGCCTTTTCCGATACTTACCTGAACAATGACCAAGTCCTGGTGTCCCTGAAGAAGAATCGGATCGATTCGTATGCCGACATGCAGGGCAAGGTGCTGGGCGCCCAAACGGGTTCGTCGGGGGCCAACGACATTGACACCTATCCCAAACTGTTAAAGGACCGGATTAAGAATCACGACGCGGTCACCTATGATTCCTTCACTAACGCATTCATCGACCTGAATGTGGGCCGGATTCAAGGTTTGTTAATCGACAGTACCTACGCGAACTACTATATCAAGCACCAAGCGCATCCGGAAGATTATCGAGTCACCGTGGGCGCCTTCCCTAAGGAACGTTTTGCCGTGGGGATGCGTAAGGGCGACGTGACGATGCGTCGGAAGATCAATGCCGGCTTGAAGCAATTGGCCGCCAATGGTGACCTAGAAAAGATTAATGAAAAGTGGTTTGGTCACAACGTCGATACGCCGTTGTTGCAAAATCATTGAGAATAAATAATCCCGGGCTGATGTTGCCATGTCAACGTTAGCTCGGGATTATTTCGTGGCCTTCGCTTGTATTTGGTCAGGGGTTCCCTTAAAATTAAAAGTCGATTGAACTTTTTTACTAGAGGAGGCATTGGTTCGTGCGTGAACGTAAACCAGAGGGTGTAACCCTCGATGTATCATCCACCCAACAATTTAAAACCATTGGAATCAAGGTGGACTTTGTGGCACCACTAACTGTCGATGCCATTACAGCGCGGGCGTTACTGGACCAAGTGCTGGAGACTAGTACGGCAGCCTACCCCACCCAAACGGCCTTGTCGCGGGAGTTATCACGACTGTATGGGGCCAGTTTTGGTATCAGTGTCTTGAAACTTGGCACGAAGCACGTGATTCGGTTGACGTGCTCCGTGGTTAATGAAAAGTATTTACAGAATTTTACTGACCAACGGCCGTTATTCGAACAGGCCATGGCCCTATTAAAGGCCGTCATTTTCGCACCATTGATGCCAGCAGGGCAGTTTGATGAAACGACTTTTAATCAACAGCGGCAGAACTTATTTGCTGCCGTGAAGTCACTGGATGATGATAAGCAATATTTGGCGAACCGTCGTTTACAGGAGTTGGTCTTTAAGGATGAACCAGCGCAGGCGATGAGTGCCTTAGGTGACATGGCAACCTTGCGTCAGTTGACGCGGTCAGATATTGCCGCGACGTATCAGAACATGTTGGCCAACGATGCGGTGCATGTGGCCGTGATTGGCGACGTAACCGAAGAACGAGTAGCCACGGCCTTGGCCGCCTGGCCACTGACCGATCGACCAGGTGATGAAACAACACCATATTATGATTGGGCAGCCCAATCTGAGGTGACCCATGCCGATGATGTGGCACCCGTGGTTCAAGCCAAGTTAAACCTGGCCTACCGCCTACCCATTTACCGTAACGATGACGACTTCTTGGCGACAACGGTGTTTAATGCCGCCTTTGGTGGGACGCCACTTTCATTACTGTTCACCAACGTGCGGGAGAAGGCTAGCCTGGCGTACTATGCCAGCAGCAGTTACAATCCTTATGCTGGCATCTTGGGAGTTCAAACCGGGATTCAATTCCAGAATCGGGATCAGGTCTTAGCCATCGTGGCCAAACAATTGGCCACCCTCCAAGCCGGGAAACTTAGTCAGGAATTATTAGATGAAGTGAAGGCGAGCCTGTTGAACGCTCGCCTGGCTGCGTTGGATAGCCCGCAGCGGCGGCTAACGGGGTTACTCAATACCCAATTAACGCGGCAGCGGTTGCCACTCAAGGAGTGGGAAGATCAGTTAGCAGCCATTACAATTGCCGATGTTCAACGAGTGGCAAAGCAGGTTCAATTACAGGCCACATACTGTCTACACGGGGGTGATCAGGATGTTAAATAAGAAAGATTATCCAGAACTAGGAGAGAGCCGTAGCACCACGACCTTGGCCAATGGCCTTAAGGTTATCCTGATTCCCAAGACCGGGTTTCATAAGACTTACGCCTTGATGACCACGGACTATGGCTCGATCGATAACACCTTCGTACCTCGTGATGGTCAAACTGTGGTTCGATATCCGGATGGAATTGCCCACTTTTTGGAACATAAGATGTTTGAGAAAGCCGACCACGACGCCTTCGATCTCTTCGGCGAATACGGCGCCAGTTCCAACGCGTTTACGAGTTTTACCCAGACCAGCTATCTTTTTGCCACCACAAATCATTTACGAGAAAATCTTGATATTCTACTAGATTTTGTCCAGGATCCCTATTTTACCGAGGCAACGGTAAATAAGGAAAAGGGGATTATTGGCCAGGAAATTCAAATGTATGATGACGATCCCGGCTGGCAGAGTTATTTTGGGATGATCGGTAACTTGTACCCCAAAGAACCGATGCATATTGATATTGCCGGGACGGTGGACTCGATTGCGAAGATTACCGCCGATGACTTGTATGCCGCTTATAACACGTTCTATCATCCCAGCAACATGAGCCTGATGGTCGTGGGACAATTTGACCCCGATGAAATGTTAGGCTGGATTGAAGCTAATCAAAAAGCCAAGACCTTTCCGCCAGTGGTTCCAATTGAACGGAAACGGGGCCCGGTTGCCACGCCAGATGAGGTGGTTGCCGAGACCACACGCCACCTGTCAGTTAGTCGTCCCAAGATTAATATTGGTATTCGGGGCTTCGATACCGTTCCCACAGGGACGGATGGTCTGAAATACAGCCTGGCGCTTTCACTGGTCTTTGATTTGCTATTCAACGATACCAGTGACAATTATTTACGGTTGTACGATGCGAACATCATCGATGATAGCTTTGGGTACGACTTCCAGGTTCAACGAGATTCACACTTTGCACAAGTGGCCGGCGATACGGATCATCCGGATCAGTTTGTAACGGCTTTGACGGCGATTCTGGACCATGCGGAGGATCAGTTGGTGGCGGCACGTGACCAGTTCGATTTGGTTAAGCGCGAGGCCATTGGTCGGCTAATTGGGGCCATTAATTCTGAAGAGGCCATCGCAAACCAATATGACGGACCGTTGTTTGGCGGTGCGACAATCTTTGACGAATTAGAAGTTCTGCAACAGATTCAATTCAGTGACTTACGGGCGAGCGCCCACGCATTCTGGCCGCAGAGTCGGCGGACCGTTTATACCATTTTGCCGGAATGAGGTTGAGGTTAAGAAACCGTTAAATCCAAAATTATCGAGGCTGTTGCTAAAAATGAAGCGGCGCCTATGCTATACTGCATTGTAGAGAAATCTTGAACAGGTGGAGAATTAAACATGAGTGATAACAGTAAGATTACATTGGGAAAAACACTGCGCGATGCTCGAATTGCCAAGGGATTCACCCTTGACGATTTGCAGCAATCGACGAAGATTCAAAAGCGCTACTTGATTGCCATCGAAGACCAAAACTTCGATGAACTACCAGGTGATTTTTATGTGCGGGCGTTTATCAAACAATACGCCGACATGGTTGATCTGGATGGTGCGGAACTGTTGAAACAATTCGACAGTACTTTGCCAAGTACGCAAACCCAGGAGTATGTGGATAAAGTTAATGAAAATAATCCAGAAACGCGTTCCCAGCAGCGAAAAGTGGATGACCGCTATGTAAAGTTACGGCGAACCATTCCGATTATTGGGATTGTCGTGGTGGTCTTGGTTGTCTTGATCGGTATCTGGGTTGCCGCTTCACGGAGTGGTCATTCAACCACTAAGAATAACGTTGACAGTAGCTCAGTGAGCGTTTCCGGAAGTAGCAACAAGAAGAGCAGTAGCAGCAGTAAATCGAGCTCGAAGAAATCTTCTTCAAAGAAGACCAGTGTGGCTAAGTTTAAGCAGTTGAGCACCACGGCTAACGGATCAACTTGGGAAATGAAGCATGCTTCCTCCAAGCCAAAGATCTCATTGTCGGCCACTGGGAGTGCTTGGACATCTGTCACCATTGCTGGTTCAACGGTTTGGCAAGGGACGCTGTCTTCTTCGACCTCTCACAGCTTGACAGTTCCTAGTTCAGCAACCAGTGTCACCTTTAACTTTGGGAATGCCCCGGTAACGTCCGTCAAGGTGGATGGGAAGAAGTTTAAGTTTAACTCTGCTACGAGTGCGAGTGCGGCTTCGACCACGTCTAGCTCAACGACGACGGGCACCACAACCGCAACGAGTTCAAGTACCACGACCTCGTCACAGGTTCAAGAAGTGACCTTGGAATTCAAGTAATTTAAAGGCGGGTCGGGCCGTGACGGCCGACTCGTTTTTTATTGAGTGAAAATCCTAAAGGAGGATCTTTTCGTGAATTTACCAAACCGTTTAACCATTATTCGTATTTTCTTAATTCCCGTTTTCCTATTGTTGTTGGTTTTACCCTTAAATTGGGGGGAAGTTGTCTGGTTGGGCACTAGTATTCCCGTGACTCAAGTCATTGGGGCGGTCATCTTCGCCGCGGCGTCCATCACCGACTTCTTGGATGGGCAAATCGCCCGGCGCCAGCACCTCGTGACCAACTTTGGGAAGTTTGCCGATCCGTTGGCTGACAAGATGATTGTCATGACGGCCTTCATCGTGTTAGTTGCCATGAAGGCCGTCCCAGCTTGGGGCGTGGCCATCATCGTTTGTCGTGAGTTAGCTGTGACTGGGTTGCGGTTGATCGTGGTTGAAACCGGCGGCCGGGTCTTAGCGGCTGCTTGGCCGGGAAAGATTAAGACGGCCACCCAAATGGTCGGGATTATCCTATTATTGCTAAACAATATTGGTTTTGGCACGATTCATATTCCAATGGCGTTAATCTTCTTCTATGTGTGCTTGTTCTTCACGATCTATTCGGGGATCGATTACTTTGTTCAAAATCGGCAGGTCTTTGCTGATTCTTCAGCCGAATAGGCCGCTAACCGCCGGTTATTTATCGGCGGTTATTTATTTGAAAAAATTTGACAGAAATGACGGTAGTTAACGGAAGTATCTCAGTCATCTCGGGAGGGGTTGCACATGCGCGCGGAAATAATTGCGGTTGGAACAGAAATGTTACTGGGGCAGGTTGTTGACACCAATTCGGCACTGATAGCACGTCACTTGGCGGCGTTAGGTATGGAGGTCTATCATCACGAGTTGGTGGGGGACAATCCGGAACGGTTAGGCGCCGTGATTCGTCAGGCCAGGGATCGGAGTGATCTGATCGTGGTTAGTGGTGGCTTGGGACCGACACCCGACGACCTGACCAAGCAAGTCGCGGCCGAGGTGTTGCAGGTGCCCTTGGCGACCGACGAAAAGGCTTTGGACCAAATCACCCGGCACTTTCAAGTAACCGGGCAGCCGATGACGGCTAATAACCGGTTACAGGCGCTGTATTTGAATGGGGGCGTAGCCTTAGAAAATCACAATGGCTTAGCCGTTGGCAGCTTCTATCGGGTTGAAGCGGGAGCCGATGTCCTCCTGTTACCCGGACCGCCGTCCGAGTTAACGCCAATGTTGGAGCAGACCGCGGTGCCGTTACTGCAACAGGCATACCAACAGGATGAGTTCTTAGAGTCGCAGGTCTTACGGTTCTTTGGCATCAGCGAAAGTCAATTGGTTACGAAACTGGCAACACTGATCGATCGGCAGACTAATCCCACAATCGCCCCATATGCCAAGGTAAATGAGGTTACTTTGCGGGTGACTGCCAGGGCAACCACGGCGGCCGCAGCGCAAGAAATGGTGGCTAAGACGGTTCAGCAAATTAAGGCGGTTGTTGGTGAGTATCTGTATGGCTACGGTGACGAAGGGAGCTTGGCTCAGGTCGTGGTGGCAATGCTTGTTGCCCATCATATGACCATTACAGGGGCCGAAAGTCTAACGGCCGGTCAATTTCAGAGTACTCTGGGCGACGTGCCAGGGGTGTCAGCCGTGTTCCCTGGCGGCTTCGTGACTTATGCCGATACGGCTAAAGAACAGCTGTTAGGTGTTCCTGTGAGCGTGGTTGCAGAACACGGAGTCGTCAGTGCCGAGACGGCGCAAGAGATGGCTGAACGTTCGCGGCAAAAGTTGAATACGGATGTTTCGTTGAGTTTTACCGGTGTGGCTGGACCCGATTCCTTGGAAGGCCAGCCAGCCGGCACGGTTTGGCTAGGGCTGGCTCAACGAGGGAAACAACCTCAGGCCCGCCTATTTCATCTCTCAGGCTCACGAGCCCGGATTCGGGAGCGGAGTGTATTGTTGGGGTTAGACTGGCTGAGAAGGACTTTACAGGTCACAAAATAAAGGCGAACTTTTGTTCTCTTTTTGCTTGCTTTTTGGTTGGCAAGCCGGTATAGTATTACTTGAAATGACGCAACCAAAGGAGGATTTGGATGGCTGACGAACGACAAGCTGCCTTGGATAAGGCGCTTAAGCGAATTGAAAAAGATTTCGGTAAAGGTTCAATCATGCGGTTAGGTGATAACGCCAACATGCAAGTTGAAACTGTGCCTTCTGGCTCGTTGGCTCTCGACGTAGCTTTAGGTGTTGGGGGTTACCCTCGAGGCCGGATCGTGGAAATCTATGGACCTGAATCATCAGGTAAAACGACGGTGGCTCTGCATGCCGTTGCCGAGGTACAAAAGAGGGGCGGTACCGCTGCTTATATCGATGCTGAAAACGCCTTGGACCCGGCCTACGCCACGTCACTGGGTGTAGACATTGACAGTCTGTTACTGTCACAACCTGACACTGGTGAACAAGGGCTACAAATTACGGATGCCCTAATCTCTAGTGGTGCAGTCGACATTGTCGTGGTTGACTCTGTTGCTGCCTTGGTTCCCCGAGCAGAAATTGAAGGTGAAATGGGTGATGCCCACGTTGGGTTACAAGCTCGTTTGATGTCACAAGCCTTACGGAAGCTCTCTGGGACCATCAACAAGACCAAGACGATTGCCTTGTTCATTAATCAAATCCGTGAAAAAGTCGGCGTGATGTTTGGGAACCCCGAAACCACCCCTGGTGGTCGAGCTCTTAAGTTCTATGCGACGGTTCGGTTGGAAGTTCGGCGTGCTGAACAAATTAAAGACGGTACGGATGTTATCGGTAACCGGACACGGATCAAGGTCGTTAAGAACAAGGTTGCCCCGCCATTTAAGCGAGCCGAAGTTGATATCATGTACGGTAAGGGAATTTCTCAAACTGGTGAATTGATTGATATGGCGGTTGAAAAGGACATTGTGGACAAGAGTGGTTCTTGGTATTCTTATGGCGAAGACCGAATTGGTCAAGGGCGTGAGAATGCTAAACAATATCTGACGGATCATCCTGACATGATGGCCGAAGTGAACCAGCGTGTTCGGACGGCATATGGTGTCGGCGATGAAGAAGATAGTCAAGCCAAGGGCGAGACCCCAACCGCTGATAAGGCAGATAAGGCTAAGGCTAAGAAAACTACTGGTAAAGCAACCAAGCCAGTTGATGGTCAGATGGAATTAACCCCTGACAAGCCAACCAAATAAAACAATTGTGAGCATCTTCGTCCGAGAGACGAGGGTGCTTTTTTGGTTACGGTTTGGCTGAATGGTTTCTGGTGAGTTTAGTTGACAGCGTTGGTGGCAACCATTAGAATTAGATTTGTGTCAATCATTATATAAACATCTAAAAAAGTCTGATTTTAAATTAGTCATTTTTGATGATGCGGAGGTGGAATCATGACTGTTCCAAATGTAATCCTCGCAATCATCGCTATCGTTGTTGGTGTCGTGGGCGGTTATTATTATCGAAAATCTGTTCATGAACGTCAGTTAGATGCTGCCAAGTATACGGCCAAAGGTGTACTGGCGGAAGCAAAAAAACAAGCTGAGACTGCAACTAAGGAATCCCTACTGGAAGCCAAGGAAGACAGTCATAAGTACCGTGCAGAGGTCGAGCAAGAGCTGAAAGAACGTCGTGCCGAAGTTCAGAAGCAAGAAGATCGCTTGATTCAACGGGAGGAAACGTTAGACCGGAAGGACAACTCACTGGAAAAACGAGAAAACTCATTGAATCGTCGGGACAAAAAGCTTAATGCTGAAGAGCAGAATTTAGCGAAGAAACAACAACAAGCAGACTCACTGATTGAAAAGCGGCAGTCGGCGGTGGAAGCCGTGGCTGCATTATCCCAGGACGATGCACGGGACCTGATTATTTCGGAGGCTAAGACAGCTCTGGCAGGCGAACGGGCAAAGATGATCAAAGAAAGTGAAGAGACAGCACGCAAGACGGCTCAGGCTAACGCCAAGGACCTGATTGTGTCTGCGATTCAACGGAGCGCTGCTGACATGGTAACTGAAACCACAATTTCTGTGGTCACGTTACCTAATGACGACATGAAAGGCCGGATCATCGGTCGTGAAGGCCGGAATATTCGGACGTTAGAAACCTTGACCGGGATTGACCTGATCATCGATGATACGCCGGAGGCAGTTGTGTTAAGTGGCTTCGACCCCTTGCGGCGAGAAGTGGCTAAGATCGCGTTGGAGAAATTGATTCAAGACGGTCGGATTCATCCGGCCCGGATTGAAGAAATGGTGGCCAAGGCCAAGAAAGAACTGGACGAACGTGTCCGGGAGCTTGGTGAGCAAGCAACCTTTGATCTGGGGATTCATTCGATGCACCCAGAACTGGTTAAACTTGTTGGTCGTTTGAACTTCAGAATTTCTCATGGGCAGAATGCTTTAGCCCATTCAATCGAGGTTGCCAAGATCACTGGGGTGTTGGCGGCTGAATTAGGTGAGGATGTTACGGTAGCAAAGCGTGCGGGATTGTTACATGATATTGGCCGAGCTGCTGAGCATGAAGATGACAACTCATACATTACGACTGGGACTGAATTAGCGAAGAAATATCGTGAAAGCTCAGTTGTCGTGAATGCCATCGCGGCTCAAGCAGATCAAACGGCACCACAGTCTGTGATTGCGGAACTGGTCGGGACTGCTGATTTAATTTCAGCTACTCGTCCAGGTGCACGGTCTGACTCCTTGGAAAGCTACATTCACCGTTTGGATAAATTGGAAACGATTGCCAATGCCTTTGATGGCGTTGACCATAGTTTTGCCATTCAAGCGGGGCGTGAAGTACGAGTCATCGTGCGGCCAGAAAAGATTTCCGACACGGATGCTGTTGTTTTGGCACGAGACATCAAGAAACAGATTGAGGATGATCTGGATTACCCAGGTCACGTCAAGGTTTCGGTCATTCGTGAAGTTCGGTCAGTTGAATATGCAAAGTAAGACAGAGAAGCTAGGCCATTTGGTTCTAGCTTTTTTACGTCGTCAAAGGTTAAAGCATGGTAAAATAGAAAGTATTTAATAGACCAGTGGGCAACAATATGGAACCCAACGCGGTTTTAAGATAGGGGAACGATCATGCGAATTCTTTTTGTTGGTGACGTCGTGGGAAATATTGGCCAGGACATGATTCATGAATACCTGCCACAGTTGAAACGAGACTTGAAGCCCCAGGTCACCATTGTGAACGGTGAAAACTCCACGCCAGTGGGCCGGGGAATCAGTCAAAATATTTATAAACAATTGCTGAAGGATGGGGCCGACGTGGTCACGATGGGGAACCACACGTGGGATAATGCCGAGCTCTATGATTTTATTGGTAGTGCCAAGCGTCTGGTTCGGCCCGCCAATTTTCCTGGGAACGCACCGGGTCAAGGCTGGACGAAGGTTAAGGTGAACCAGCAGACGTTAGCGGTGGTGAATATGCAAGGTCGGGTCTTCATGAATCCCATGGACGATCCGTTTGCCAAGATGCAATCTCTGTTGCCGGAGTTAGATACCGACTTTGTCTTCGTTGATTTCCATGCTGAAACCACGAGTGAGAAGCGGGCTTTTGCCATGCGGTATGATGGTCAATTATCAGCGGTTGTCGGCACCCATACCCACGTTCAGACGAGCGATGCCCAAGTGCTTGCCGGTGGAACGGCATTTATGACAGAGGCTGGTATGACTGGCCCCGCCGACAGTGTGCTTGGAATGCAGGCCGACAGCGTGATTGAACGATTTGAGAACCAGCGACCAACGCGCTACACGGTGCAGGAAGTTGGCCCCGGCCTGTTGTCAGGGGCGGTGCTCGACTTGAACGATAAAACCGGGCATGCTAGCAGCATTCACCCCATTCTAATCAGTCCACAACACCCCTACCAGGCCTAACGATAACGGAAGGATGACCCATTTTTCATGACGAAAGCTAACTTGACGCCAATGATGGTGCAATATCAAAAGATTAAAGACCAGTATCCCGATGCCTTTCTATTTTATCGGCTCGGAGACTTTTATGAGATGTTTAACGAGGATGCGGTAAAGGGGTCACAACTGCTGGAGTTGACCCTGACAACGCGGAGCCATAGCGCAAAGAATCCCATCCCGATGTGTGGTGTGCCGCACAAGGCGGTTCAAAATTATATTGATATCTTGGTTGATCAAGGCTATAAGGTCGCTATTTGTGAACAAATGGAGGACCCCAAATTGGCTAAGGGGATGGTTAAACGGGAGGTCATTCAACTGGTGACACCCGGGACTCAGACCGATACCGGAGCTGCTGGTGCCAAGCGCAATAACTACTTAACGGCGCTGACGATGCCAGCGCAAAAGCAATTTGGATTGGCCTATACTGATCTCTCGACCGGTGAGTTGAAGGCCGCCCAAATGACCAATTTAGATATGGTGGTCAATGAGCTCATGAGCCTGCAAACGAAGGAAGTCGTGGTGGATGACACCATCGCGGATGACTTCCTGGATCGGTTACGACAGCTGGGGATGCTAATTTCCCATCAAGATGATGTCCAAGGCAGTGCCGAAGTCAGCTATGTTGAACAAGATTTGAACACGGCAACTTTGAAACAAGTGGTGGGGTTGTTGGTGACCTATGTCACGGTAACCCAGAAGCGGAGCTTGGCGCACCTGCAACGGGCAGTGGCTTACGAGCCCGCTTCTTTCCTGAAGATGGACCATTCCTCCCAGGTGAATTTGGAAATCACTCAGAACCTGCGGACCAAGAAGAAATCCGGAACCTTACTTTGGCTGTTGGATGAAACCAAGACAGCTATGGGGGGCCGGCTACTGAAACAGTGGCTAGACCGCCCCTTAATCGACCGGGGGGCCATCGAAGATCGTCAAAGCAAGGTGGCCGCCTTGCTGGAACACTACTTTGAGCGGAGTAACTTGCAGGAAGAATTGGTGAAGGTCTATGACTTGGAACGACTGGCTGGCCGGGTGGCCTTTGGCAGCGTCAACGGTCGGGACTTGATCCAGTTACAGACGTCGTTGGAACAGGTTCCTCAGATTGAGCACACGATTGAGGAGCTGGGTGATCCGATCTTCAAATCGCTGCTCCAAAATCTCGATCCGGTGAGCGATGTTGCCGATGCCATTCGGGCCGCAATCGTACCGGAACCGCCCCTGTCCGTGGCTGATGGTGGCGTGATTCGTGATGGGTTTAACGCCCAACTCGATGAGTATCGGGATGCCATGCGTCACGGTAAGAATTGGTTAGCTGAGATGGAAGCGCACGAGCGAGAAGTCACCGGTATTAATAACCTGAAGATTGGTTATAATCATGTTTTTGGCTACTACATCGAGGTTACCAAGGTTAACCTTGATAAGTTGCCAACGGATCGATATGAACGGAAACAAACGTTGGCGAATGCCGAGCGCTTCTCGACGCCGGAGTTAAAAGAAAAGGAGCGACTGATTCTTGAGGCCGAGGAGAAATCCGTGGCGTTAGAGTATCAGTTATTTGTAACGCTTCGAGAACAGGTGAAAACGGCGATTGGGCGGCTACAGAAACTCGCCGCCATTATTGCCAGCTTGGATGTCTTTCAAAGTTTTGCCGTGGTCAGCGAAGATTATCACTTCGTTCAGCCTCAGTTGGTTGCCGGCCATAATTTGAAAATTACTCAGGGACGTCATCCGGTGGTTGAAAAAGTCCTGGGGCGTCAGACCTATGTTCCTAACGACGTTACTATGGACCCAGACACTAATATTCTCCTGATTACCGGGCCGAACATGTCTGGGAAGAGTACCTACATGCGGCAGTTAGCACTGACCGTGATCATGGCTCAGATGGGGTGCTTCGTCCCCGCTGAGGCGGCAGAGATGCCAATCTTCGACCAGATTTTCACCCGAATTGGCGCCGCTGATGATTTGATTTCTGGACAGAGTACCTTCATGGTTGAAATGCAGGAGGCCAACCGGGCATTGAGTAACGCTACGGCCAATAGCCTAATCCTGTTTGATGAGATTGGTCGAGGGACCGCCACCTATGATGGGATGGCCTTGGCGCAAGCTATCATCGAGTATGTTCATAACCGGGTCCATGCCAAGACCCTGTTTTCCACTCACTATCATGAGTTGACGGCGCTCGCAGATACCCTTAAGGAACTGAAAAATGTTCATGTCGGCGCGGTGGAGCGTGATGGCGATCTGGTCTTCTTACATCAGATGCAGCCCGGTCCGGCGGATAAGTCCTATGGGATTCACGTGGCCAAGTTGGCGGGAATGCCTAACAGCCTATTGGGTCGAGCGGAAGTCATTCTGCAAGACTTAGAGGAGGCTGCCGATCAAGAGGCCCCAAAGTTGTCCGCACCAACGACCGCACCGGAAATAACACCGGTAACGCCACAAGCTGCGACGCCAACGACCGCACCTGCTGCGAGTGAGTCGGCACCGACACCAGTTGACGAACAACTCTCGCTCTTCGGTGATGCGGCCGATCTGACACCGGCTCAAGCCAAGGTGCTCCAGCAGATCTCCGGCCTGAATCTGATGGGGATGACCCCAATGGCTGTGATGAATGAAGTTTATAAGTGGCAACAAAAGTTGAGTAAGTAACGAAGAAAGGAAGCCGTGTGCATGGCCAAAATTCATGAATTAGCCTCCGTTTTAGCTGACCAAATCGCGGCTGGAGAAGTCGTTGAGCGTCCAGCTTCGGTGGTTAAGGAGCTGGTTGAAAATGCGATTGATGCTAACAGTACCCAGATTGATATTACGGTTGAAGAGGCCGGTCTGAAGCGGATCATGGTCGTTGATGACGGGGATGGTATTGCCGATGAGGATACGGAGATGGCCTTCAAGCGTCATGCGACCAGTAAAATTACCGACCGCCGGGACCTCTTTCGGATCAAGTCCCTAGGGTTTCGTGGTGAAGCGCTACCTAGTATTGCCTCGGTAGCCGACGTGACCATGGCAACCTCGACCGGGGATGTCGGCACCTTGATCCACAATGTGGGGGGCCAGATTATCACGCACACGGCTGCTGCCGCCCGTAAGGGGACAACGATTACCGTGAAGGATTTATTTGGTAATGTTCCGGCACGATTGAAGTATTTGAAGTCACCGGCAACCGAACTTTCTCGCATTACAGATATTGTGAACCGGTTGGCCTTGAGCTATCCCGACGTCGCGTTTTCCCTGGTCCATGATGGCCGCGAGTTAACGCGTACCACCGGACGAGGTGACCTGCGGCAAGTGATCGCTGGCATCTATGGCGTACAGACCGCCCGCAAGATGGTGGCGATTCAAGGAAAGAACCCAGATTTCACGGTCCAAGGGTATGTGAGTCTGCCAGAGCTAACGCGGGCCAGTCGCCAATACATTTCACTATTGTTAAATGGCCGGTATATTCACAACTTTCAGTTGAGTAAGGCCTTGATTGCTGGTTATGGATCGAAGCTGATGGTGGGGCGTTATCCGATTGCCGTGTTGGACATTCAGATGGATCCGGTGTTGGTGGACGTCAACGTCCATCCGACGAAGCAGGAAGTTCGTATTAGTCAAGAACCGGAGTTGACCCAGTTAATTCAAGAGACTGTATTCAAACGCCTTGCTCAGGAAAATCTGATTCCAGACGTGGCCGATGAGGCGCCAGTTCGTCATCGGGAAAGGGCGACAGCGGATCAACTGACGATGGCGTTGAATGAGGCATCAACGAAATACGAAGCACCGCACGTGACGTCGACGCCTACCCATTCGGCGCCGTCAGTTGCCCAGCCGGAGGTAAAGTCGGCGCGACCAACGTCATCCGCAACGACCACAGCCGGGCCACAACCAATGACTGCCCCTAGCACGGTGCCGGTTGAGCCCTTGATGATTCGGCAACGAACGGATCTTAAGCTGCCAGCGGTTCAGGACTTTGACCAGCGTTATCGTTCCGAACCGGCTTTTGCACCATTGGGTCAGGCCCCGATCGTGACCGACCCAGCCCCCGAGTCGCTAGAACCGGAACCAGTACCTGCACAGCGGTTTCCAGAGCTCAGATATTTGGGCCAGGTTCACGGGACTTATTTGTTAGCGGAAGCGGACGATGGCCTGTATTTGGTGGACCAACATGCCGCTCAGGAACGGGTAAATTACGAGTATTATCGGCAAGCCATTGGTGAGGTGAGCGATGATGAGCAGAAATTATTGGTACCCATCGTTTTAGATTACCCGACCACGGACATTCTGGCCTTAAACGACCATTTGCCAACATTGGCCAGTGTCGGGATTCATTTGGAATCCTTTGGGCCCAACAGCCTGATTGTTCACGAGCACCCAACCTGGTTCAAGGCTGGTCAAGAGACCGATACTATTAAGGAAATGGTGGACTGGGTGTTGAAGGACGGTAAGATTTCGGTAGCGGCCTTCCGTGAGAAGACGGCGATCATGATGAGTTGTAAGCGGGCCATTAAGGCTAACCACCACCTGGATGATCAGCAGGCACGTGCATTGTTAAAGAAGTTGGCAACAGCTGAGAATCCCTTCAACTGTCCCCATGGGCGGCCGGTATTGGTGCACTTTACGGATCAAGATCTGGAGAAGCTCTTCAAGCGGATTCAAGATCCCCATCATAGCGGGGATGATTGGAGTGAGGCCTAGGCTTCCAGTTTGCGGTGCCAGTGTGGTACAATTTGTAAAAGCAAACGTATGTTTTATTTAAAGGAGCTAATTTAACCGATGTATGAATACCTTCGCGGTGTCATTACCGCAGTATATCCCGATCACGTGGTTGTTGACGTGGGTGGCGTGGGTTATTTGGTCAATACGGCCAATCCCTATCGTTACCAGGTCAGTGATGATCCCACGACGATCTATGTGTATCAGGCCGTGAGTGATACCGCTCAAACCCTATATGGGTTCGTTGATTTTGCGGAAAAACAATTATTTTTGAAGCTGATCAACGTGAATGGTATTGGGCCGAAGAGTGCCCTGGCAATTCTCGCCAACCCTGACCATCAAGGACTGCTGGTGGCCATTAAGACCAATGATGTGGGATTCTTGACCAAGTTCCCTGGTGTGGGGAAAAAGACGGCTGGCCAGATCGTGCTTGACTTGCAAAACAAGCTCGATGACTTGGCGCCCAGTGCGGCAGGCGAGCTATTTACGCCGGAAACGGTTCCCGATGTGCCAGACAATTCTGAGCTGGCCGACGCGTTAGCAGCCTTAGGGGCGTTAGGTTATCGGGAGACCGCAGTTAAGAAGATCACACCACAACTCCGTAAGTTTACGGGTAAAACAACGAATGATTATCTAAGCGAAGGCTTACGATTGTTGACGAAATAGTGGGAAGGAGACGAGACAATGGACGATGACGAACGGTTAGTTTCACCAGAACCATCGGATGACCAGGAGGATTCGGTCGAGAAGTCCTTACGTCCCCAGACACTGGCTCAGTACATTGGGCAGGCACCCATCAAACATGAGTTGGGCGTTTATATTCAAGCGGCTAAACAACGAGAAGAATCGCTAGACCATGTGCTTCTATACGGACCACCTGGTCTTGGGAAGACGACGTTAGCGATGGTCATTGCCAACGAGATGGGTGTACAGATTCGGACCACGAGTGGCCCCGCAATCGAGAAGCCCGGGGACTTAGTGGCATTATTAAACGAGTTGCAACCGGGTGATATTCTCTTTATCGATGAAATTCACCGCCTACCTAAAGTCGTTGAAGAAATGTTGTACTCGGCGATGGAAGACTTCTATATCGACATTGTGGTGGGACAAGGACCCACGGCCCATCCGGTACATTTCCCGTTGCCACCATTCACATTGATTGGTGCCACCACTCGGGCTGGGTTGCTGTCGGCGCCGTTGCGGGATCGCTTTGGGATTGTCGAACACATGGCTTATTATGAGACGGCGGATTTGCAGGAGATCGTTTCTCGGTCGGCGGATATTTTCCACACGAAGATTGCCATCGAGGGAGCCCATGAGATTGCCTTACGATCGCGGGGGACCCCCCGAATTGCCAACCGTCTGCTGAAGCGAATTCGGGACTTCGCCGAGGTCTCACCTGACCATACCGCCATTGACCTGGCTATTGTGGACCATGCACTTTCGCTCTTGCGGGTAGATTCCGCGGGACTCGATGCGACGGACATTAAGTTGCTGACCACGATGATTGACTACTACAACGGCGGGCCAGTTGGGCTCAACACGTTGGCAGCCAATGTTGGTGAAGAGACCGAGACGGTGGCTGCCATGTATGAACCCTATCTGTTGCAACGGGGATATCTGAAACGTACCGCTCGGGGACGGGTTGTCACGGCCGCAGGCTATGCGCATCTTGGTCGTCAGCGACCAGATATTAATCAAAAGTGAAAACCGAAAGTTCCACAGGACTTGCGGTTTTCGTTTTGGGTGTTTAGGGTCATTGGCGAGTGAGTGAAGATGACACCGCTTTTTTGAATCGGATGCGAAAGCCCGAACATCTTTAGAAATTCCAGAAATAATTGGACGGATCCCTTAGATTCTGGTAAAGTTGTCCAGTAGATAACTTATGAAGGAGTGAACCAAAAGTGTTTAATACTTTAATCGTCGCCATGGCCAATCCATTTCAAAATAATTCGTCATTATTCATCTTAATTATTTTCTTGTTCCTGTTGTATTTCTTCATGTTGCGGCCACAACAAAAGCAACAAAAGAAGCATCAACAAATGGTTAGTCAAATCAAGAAGGGTGACCACGTGATCACCATTGGTCGCTTGCACGGTGTTGTTGATGAAGTTAACCAAACCGACAAGACGGTTACGCTTGATTGTGATGGCATTTACCTGGTCTTCGACCTACGGGCCATCTCAACGGTATCCGCACCAGCCCCAACTGCGGCGCTCGAACCTGAAACTAAGGACGAAGCCGACAGTGAAGCCAGTGAAACGGTCGACAGTGAAGCTAGCGATAGTGAAGCCGATGCCACGGACGATCCCACAAAGTAAATGATCGATTAGAACGACCCTTAGGGGCCGTTTTTTTGTGCCACAGTAATTGTTAACAAACGAACGTTCGGGTATAATTTACTTACAAAATAAGCCTGGAGGAGGGGAGATCGTTGGTTCCAGAACAATTTACGCAACGCAAGATTATCCATGTCGACATGGATGCCTTCTATGCCTCAATTGAGGAACGCGAGAATCCCGAACTCAAACGCCGTCAGCTGATCATCGCCCAAGATCCCCGGAAGACTGGGGGTAGAGGGGTGGTGACGACGGCCAACTATAAGGCCCGTCAACTCGGGGTTCATTCGGCGATGAATGCTAATGAGGCCCTGAAGTTGGCGCCCAATGCCCTCTTTCAGCCGCCAAACTTCCCGTTGTATCGCCAGGTTTCCGACCAGATTCACGCCATTTTTCATGAATACACGGATAAGATTGAACCGGTGGCGTTTGATGAAGCGTATCTGGATGTAACGGAAAATAAAAAGCACTTACACTCGGCGGTGCAGATCGCCCATGCCATTCAGGCAGAGATTTTTGATCAGACCCATCTGACGTGTTCCACCGGGATCTCCTATAGTAAATTTTTAGCCAAAGAAGCCTCAGATTTTCGCAAGCCAGTCGGGGTGTGCATCATCTTACCGGAAGATGCGCATGATTTCTTGATGGCATTGCCGATCGAACGGTTCCGTGGTGTCGGGAAGAAAACGGTTCCCAAGATGCATGAGTTGGGCATTCAGAACGGGGCCGACCTGTTCAAACGCAGCCAGTTGGAATTGATTCATGATTTTGGCAAGTTTGGGTACATCTTGTATCAGCGAGTGCGGGGGATCGACGAACGACCGGTTGAGTATCAGCGGGAGCGTAAGTCGATTGGCAAGGAGCGGACGTATGGGCCACCACTGACCACGCAGGGAGAGGTTGAGAACCAGCTCCAATATTTGGCTAAGTTGGTGGCGACGACGGTGCGCAAGAAGCAGCGTCACGGCAAGACACTGGTCTTGAAGTTCCGGGACAGTGAATTTCATACCGTGACGAAGCGAGTGACCCAAACGGAGTTTTTAGTCAACGATCCGCAAATCTATTACGATCTGGCCCTGGAACTCTACCACAGCGTGGCGGAGGATGGGGAGCAGGTTCGACTCCTGGGAATCACGATTACTGGATTAGCCCCACAAACATTTGAGAATTTAAAATTGCCGTTATTTGACGATGATCGCCGGAAATAGCAGACTTTCTTTGATATTAAGCCGTAAAACTTGTATACTAAAACGCGGTATCGACGCGGCTAAGTCGAAAAAATCGGATAGAAAACGGGTGGAGCTCATGGCAATTGAAACCGCCATTTTAGATAAAATCAAAGCAGCACAAACGATTATTATTCATCGGCATCAACGACCGGATCCCGATTGTATCGGGGCCCAACTGGCCTTAAGAGGGATTCTGCGAGCTAGTTTTCCCGATAAAACCGTTCTCGCGGTTGGCAAGCACTATCCGGGATTTGATTGGATGGGGCAAGCGGATCAGGACGTTGCCGACGACATGTATCGGGACGCCTTGGTAATTGTGGTCGATACGGCCAACCAACCACGAGTGGACGACGAACGGTGGCAGACTGGTAAATCGGTGATTAAGATTGACCACCATCCCAATGACGATGCCTTCGGTGATCTCCAGTGGGTCCTGGACCAAGCGTCCAGCACTTCGGAGATTATTTACGATTGGTTTGCCGTCAACACAACCGACTTAACGATGCCTGACGATGCGGCACGACTACTATATGCCGGCATTGTTGGTGATACCGGGCGGTTTATGTATCCGGCAACCTCGGCCAATACCCTAGCGGTGGCCGGGAAACTGTTGACGTATAACTTTTCAGCGACGGCCGTTAATCAGGCCGAGGATGAGATTACGCCAGCCCTTGCGCGATTATCAGCTTATTTGTACCAGAACCTAGAGATTTTACCGAGTGGTGCCGCCTTTCTGAAGCTGACCGACGAAATTGTCGAGTCTTTTGGATTGGCAGCGAAGGATTCGACCTCGGCAATTGTCCCGTTACCAGGTAAGATTACCACCGTTGTGGCGTGGGCGATCTTCGTTGAAGCTAAGGACCATACCTTCCGCATTCGTTTGCGGTCGAAGGGACCTTCCATCAACGACCTAGCCAAGCACCACGGTGGTGGCGGCCATGCTTTGGCCAGTGGCGCGACTGCGCACGATCAAGCCGAGATTGACCAGGTTATCCACGAGCTCGACGAGTTAGTGGCTAGCGATAAAGGAGAAAATGAATGACCGTAGATTTTAAAGCATTCAACTTGCAGCCGTATATTATGACGGCGCTGCAAAAGATTAACTTCACCACGCCAACCAAGGTGCAAGAGAAGTTGATTCCGGTAATTGCTTCCGGAAAAGACGTCGTGGGCCAGTCCCAGACGGGGAGTGGTAAGACGCATACGTTCTTACTGCCCATTTTTAACCAACTAACTTCAGAGAACCAGGTCCAGGCGGTGATCACGACTCCTAGTCGGGAACTGGCTTACCAGATTCGAACTGCGGCAGAACAGTTAGCCGCTGAGGCGCCCTTTGAGATTCGGATTGGGAACTACGTTGGGGGAACCGATAAGCAGCGGCAGGTCGCAAAGTTGCATCATTACCAGCCCCAGCTCGTTATCGGGACACCCGGTCGGGTACTGGATTTAATTCAGGACCAAGCCTTGGATGTGCATACGACCCGTCAGTTCGTGGTTGATGAAGCCGACATGACGTTGGACCTTGGCTTTTTGGACCAAGTTGACAAGATCGCCGGCCGGATGCCTAAGCAACTGCAAATGATGGTGTTCTCCGCGACGATCCCGCAACGGTTGGATCCATTCTTACGAAAGTATATGAATCATCCGGTCATTGAAGAAATCCCAACGGCGACGGTGATTAGTTCCACCATTGACAACTGGTTGATTTCCACCAAGGGTCAAAATCGTAATCAATTGATTTACCAATTAATTACGATGGGTGAACCTTATCTGGTCTTAATCTTTGCCAACACGAAGACGCGAGTTGAACAGATTAACGACTTCTTAAAGGCTCAAGGATTAAAGGTTGCTATGATTCACGGGGGAATTAAGCCTCGTGAGCGAAAGCGGGTCATGCGTGAAGTGAAGAACCTGCAATATCAATTTGTCGTGGCCACCGATTTGGCTGCTCGGGGAATTGACATCGAAGGAGTTTCCCACGTCATCAACGATGACATTCCAGAAGATCTTGACTTCTTCATTCACCGAGTCGGCCGAACTGGCCGGCAGGGGATGCCAGGAACGGCGATCACCCTGTACTCACCCGACGAAGAGCGTAAGATTACTGAAATCGAAAAGATGGGCATTAAGTTCCAACCTAAGCGAATCAGTAATGGCGAAATTGTTGATTCCTATGACCGGAACCGGCGGACTAAGCGGGTTAAGAGTACCGCTAAGCTCGACCCAACCTTAATTGGGATGGTCATGAAGAAGAAAAAGAAGATTAAGCCGGGTTACAAGCATCAAATTAAGCAGGCCATTCACGCCAAGAAGGACCAAGAGAAGCGGATCGCTGCTCGACAGAGTGCCCGCAACGAACGAAAGCGGCGGAAACGCGATTCTGACCGCTATAAATAGTCCGTTTCTGGCGTGGCTGAATACGTTCGGCTGCCCGGTTAAACTGAGTGACCTTTGGAATTGACAAGGGCCGGTTAGCCACCTATAATTTTGAATGGACAATTAAATATCTTTCGAGGATATACCCCCAGTTGGCGATTTTCAGAAACGTTTTGGCTGTTGTGAAAAACGATTCGTTAGTTGGTGGGCGCTCCCTCAGTCACATCGCGACTCAGCGTTATGAGTTTAAGAGGTTAACGATTAAAACATCGTTGCAAGTAAAGTGGTACCGCGCTTCGGCGTCTTTACGGGCAACGGTGTTTTTGACATTTTTTGGAGGTTTTTACGAGATGAAAGAGCTATCAAGTAGCCAAATTCGGCAAATGTATCTCGACTTTTTTAAGTCGAAGGGTCACGCAATCGAACCCAGTTCGTCACTGGTTCCTAAGGACGACCCGTCCTTACTCTGGATTAATTCCGGGGTTGCTACGATGAAGAAGTATTTCTCTGGTCAAGTTGTGCCCGAGAATCCACGGATGACCAGTTCACAGAAGAGTATCCGGACCAATGATATTGAAAACGTGGGGAAGACGGCTCGTCACCACACGTTGTTTGAAATGTTGGGGAACTTTTCGGTTGGGGATTACTTCAAGAAGGAAGCCATCACCTGGGCCTGGGAATTACTGACCTCACCCGACTGGTTTGCCTGGGATCCGGACAAGCTGTACATGACGGTTTACCCTAAGGATACGGACGCCAAGGCCGATTGGGAGGCTGCCGGCGTTGCGCCTGACCACATCATTGCGGTTGAGGATAACTTCTGGGACATTGGTGAAGGCCCTTCAGGTCCCGACTCCGAAATCTTCTATGACCGTGGTCAAGCTTTCAACAATCTGGCCGATGACGATCCAGAAAACTATCCTGGCGGTGAAAACGAACGCTATCTGGAAGTTTGGAACATCGTCTTCTCGCAGTTTAACCACGAACCAGATGGGACCTACAAGCCGTTGCCTCGTAAAAACATTGATACGGGGATGGGGCTCGAACGGGCCGTTTCCATTTTCCAAAATGCGAAGACCAACTTTGAAACCGACCTCTTCTTACCAATTATCGAAAAGACCGCTGAGCTCAGCGATGGTAAGACCTACGGGGAAAACCAGGAAGACGACGTGGCCTTCAAGGTCATTGCCGACCATGCGCGGGCGATTACCTTCGCCATCGGTGACGGTGCCATGCCAAGTAATGAAGGTCGGGGGTACGTGATCCGGCGCTTGATTCGGCGAGCTATTGTGAATGGCCAAAAGTTAGGCATTCAAGGGGCCTTCTTGGACCAATTAGTGCCGGTCGTTGGCAAGATCATGCGATCCTACTATCCTGATGTCTTGAAGCAGGCAGACTACATTGCCAAGATCATCCGTTCCGAAGAGGATCGGTTTGGTGAAACCCTTGATGGTGGCTTGAATCTGTTGAACAGCGTCATTGCCGACTTGAAGAAACAGGGCGGTACCCAAATCGATGGTGCCGATGCCTTCAAACTTTATGACACGTATGGTTTCCCGGTTGAACTAACAGAAGAGTATGCGGACGACCAAGGCATTACGGTCGACCAAGCAGGCTTTAAGGCTGAAATGCAAAAGCAAAAGGACCGGGCCCGGAACGCCCGGGGCAAGCAAACGGCGATGGGCTTACAACATGATCTGCTGATCAATGTTAAGACGCCTAGCGAATACGTGGGCTACACGCAACTGACGACTGAGAGTGCCATGACGGAGTTAGTGGTTGACGACAAGTTAGCCGACGACGTCACGAGTGGTGTCGCGCAAGCCATGTTTGCCCAAACGCCGTTCTACGCCGAAATGGGTGGTCAAGTGGCCGACAAGGGGAATATCTTGGATGAGGCTGGCAACGTTGTTGCCCACGTCACCGACGTTCAGCATGCGCCTAACGGTCAAAACCTGCATACACTTGACGTGGTAGCCCCAATGAAGAAAGGCACCACTTACAAGTTAGTCGTTGACCAAAAGTTCCATAGCAAGGTTGAGAAGAACCATACGGCGACCCATTTATTGGACAAAGCGCTTCGTGAAGTCTTTGGTGAACACACCCAACAGGCCGGCTCCTTAGTTGAAGGGGACTACTTGCGCTTTGACTTCACCCATTTTGGTCAGGTTGATCCAGCCGATTTGGCGAAGGCGGAAGCCATCGTCAACGAGAAGATCTTTGCGGAACTGCCCGTTACCACGGTGGAAACGGATATTGAATCCGCTAAGAAGATGGGCGCAATTGCCCTGTTTAGCGAAAAATATGGCAAAGTCGTTCGGGTGGTTAGTGCTGGGGATTTCGTCACTGAGTTCTGTGGTGGGAACCACGTCAAGAACACCAATGAAATTGGCTTGTTCAAGATTGTTTCCGAAGCGGGGGTTGGTGCCGGTGTTCGACGGATTGAAGCCGTGACTTCGGCTGCAGCCTACAACTACTTGCATGATCATGACAACATTCTCCAAGCGATTGGTCATGACCTGAAGGTTAACCAAGTGACAGATACCGAGGCTCGGGTACAGGCTTTACAAGCTCAGGTCAAGGCACTACAACAAAAGCAGGCGGAACTAGAAGGCAAGTTAGCTAGTCAAGAAGCCGACTCCGTCTTTGACCAAGTCACGACGGCGGGCAATTACCGTCTCATCAGCGGGACCGTTCAGGTTTCCAAGATGGACCAATTGCGGGCATTGGCAGACAAATGGCGTGAACAGGCCTTGTCTGATGTGTTAGTATTGGGTGCCGAAGTGAATGGCAAGGCCAACTTGATCGTAGCGGTCAGTGCTGATAAGCAGAAGCAAGTTAAGGCTGGTGACCTAATCAAGGCCATTTCACCGAAGATCGATGGTGGTGGCGGTGGTCGTCCTAACTTGGCCCAGGCCGGTGGGAAGAACCCGACAGGCCTGCCAGATGCAATGACAGCGGCAACGACATGGCTTGAAGCACAAGACTAATCTGGTGTATTACGAATAGATTAAATTGTGGAGGGGCCGTTGTAGTTTCACAAGCGATCAGGTAGAATTGAGACTAAATGAGGAAGTGCGGGGGTGTTTTATAGTGAGTTCATTAGACAAAACGATGTATTTCGACTTTGGTGCTAATCAACCCAAAGATGTTCATGATACACTGGTAACGGTTTATCAAGCACTAGAAGAAAAGGGTTATAATCCCATTAATCAGATTGTCGGTTACCTACTATCAGGCGATCCTGCATATATTCCGCGCATCAACGATGCCCGGAACTTAATTCGTAAGCACGAGCGCGACGAAATCATTGAAGAATTGGTTCGGTTTTATCTGAACCAGAATGGACCGGTGAAGCCTTCATGAAGTTAATGGGATTAGATGTCGGGTCGCGAACCGTTGGGATTGCGATCAGTGATGCTTTGGGCTGGACGGCTCAGGGGATTGAAATCATCCGCATTAACGAAGACGAAGAGGTCTTTGGTTTAGACCGGGTTGGCGAATTGGTCGCTAGCCACGAGGTTGGAGGATTTGTTGTAGGCCTTCCTAAGAATATGAATAATACTCTGGGACCTAGAGCGGAGGCTTCACAACGTTATGGTCAAATGTTGACGGACCGGTTTCATTTACCCGTTGACTTCGAAGACGAACGGTTGACAACGGTTGAGGCCGAGCGTATGTTGGTTGAACAAGCCGACACATCTCGGAAAAAGCGCAAGCGCGTGATTGATAAATTAGCAGCCGGGTTAATCCTGCAGAACTATTTAGATCGGCACGGAAAATTAACCCGAGAAAAGTGAGGTTTCCCATGAACGAAGACCAAGAACAAATTACTTTAGTAGACGAAAACGGTAACGAAGAATTATACGACGTTTTATTCACGTTTGAATCCGATGATTTCGGTAAGTCATACATCTTGATTTACCCATCTGGCAAGAGCGATGATGAAGAGGTTGATATTCAAGCATATGCCTTACCAGCAGACGATGATCCAGCTAACCCTTCCGGTGGCGATCTCCAACTGATTGAATCCGATGACGAATGGGATATGGTTGAATCCGTATTGAACACTTTCTTAGCTGATGGGACCATTGATCCTAACGCCGGCAAGAAGGACTAGTTTAAAACGAGAAAGGACGGAAGGAATTCCGTCCTTTTTTGTACGCTCAAAGCGTGGGCGAATGGCTCGTTTAATGTTAAAATAAGGCATTGTGTCTAACAGGGGGAAGAAAAAATGACTGAAAACACCCACCGGTTTAAGGCCGTCATTGCGGGTAAGACGTACACGATTGTTGGCCAGGCCACGGACGAGCACATGCGGGCTGTGACCACGGTACTAAATGAACAATATTCACAGCTTAAAAAGCTGTCACCAAACATGTCTAAGGAAGACGCGGCCATTCTAATGGCTTTTAATGCTGTTTCTGACCAATTAAAGCTGAAGGCCGCTAACGACACGGAATCTACTTCAGACGCGTCCACAGAGGAAACCAAGTAGCGTGTTATTGAATATAGGTATCATCCTGGTGTTGGCCTGGGGATTCTGGCGGGGCTACCGGCGGGGATTGGTTTTACAGGCTTTGACCACCATTGGTTACTTGGCCGTTTGGCTGATTGCTCGGGTCGTGGCGCAACCGTTAGCCAGTGGTATCAGTGGGATGTTCTCCGGCGGGACCCAGCTGAATCAGTCCGCCGGCACGGTGGCAGCGAACGATGCTGGGGCCTTCTTTTTGAATGGGTTGGTCTTTTCGAGCATCCTGACGATCGGGTACTTTATTGTTCGCCACTTTGCCCGCCGGGTGAATCGGATTACCCGTATTCCGGTGCTGCATCAAGTTAACGCCTTATTGGGTGGAACGATTAATCTCGTAATCCGTTACGTGGTTGTCTTTATTATTTTGAATCTATTAATCTTATTACCAATTGACTCTTTTCAACGGCGCTATGACACGGCCCCGGTTGCTCAGTGGATTGTCAAAAAGACCCCGGTCTTATCGACCGAGATCCACCACTGGTGGCTGAAGTAAGTCATTAGCCCCGTCAGTCAGCGAGAGGAGAAGCTGATGAATCAGAAAACTTTAAAAATTATGGAATATGACCGCATTAAGCAGGTCCTGCGGGGGTTCTTGGTGTCGGCCGCCGGTCAGCATGAGTTGAATGAACTCCAGCCGACCTCTAATGCCGATCACTTACAGAAGTGGTTGGATGAAACTAAGGATGGGGCGGATATTTATCGCTTAGAGAGTGGTATTCCGCTGCCTAAGCTCGATGATATTCGGCCACATCTGCACCGTTTGGCCATGGAGGCGGCCTTAAACGGCCTGGAATTGGCGCAGATTAGTCGGGTCCTGTGGACCACGGCTTCGGTGGCCAAGTTCTTTGCCGATCTGGCGGAACGTGAACTGACACTTCGGCGCTTGGACCGAGTCGTGAAGGGTCTGGTGACCTTACCAGATGTGACGCGGCGGTTGCGAACTTCATTGGAGGGTGACGGCCATATCACTGATGAGGCGTCACCGGCCTTGAAATTGATTCGACAACACATTACCCAAACGGAGGCGGCCATTCGTTCCATGATGGACCAGTACACCCGGGGTAAGGATGCCAAGTATTTAAGCGAAACCATTGTGACAATTCGTGACGATCGTTATGTGATCCCCGTTCGTGCCGAGTATAAACAACGCTTCGGTGGGATCGTGCATGACCAAAGCGCCAGCGGCCAAACGCTGTTTATCGAGCCTCAAGCGGTGGTGAGCCTGAATAACCGGCTACGGCAAAATCAAATCGATGAACGCCATGAGGAACAACGAATTTTGGCCGAGCTCACGGCCTTACTGGAACCCTACCAAGAAGAAATCTTACGAAATGCTGAGTTATTGGGCCATTTGGACTTTGTTAACGCCAAGGCACGGTATGCCCACCAACTGCGTGCGACGGAGCCTAAATTATCCGCGGATAATCAAGTTAACCTGCGGCAAGCTCGGCATCCGTTGATTGACCAGCATAAGGTCGTTGCCAATGATATTGCGATCGGTCGCGACTATAAGGCGATCATCGTCACTGGTCCGAACACCGGTGGGAAGACGATTACTCTGAAGACGTTGGCATTGGTGCAACTGATGGGACAATCTGGTCTATTTATTCCGGCAAACGAGAATAGTGTGATCGGGGTCTTCGATGATATCTTTGCGGATATCGGTGATGAACAATCGATCGAACAGAGTCTGAGTACTTTCTCGGGGCATATGGAAAACATTGTGGCAATCTTGAAGCAGGCGGATAAACGGAGCCTGATCGTCGTCGACGAACTGGGTGCCGGGACTGACCCTCAAGAAGGGGCCGCCTTGGCGATTGCCATTTTAGATGAGATCGGGACGCTGGGTAGCTATGTGATGGCTTCGACCCACTATCCCGAGTTAAAGGCCTATGGTTACAATCGGCCCGAGACCATTAATGCCAGCATGGAATTTGACGGCGAAACCCTGCAGCCGACGTATCATTTGCTGATTGGGATTCCTGGTCGGAGTAATGCCTTGGACATTGCCGCTAGACTGGGGATGCCTAGTCAGGTAATCACGGCGGCTCGTGGCTTAACGGATCAAGACAGTCAGGACTTGAATGCCATGATTAGTGATTTGACCGAACAGAAGCGACGAGTGGATCGCGACTATGACGACTTACAAGGGCAATTAAAGGAAACGACCGCCTTACACGAAGACTTGCAGAAGCAATTTGACCAGTATCAACGGCAAAAGGATCAGCTGATGTTGGATGCCAAGCGTGATGCGAACCGACTGGTTGACGAATCGCGGAAGCGGGCCAACCAGATCATTTCGGACCTGCGTAAGAAGCAGTTAGCCGCTGGCCAGAGCGTGGTCAAGGAAGACGAGTTGATTGCTGCCCAAGGGGCGTTGAATGCCCTTCAACAAGATACGAAGTTGAAGAAGAACCGGGTCTTGCGGCGTGAGAAAGCTAAACTCGATTTTCATAAGGGTGACAATGTTTTGGTGAAGTCCTATGGTCAGGTTGGGGTTTTGATGCAACAGTTAGACGACCAACACTGGGAAGTTCAGCTGGGGATCTTGAAGATGAAGATTGCGGTTAATGACCTGGAACGGACTAAAGATCCGGCCAAGTCTAAGAAACAACCGCGGGCCAGCGTTAAGCGGAGTGGATCGAGTGGCATGTCACCAACCCTGGACCTACGGGGACATCGTTACGAAGAAGCGATGCAAGAGGTTGACCGCTACATCGATTCGGCCCTATTGGCCGGCTATCCATCCGTGACGATTATTCACGGTAAGGGAACCGGGGCCTTGCGAACCGGGGTCACGAACTATTTGAAGCGGAATAAACGCGTGAAGGATTTCGGCTTCTCGGCACCCAATGCGGGTGGCGATGGATCGACCGTGGTACGGTTTAAGTAGCGCTAATAAATTGTAAGCAACTTAGTTGTGATTTCGCTAATTTCTGGTAGACTATGGGTTGCAGACAATGATAACTTTGGATAGGGAGGCAATAATTTATGGTTACAGAAACGACTGATAAGACGTTTGAAGCCGACACGGCCGATGGCGTAACGTTGACTGACTTTTGGGCAACTTGGTGTGGTCCTTGTCGGATGCAGTCACCAGTAGTTGAACAACTGGCTGACGAAATGGACAACGTGACCTTCAACAAGATGGACGTTGATGCAAACCCTAACACACCCCAATCATTTGGGATTATGAGTATTCCAACGTTGCTGGTTAAGAAAGACGGCAAGGTTGTTGACTCCATTGTGGGTTATCATTCAAAAGACCAATTAAAGAAGATTCTTGACCAATACCTGGAAGCATAGAGGTGTAGGTTAAGCAAAAAGGACGATCACCATTTGGTGGTCGTCCTTTTATTTTTAGTCAGTCGCTTTTTCTGTTGCATGATGATTAACGATGGTCAACGGCATTGGGGCGTCAAAGTCCGGAATCAGGTTTTCTGGGTCGGTATATACCGCAAACGTCACGGTATTGGAGCGTAGCTTCCGAGGCGTCTCGATCGGTTCTGCCTCAGTCAGGACCCCTAATTGTTGCGCCATCATTTCGGCTAGGAAGCCGGCCTCTAGCGTGAAATCAGCGGCGGTATCCAGTTCCTTGTGTAACTTCACGGGTTCACCGGAAAGTTGCCACTGGGTCATGTCGGCCGTTTGTTTAAGTAACGTTAAGTCACCAAAGCCGGCCTGTTTGAAGAAGACCTGGGCATCCTTAGGGCTACCAACGGGGAAACGTCTAGCCAACGCTTTACCAGCCCAGTAACTGATATCACCCTTATCATTGCCTAATAGTTCTGACAAGAGGGCATCACGCATTAAGAATTGAGGTAGGTAGGGGGCGCCGTCAGGGTCACTCATGACGGTCTGATATAGATTATTCACGATTATTGACTCCTTCATCCGATAGTTTATACGGCCTATTATACCGTACTTTAGCGGTAAAATTAGGTTCCAGAGAAACTTAAATGATTTTTATCACCCATGGGTCGTTGAGACTGAGTGGTTGCTTGAATCTATCTGGCAAAAAGGCGATAATAAAATTTCAGGTAGGCTAAACGGTCGCTTTGATCATTCCGGTGGTCGAGGTTGCCGGTTGGTGGAACCGTTGGGAAGGTGACCGGCCCAAGGTGTCGGGAGTCTTGCCTGAAGATGGACTGGTTAGCGAGATGGAGGCGGAGACCCAAAATGGAACGAACACTGGTGATAGCAACGAACAACCCGGGAAAAGCCCGCGAGTTTCGGGCGATTTTTGAACCCAAGGGCTTTACGGTGAAGACCCTGGCCGATTTCCCTGATCTGCAGCAGATCAATGAAACGGGTAAGACTTTTACTGAGAATGCCACGTTGAAGGCGACAGCGGTCGCTGAGGCTACGCAATTGACGGTCTTGGCTGATGATTCCGGATTGATGGTGGATGCGTTAGACGGCGCACCAGGCATCTATTCTGCCCGCTACGCTGGAGACCATGATGATGCCAAGAACAATGCCAAGCTACTCGCCAATCTGGCGGACGTTCCCGCCGACAAGCGTGGGGCGGCCTTTCATACGAGTTTGGTCCTACGCAAGCCCAACGGTCACCAGTTGGTGACGACGGGGGAGGTTCGCGGTCGGATCCTCACCGCGCCGCGTGGCGAGGATGGTTTTGGTTATGATCCGTTATTCTACGTTCCTAGTGAGCGGCTGACCTTTGCGGAGATGCCACTGGCAACCAAGAATCAGCACAGTCACCGGGCTAAAGCTACGACGGCCATGTTACCGCTCTTCGATGAATGGTGGGAGGCTGAACAATGAGTAAATGGCTGGTAATCAGTGATAACCACGGGGATGTCGATATCTTATCGAAGATGCAGACCGTGCTCCAGCCAGACGTGGTCTTCCACTGCGGCGATTCCGAAATGGCTCACGATGATCCTTGGTTCAAAGGGGTCTACGCGGTTCAGGGAAATATGGACTACGATAGCGAATTTCCATTAGTCGAAACGCCGACCATTGATGGCCTCAAGGTGTTATTGACGCATGGCCACTACGATGCCGTTCACTGGGACCTGACCAAATTAAGCCTCCACGCGGATGAGGAACAGGCAGACGTCGTCTTCTTTGGCCATACCCATGAATTGGCGGTCGAGGTCACGGGTGGCCATTTGTTTGTTAATCCTGGAAGTATCAGTCAACCACGGGGTGAGTTTCGCCGCCTCGGTGGGACTTGTGCTCTTTTAACGGTTGACGACCAGCAAGTGAAGGTTCAATATTATACTAGAGATGGACAACCGGTGCCCGATTTGGCTTTTGTCTATCAAAGATCACAATTCTAGAAAGGATGACTTGACCCATGATTGACCCTGCTGTTGAGCAGATGTTACGAGAAGATCCAGCAAGCTACGTGATTCCAGCGGAGGTGGTTGCCAATGTGACGGCGACCAATACCTTGGAACATGCCCTGATGGTCCTGTCGAAAGTGGGCTACAGTCGTGTCCCCGTCCTGGATCCCGATGATCGGCTCCAAGGGATGATTTCATTGGCAGCCATTACAGACCGCCTACTCCATGTGCCTGGTGCGGCGGTCGATCAGCTGAGCCGTTACACCGTGGCGGATGCCATGTTGCCCGTTGACCACTGGGTGGACGACCCAGCTAAGCTGGAAACCATTTTGAATTACATGATCGACGAGCCGTTTGTGCCGCTGGTCAATGAAGATGGGATCTTTCAAGGCATTATTACCCGACGAGAGATTTTGAAACGCGTTAACTATCTGGCACATAACTTAAATGATCAATACAATGTGACGCCAAAAGAACACACTGAGTCATAAGGACTTTTAGAGGGCAACCATTATCGGTTGCCTTTTTTGTAAAAAAATCACCTCATCAAGAGATGAGGTGACGGCGCCCATGTTTATTTATTGGGGACCGTGGCGTGACTGGGTAGGGTGATGCCGGCCTGGCGGATGGCCTTTAGGTAAGCCGTTAGGAAAGTGGCTTGAATGGTAAATTGGCTGCCGCTCTTCGCGACCACCACGACCTGATAGACCAGCTCGCCGGTTGGCAAGGTGACGACTCCGGTCAGGATCGGTTCACCAATCACACTAGGGTGCTCCGGTAAAAGCTTGGCATTGGTGTCGGCGATGATGCTTGGCAGTTGTTCCACCGGTGTGGTGGGCGCGATGGGAATGTTGACCGTGGCGTGCATGTTATTACGCGATCGGTTGGAAATGATGGTAATATTTCGATTGGGAATAAAATTAATTGTCCCATCCGCGCTGGTCACCTGGGTGGTGCGCAATCCCATGTTGGTGACGGTTCCTTCGATCGTTCCGATCTTAACGGAATCACCAACGTCTAGCTGCTGTTCGAATAGGATGGAAATCCCAGTGACTAGATCGCTGACAAAGCCTTGGGCCCCGAGTCCTAGAGCTAAACTGAAGATTCCGGCGCCGGCGATGAGCGTGCCCACCGGCACCCCCAAGGTGGACAGGAGAGCGTAAATCCAGAAGAATAGGATGGTATAATGAAATAGATTCATGCTTAGCATACTAATGGTTTGCACGCGGTTACTCGATCCGGATTTGGGAATCAGGTAGCGCTTAAAGCTCCGGTTCAAAATGGCTTTACCGACTAGGTTAATCACGAAGAAGAGCAGGGTCAGTGAGACCAGAGTCAAGAAGCGACTGGTAATCAGATGGAGAAATTTTTCGCCACTAAAGGAATTGAGATAATTTTGAAACCACTTAGATGAAGTGGTCGACGTTGCGACTAGGTCCATCAAGGGATGAGCCTCCTTTGCTCAGTGTATTTAGAGTCTAGTTTAGCAGACTTTGACGGTTCCGGGTGAGGGAGATTGGAATTGCTCGTGAAATTAGGGATTTAATTGCGTGTGACCGGCGAGAATGCTATTCTATTGATAAGTAAATGAGCACAAGGAGGGGTTGTCATGACCGGTGGACAAGTAGCGGGCCTGATTGCAGCAATTGCATTCTTAATCTTGGTCCTCTTCATTGGCATGTTCTTAGTAAAGATGAATAAAACGTTGAGTGAGGTTAATCGCTCGATGAAAACCATGACGTCGGATGTGGACGTGATTAGTCACCAAGCAGAAGATATTATGGCTAACGCCAATGAGTTACTGGAAGACGTGAACAAGAAGGTTGCCACGATCGATCCGGTTTTCCAGGCCGCCGCTGACTTAGGCGAGAGCGTTTCGGACCTGAATACCGCTACCCGGAACCTAACGGAAAAGGTGGGCGACACGGCTAAGCAAACGGCCAAGACGACGTTAGCTGCCCGGGTTGGTAAGACCGCATTTGATTTATATCGGAATCATAAAAATAAGGATTAATCACGGAAAGGGAGTCATGAGAATGGCAAAACACAAGTTATTAGCAGGATTAGTACTGGGTGGGGCAGCGGTTGCTGCCTACCATGCACTCGACCTGGAACAGCGGGAAGCCTTGAAAGATGCTTGTCGTGAACGGGTGAATGCCTTGAAAGACCGCGCCGTAGATTACGCCTTTTATGCCGCCGATGCCGCCGATGATTTCAAGGAATCCTTGAATGATCATTTGGCAGCTAAGACGGATGCACCAGCTTGGCAAACCTTAAACGATGATGATACGGCGGACGATGCTGACGATGACATCGTTTTGAAGAGTGCCGAAGTGGCCGATCTGAATGACAATGCCGCCGGTGACGATGAAGCCAGTGACGACACCGTCGATCCCACTGATGACACCAGCGACTCGGACGCCGACTAAAAACAAACCGACTAAAAAAGCTCGTCGAAATTAACTTCGACGAGCTTTTTTTAATGGCTTACGTTTTAACCAACGTAGGTGAGTTCCTTAGAAGTGTGGGTGAAAGGCAGACTCCCGTCGGCTGTGACATGGATACAGTCTTCGATCCGCACACCGGCCACACCAGGAATGTAAATCCCGGGTTCAATAGAGAAGCACATGCCGGGTTCGAGAACTAACTTGTTGCCTTCCATGATGGAAGGAAATTCGTGGTCACTCATGCCCATTCCGTGACCGGTCCGGTGGATGAAGTATTCACCGTAGCCGGCCTTGGTGATAATGTCTCGAGCAATTTTGTCGACTTCTTCAGCGGTCATGCCGGGCTTAACAGCAGCCTGAGCGGTTAGCTGCGCTTCTAAACAAACGTCGTAGATTTCTTTTTCCTTAGCGGTTGGCGTCCCTAAGGCGACGGTCCGAGATGCATCGGAGATGTAACCGTCATAGACTGTCCCTAAGTCGAAAAGTACCAGTTCGTTGTTTTGGAATTTAGTATCGTTGGTGGCACCGTGTGGTTCGGCGGCATGGGCCCCGGCTTGAACCAGGCTACCGAAGGACATTTCCATAATGCCTTCCTTCATCAACGCATACTGCAATTCGGCGACGGCAGACTCTTCAGTCCGGCCGGCCTTAACCGCGGCGAAACCATGCTCAAAGGCAAAGTCGTCCCACTTACCGGCGATTTCCAGTTTCTTAATCTCGTCGGCGGACTTGATCAACCGCATGTGTTCAATGTAGCTGGTAATATCGATGTCGAATTGAGGGTTACTAAATTGAGCGGCAAGGGCTTCCATCCGAGCAACTTGCAATTGGCCTTTTTCCACGGCGATGTGGGTGGGGTCAACGTGGCGTTGCTTAACTTGGTCCGCAATCATCGCCCATGGGTTCTCGTGATCCAGGTAGCCGATGACGGGAAATTGCCAACCGGTGGCCTTAATGACTTCTACTTCGAGGGCCGGGGCGAAAATAAAGGGGTCCTGGTCGGGGAAGACGACGAGGGCGAGCACCCGTTCGATGGGGTCGCTACCGAAGCCGGTTAAGTATTGGATGGTCTTGGGGTTACTAAGGTAAGTCATACTAGCGTGCTGTTCTGCTGTCCACTGCTGAATCTGTTCAAGTTTAGTCATTGAATCACCCCTTCAAAATATTGGGTTAATTATACCATATCGTAGAATGAAGCTTGAATAATCGTGGAAATTAAGGTATTCTTCTATGTGAAAGCGTTTTCAATGTTGCGTGAAAGTAAGAGATTCTGTATACTAGTCAAGTTGCTTGAAAACGGATGAAAACGACTCAAAACAAGAAAGAAAGGGCTATCGCTATGGAAAAACAAACTGTAACAATTTACGATGTTGCGCGCGAAGCAGCGGTATCCATGGCCACGGTTTCCCGAGTGGTTAATGGTAATCCCAACGTTAAGCCAGCGACACGCAAGAAGGTTCTCGAAGTGATTGATCGCCTCGACTACCGGCCAAATGCTGTTGCTCGTGGCCTCGCTAGCAAGAAGACCACCACGGTTGGGGTCATTATTCCTGACGTCACCAATGCCTATTTCTCGTCACTAGCACGGGGGATCGATGATATCGCGATGATGTATAAATATAACATCATCTTGACGAACTCCGATGAAAACGGGGGTAAAGAGGTTCAAGTTCTCAATACCTTAATGGCCAAACAAGTTGATGGAATCATCTTTATGGGTAACCAGGTGACCGATGAACTCCGTGAGGAATTCAAGCGATCTAAGGCTCCCGTTGTTTTGGCAGGTTCCGTTGATTCGGAAAAAACGCAGCCTAGTGTCAACATTGATTACATTGCTGCAGTTGCGGAAGCCGTTAAGAACCTAATCGATCACGGTAACCAGCGGATCGCCTTTGTCTCGGGTTCAATGGACCAGGCGATCAATCACGATTACCGGCTTAAGGGGTACAAGAAGGCCTTGAAGGATGCTGGTATCAGCTACGACAGTAAGTTGGTCTTTGAGACCGACTACACTTACAAGGCGGGTCAGTCCTTAGAGCCTGCCCTGACGGCAGCGGGTGCCACGGCGGCTTTCGTTGGTGACGACGAATTGGCCGCGGGAGTCATGAATGGGCTGACCGATGCTGGGGTTAAGGTTCCAGATGAATTTGAAGTCATCACGAGCAATGATACCAAGTTAACGGAATTGGTGCGGCCTAAGATGAGTTCCATCACCCAACCACTCTATGACATTGGAGCCGTTGCGATGCGATTGCTGACCAAATTAATGAATAATGAAACGGTTGAAGAGAACACGGTCATTTTGCCCTATGGGTTAATGAAGCGCAGTTCGACGAAGTAGACCGATCTATGAAAAACGTTGTCGTGAAAGCGACAGCGTTTTTTATTGAAGAAAATCGGGCGACGGTGTGAAAAGTCGATGAAAAAGTATAAATTTTCATGTGATTAAGTCCGCCTTGACCTTTCGGGAAAAGGAATATGCTAAAATAGTGGACAAATCATTTTATGCGATGAGGAGGTGCAGAGTTTGGAAACACAGAGTCGAATGGCCCGTTACCATGCAGATGAAGCGACGCCCCAACAATCGGGGCCGACAACGACCTATCAACGGCGACCGGGATTGGATCGCTGGTTGGCGTTATTACTTGCCGTCTTAACGCTGACTCTGGGCTTGCGCTTTACCGTGTTTAACGCGTCTTATACAGCCGGGGTCGTCTCACGGTCATCCGTCGGCGAAAAGGTCATCAACCGCTTAAATGATGATCTGGAGGAATTAGGCGTCACCGGAAGTCCAGTGACCCCCGGTATTGCGGAGCCCTTCTTGGCACAAGGCATTGAACGGCTCTACGGTCAGCCGGTGATTGCGGTGGACACGACCGATCTGACCACTGCGATTAAGACGCAAGCTGCCCAAACTGGTGTGACTGCCAGTGATAGCTTAACGAAACGGGTGAGCCAAGCTGCTCAGAGACAGACGAGGGCGACCCTAAATTCCGCATCGATGTTGGCGACGATGACGCGGGTTCAATTGCTGCAGAAGCTGAATCTGTGGATCATGATCGCCAGTGCTTTATTGGCCATTGTGACTCTTATTTATGCAGTGGGGATGCATCACTTTCTCGGCAGTCTGGGGCCGGCGCTCAGCGTCGGTGGGTTCTTGGCTGGTCTGGTTAGCACCGGGGGACTTTTCCTGGTACCATTTGTCATGACATCAACGAGTAAGCTAGCGACTCAGCTCATGAGTACGGTGTCCCGTAGTGGGCTCAGCGTGATCATTTTCGTTGGTGTCGTTGAGATCGTACTCGGGCTGTTGGTGATGCTTGGTCATCGAGCTTTTCGTCGTGAATAATCATTTGTATATGAATAGGAAATAACCGTAAAAAGTTCACCCATTAAGCAATTGATTAAGGGGTGAACTTTTTTGTGTTCGTGAATATTTCTTGCATTTATTGATTGACCCACCGGCTTACTGGATATATTATATTAATCAAGGATTTAATGAGTAAACTGAAATTTGGAAGAATTGGTTGGCTATTTGGTAATGTTTAGAGACAAACTTGGTTGCACAAATGACTATTAGTTGCACTCAGGTATTAAGGTATTAAAATGCCATGTTGAGGAACATAAACCGTTGATTTAAAATTTGTCAGGATTATGAGGACTGGTCAGCCCGCTATTTGAGAGGAGCACATCAACGATGGAAACAAAACGACACTTTAAGATGTACAAGGATGGGAAGCACTGGGTTTTTGCTGCCATCACAGTTGCAACGATTGGCCTCGGAACACTTGCGGGCCAAGACGTTTCGGCACATGCTGATACCGCAACGGGGCGTACAACAAGTAGTCAAACAGCGGCTGAAACTTCAGAAAATGATGCCAAGCAAGCCACATTAGGTTCCGTAGCGACTAATAATGGAACAACCGATGACTCCGTTACCGATACCGGCACCGGGAGTGATTCTGGCAACGAGGCAGGAACCGTTACTGGTGATAACGGGACTAATACGGGTAGCTTAGGCACGGGTGGCGGCGCCGGTGAGAATACCGGCAGCTTAAGCAATGATGCGACCGGTTCCAATGGTTCCGATACTGGAAGTGGTTCCGGGACGGTTAACGATAACGGTTCGACGGGTACCAACGACGGCACCGGTTCCGGCTCCGGGAGCAATGACGGCACCGTTGATGAATCTAACACGTCTGACCTGAACACATCGGGCGCTACGGAGAAGAACACCGATGGGAGTTCCGTTGACGTTAACGCAATCAAGATTCAAGCTCTGGATGCCGAGGCACCAGCGGACAACAGCGGGTTTACCTATACGGCACATGATGATGGTACGGCAACCCTTGATGGCTTGAACAAGGTCTTTGAAGGCGATACCATGGTTATTCCGGGGACGGCCGAGATCAGTACGGATGGCGGCACCACCTACCAGACCTATAAAGTGACAGATATTGCCGGTGGTGCTTTTGCCGCGGGTACTGGCATGATGGATAATGTCACCAAGGTGGTCATTAGTGACGGCATTCAAACGATTGGTGATAATGCGTTTGCTTACCTGAAAAATTTACAGGTGGTGGACCTGAGTGAAAATCATTCTTTAACTACGATTGGTGATCAGGCCTTTGTTATGAGTGGTTTGACTTCGATCGATCTGCCAGCGACGGTCACGACGATTAGTGATGGGGCCTTTCAAGGTACCCAACTGACGAGTGTGGTGATGTCGGCTTCACTGACGAGTATCGGTGACAAGGCCTTTATGTACACGCCACTGACTAGCGTGGATTTCAGCTCGGCCACTAATCTGACGACAATTGGCAATGAGGCCTTTACTAGTGCCCACCTAACCACGTTAACCTTGCCAGACAGTGTGACGAGTATTGGTGATCAGGCATTTGAATACAATAATTTGCAATCCGTGAAGCTTTCCAAGGATCTGAATGCCATTGGCTCGTTGGCCTTTGCCAGTAATGCGGAATTAGCCAACGTGGACTTTTCCGCCGCAAATGTTCTTGCTAACATCGGGGATGGCGCCTTTATGAATGATGGCTTGACGACCTTGGATATTCCAAGTGCCACGACCATTGGCAACGGTGCCTTCTCAGGTAATAGCGCCTTAACCGCGGTTAACCTGGGAGCAGGTGTTCAAACGATTGGTAATTCTGCTTTTTCTGAATACACGTCGGCGGATGGTTCCGTTATTGGTGGGGATGACACTGGCTTAACGGCGGTGACTCTAGGAAGTAACGTCACCAGCATTGGTGATAGTGCCTTTGCCCGGGCTAAGCAATTGACCACTTTGACGATTCCTAGCGATAGTCAATTAACGACTATTGGAAATAACAGCTTTTATGGTAGCAGCTTGACTTCCGTTATTTTTCCAGCCACGCTGACCTCAATTGGGGATGGTGCCTTCGAGTCTAATCTAAATTTGGCTGACGTGACGTTTACGAGTGGTGCTAGTGATCCCGATCTGACGATTGGGGCGGCGTCCTTCGCCTACGATGGTCATTTGACGACCATGAACCTGCCGGCTAACTTGGTCTCCATCGGTGATAGTGCCTTTGCTGCCGATAATTTAAAAGACGCCGATGGCAACGCTGCCGGTGGTCTGACGACAGTGACCTTTGGTGATGGCAGTCGGTTGACCACGGTTGGGGACAATGCGTTCATTTATGACACTGCACTGACCGACATTACCTTGCCGGATACGGTGACCATCATTGGTAAGCAGGCCTTCTTGGCGAACTCGGCACTGACTAACTTTGTGCTTCCTGCTGGATTAGTAACGCTGGGCAACAATGCATTTACCTATGATGACAATTTGAAGACGGTTGATACCAGCAAGGTCACTAAGCTGGCGTCGATTGGTACCGGGACCTTTGAATATTCTGGCGTAGAGGGATCAGGCACGACGAATGCCGATGGTGAACCAGTCTTTGATATTCCAGAAAGCGTGACGAACATTGGTGACTTTGCCTTTGCCGGCAGCCATCTGCAAAATGTGACGCTTCCTGCCGGATTAACCTCGATTGGTGAAGGGGCCTTCACCTACAACGACCTCGGCGGCAGTATCGATCTGCCAGAAACGGTGACGAGTGTTGGCACTAAGGCCTTTTATGGGAACCAAATCAATAGTATCAATGTGCCAACGAGTGCTTCGGTTGGGACAGACGCGTTTAGTTACAACCGGATCACGGCGTTGACGTCGGGTACCGGTGATAGCTCACTGGCGCTTAACCAATATGCGGCCTACTTCGGTAGTCCTGCTGATGTGACGATTGATTCCTTATTCGATACTCACGTTGGAAATCTGACGAACAAGGACCTGCTGGTGTCAGCATTGACCAATGGCGTGACCTATAACACCGCCGATGGCACATTTAATATTCCTACTGGAACGTCCGGATTTAAGTTTGACTGGTCGCTGAATGACTCCCAAGGAAATACGTATGCCGGGGCCTACCAAGTGGTTTTAAACGACCCAGACATCAAGGTTGTCGATGGGCAAGCCTGGTACATGGATAATTGGACGCCAGAACAAAACTTTATTAGTGCGGAACAATCGGACGGAACGAGCATTAGTTATAACGATTTAACGGTGACGATCAAGAATGCGGCCGGTGACGACGTGGTCGCCGACCAAGTCACGCAAACGCCTGGCGTTTACAAGGTCACCTACAGCTACAAAGGCAGCACGTCGCAAACGATTACGCTGACCGTTTCCAAGCGTCAAGGGACGTACACCTTATCCGGGAATCAAGTGGTGACGTACACGGGGACCACGCCAACGATCGATGCCAGTGACTACCAACTGAAGCTGTCCGACGGGTTTGTCTACATTCTTAAAGACGGCGACCTGGAGTTGATTCCAACTAGTGACTCGAATGCCAATAGTTTGCTGGATTCCGTTGGGGCCACCACGCTGAGCACGGTCCCGAACGTTGGGACGTACCAGGTTGTCTTGAACCCTGACGCTATCGAGCGAGTTCAAAATGAAGCAACAGCAGCAAGTACCTTTGATTGGACAGAGAGTAGCGATTCCAATGCGACTTTAAGCATCAACCCAGCAAAGGTTACCATCAGCATTACTGGCGGTAATCAAACGAAGGTAGCAGGGACAGACGATCCTGAAGTGAGCTATACCGTGACTGACAACAGTGATGATACTGGAACGCCAATCGTAGACTTTCCGTTAACGGTTACGATTACTCGGGCTCCTGGTCAAACAGTTGGTCAATATGCTTACAATTTATCGGTTGAACCCAGTGAGAACTATACCGTGACCTACGACCAAGCATTTCTGACTATCACGGCGGCAACGCCAACGCTGACGGGTAAGGAAGCCACGATTACGGTTGGAGATGCAACGCCAACGGCCAGCACTTTCGGTGCCACCGCCACGGATATCAATGCCCAACCAGTTGCGGCTGACCAAATTACCCTTGATCTACAGGGGGCCAATCTGACCGTACCGGGCACGTACCCCGTTATCCTGAGTTACGGTGGACAGACGGTCACGGTTAACCTGATTGTCAAGGCGGCCACTACCGGTGGTAATGGTGGTTCTGGTGATAATGGATCGGGAACTGTTGATCCAACAGATCCAACAGATCCGACAGACCCAACCGATCCAGTCAAGCCGGATCAGTCGGGTGATGGCGGTCATGTGATTAATGACAAGGGCGTTCGTGAACCGAATACGGCCGTTAAACCGGGTCAATCAGCCAAGCGACCAGTTGCTGAATATCTGAACTTGCACAATGCTGGATCGGCGGCAACAATCCAATTGATTCATCATGATGGCGCTGCTGCACAAACCAATGCAGGGCACAGCGTCAAGGCGAAGGGGTCAACTGACTTGGCGGCCGGTACCGATAAGACGGCCACAATGTTGCCACAAACCAACGACGGGCAAACGCCTTGGTGGTCAGCCCTAGGACTGGCGTTAGGAAGCTTTAGCTTGATTGGTTGGCGGAAACGGCGTCACAATTAAGGCCATTCAGTTAGGCAATCTCATCGAAAACTCATAATTAAAAAGATCCGTGGACGGTTTCGCCGGGCACGGGTCTTTTTTGATGATCATGATTCAGGTTGGTGGACTAGGGGCAATGGTAAACACTATTATATCAGGATTTATAAAAAGCGATTACGGTGAAAATGTTTTTATACTGAAACAACACAAGCCGAAATCTTCGCACACATATCCAACTTACACGTAATGTGCAAAGCACGATTTGCTAGAAAAATGCGTGAGCAATTTCTCATAAACCGTCTCTCAAGACTGATATTGCTTGATTTGTCCTATGATTCCACTCTGAAATATGCTATAGTAACATTAAATGAGGAAGCCAAAAGTAAACGGGGTGTTTGAAATGAATAAAACTTTGCAGAGAGTGACAGTTTCCGGGTTAACGTTACTATTACTAGGTGGTATCGTAACCCCAAGTGTTGCCAGTGCTGATACGACTAACTCAGCCACTGTGGCAACAACCAAAACGACTAATGCTGATAGTGAAACGTTCAAGATTGGGCAATTTGAATTACCATATACGACGGTCATTACAAATGACGGCAGTCAGCAGTATCCTTGGTTTTCAAAGCTCCCACAGACAGTTAAAACTAGTCAACTCCTGGATGAGGACTATCAGGATGAGATGTTTGCTTTTTATCCAGAGGACTCCAGTGATCCCTATAGGACAAACTTAATGATCAGACAGAAATTTAATGAAGTAGTGAACATCTTAAGGGGACAATCCGACACAAGTTATAGGGGTTCTGAAGGGCTTATAGATCAAGGCTACGATCAGCTGCCGGAAGAGGCACATGCAGGCCTTAGTAAGTTAGATTATGCCTTATACAATGCTTCAGCCAACGTGATACTCGGGTTTAATCTAAAATGGCTCACCAAGTATCAGGATGGTGAAGCGACCCAACAAGAGATATTTGATGCGTTTGAGAAAGAGGTTAAGCCGCTGTTTAGTGGTACGAATGACATGGTTCAATCTGAGGTTAACGTTAACGAGAACCTATACGATCCAGCAAAAACAGATGGAGACACGTTTAAGACGACGGTAAAGGCTTTGTTGCCGACTACTAAGACCAAGGCTGGTTTAAATGATGTGCCTAATGATCAGCTTAAGCAAATCAATTTGCCGGGAACTTTGAAAGCGTCATTGAGAGCACAAAATCGGCCAGTTATGACCTATATGAAGACGTTGAGCGATGGTATTGTTCAGGCGGATGGTGCCTTTAGCGGTGGCATAATAATTCTTAAAATTGGTCCGGATGCTGAGACAACTGACCCCACACCAACACCAGCCACTAGCCAAGCTGTGACGGTTCACTACGTCGAGTCGACAACGATGGCAACACGATTGCCACCGACAAGACGTTGACTGGTAAGCTGGGTGATGACTATAAGGCCGATGCCCCAGCCATCGACGGCTACAAGTTAACTAAGACACCGGACAACGCTACTGGAAAGTTTACCAGTTCCAAGCAGTCTGTGACCTTTACCTACACTCCACAAATCCAAACGGGTTCTGCGGGCGCTACGATTGCGCCTAGAGGTAGTGTGGTATACGCCACCAAGAAGATCGGTCTGTACAAGAAGGCCAACTTTACCAAGAAGACGCGGACACAGTGGTATCACAAGAAGACTCGGACTAACCGGCCAATGTTTGTGGTCACTGGTTATGCTTCAGCTAAGAACGGCGCTGGTCGTTACAAGGTCAAGGACGTTAACCACCACAGCAAGACGGCAGGGAAGACGGGCTATGTAACCGCCAACGCGAAATACACGGTGCCGGTTTACTACCAAAATAAGCAGAGCAAAATCACGGTCATTAACCCTCGTGGTATCAACGCCTACAGTAAGAAGACGTTGAAACACAAGAAAGCCCATTACAAGCAGGGGCAAGTCCTCAAGGTTAAGAAGATCGTGTCTAGCCGCCTAACAACGCGCTTTGTTTTGAGTAACGGTCGCTACATTACCGCCAACAAGCAACTCGTTCAGGCTGGGAAGAAGACCATGCCGAAGCAAGTGCGCATCAAGCGCGGGGTTAACCGTTATCAAACAGCTAACCTAACTAAGCGCAACCGGCATTACGCTGCTGGGACCACGCTGAAGGTTAAGGGTTGGGCATACTCGAACGCCAATGATTTTAGTAAAGGTGATGCCTTACGCTACAAGGTTAGTGGGGGGTATATTACCGCCAACCAGCATTTAGTACGGACAGTTAAATAATTGGAAAAAAGGTTCGGCGTTTGCCGGATCTTTTTTTATGCTTTGGCGGTTCGTAAATAGTGATAAAAAGGATTAGCAGTGGCTCATTGTTACGGCCGTTAATCACCCGATTACCACGGCTTTCTAAATTTGTCGGGTAGAATGTTAGAAGAATTAACTATGAAAACTAGGGCCCGGAGAAGCGCTTTACCGGTCTTTTTATTAAAATTTAGATAGCGAATATCATTCATTGTATGCTATACTGCTACTAGATAAGGATGATAAAAGTAAATGGGGTGAGCTAAATGAATCACACAGTTAAAAGACTGACGGTTTCAGGTCTGACACTGTTGTTATTAGGGGGGCTCGTTAGCCCAGTCGTTGCCAGTGCTGATACGACTAGCTCGGCGGTGCCAACGACTCAGGCGAAGACGGCCCAGGCAGAACAAACCTATGCGATCAAGGCGGTAGAGATGCCGTATACGTTGATGAGCGGGAAGGACGGCGATGTGAAGGTTTACTGGTTCCCTAAGTGGCCAGATACCTTGACGGCCGCTCAGGCCAAGCAGACGGACTATTTACAGCATCTGGCTGACATGTACCCAAGTATTTCTGGTGCGCGAGATGCTCTGGACAACTACGGACAACTGATGATTGATGTGTCCGTTAAGCCAGGGGAAACGTTTGCGGAATTCGAATATCGTCTGATGCAAGAGAGGGGCGAGCTCGAGCCAGGCGAGAGTGTAGAGAGCTACTTGCAGGCTCAAGAATCCAATGCGTACAGTCAGGCTTGGTTAATTAGTGAAATTGGTAAATATTTATCGGGATCCATTTCTCGTGATGAGCTGAAAGCCAGTTACGAAAAGAATTTACGGCCGCGGATGCTGCTCGTGCAGGGTGGTGAGGATCAGGTGGGCCAAATGGACCAGATTTTTGCGATGAATGACGATGATTTCAAGGCGATGATGACGGTCTTCCAGCAAAGCATGATTAGTGGTGGCTTTCTAAATGATTATCCTAAAGACAAACTACTTGAGATCGATCCAGATGCAACGGCACAGAAGGTTCGGCAACGATTGAGTCAACCGATGTCGGATTACCTGATGCGTCAACCTGATGGCTCCTATCGGATGGATGGGGCGTTGCAAACCGGGTTCAAGACGTTTAGTTCTTGGTTTGAAAACGTGGTGACACCACCGGATACTGAGAAGCCATCGCCAGCGGTCAGTCAACCGGTCACGGTGCGCTACGTGGATGCTAAGGGTAAGCGATTAGCCGCCGACAAGACCTTTAATGGTAAGCTGGGAGCTAATTATCAGGCGACTGCGGTAACCATTGATGGCTACAAGCTGATTCAGACACCAGATAATGCCAAGGGGCAGTTTACCGGTGCGAAGCAAACCGTGACCTACGTCTATGAACCTGATGTTAGGAGCGGGTCCGCCGGGGCGACGGTTGCCCCAAAGGGAACCGTGATCTATGCGACTAAGAAGATTGGTCTCTATAACCAGGCCACGTTCACTAAAAAGTCTCGGACTCAATGGTACCAGAAGAAGTCACGGATTAACCGACCGATGTTTGTGGTTACCGGGTACGCGACCTCCAAGCATGGAGCCGACCGCTACCGGGTTAAGGACGTCAATCATCATAGTAAAACGGCCGGGAAGACCGGTTATGTGACGGCCAATTCGGCTTACACGGCACCGGTCTATTACGGGGCTACGCATAGCCGGGTCACGGTAATTAATCCTAAGGGCATTAATGCGTACAGCAAGAAATCCCTTAAGGGGAAAACATCTCATTACAAGCAAGGACAGGTATTAAAGGTTAAGCAGATTGTATCGCATAACTTAACCACGCGATACGTACTCAGCAATGGGCGGTATATCACCGCCAACAAGCAGCTGGTTAAGGCGGGGAAGCAGCAATCAGCGAAATCAATTCGGGTTCAACGCGGGATCAACCGCTATGGAACTGGTAATTTGACCAAGAAGAATGGTCATTATCGTCGGGGCCAGGTCGTGAAGGTGTCCGGTTGGACCTACTCGAATGCTGACAACTTTGGCAAGGGTGACACCTTACGTTATCAAGTTAAGGGTGGCTATGTGACCGCCAATAGTCGTTACGTGAAAGCCATGCGGTAAAGAATAAAATAGGTTTTAAATACTCGCTGGTCGACAGCCTTTCGGAATGGTAGGAGGGTTGTCGACCAGTTTTTGTTTGGTCTGAATGGACAATGACTGATGGAGCGGCGGTTGTTCGTCGACACAAAAAAGCACAATCAGGTCGATGGCATCGAGGTGATTGTGCTTTGAGGGAGCGTGATGGACTTACATCAAAATCTTTGAGAGAAAGTCTTTAGCCCGATCCGTTTGGGGATTGCTGAAGAACTCTTCGGGTGTGTTGTTTTCTTGAATATAACCATCAGCCATGAACCAAACCTTGTCGGCTACGGACTTGGCAAAGCCCATTTCGTGGGTGACGACTACCATCGTCATGCCTTGATTGGCTAGCTCTTGCATCACGCTGAGAACTTCCCCGACCATTTCGGGGTCGAGGGCTGAGGTTGGTTCATCAAACAGCATGACCTTGGGATTCATTGCCAGGGCCCGGGCGATGGCCACCCGTTGAGCCTGACCACCGGAAAGGCTACTTGGGAACGCATCTGCATGGTCATCCAGGTTGACCTGGGATAGTAGCTCGTGTGCTAACTTCGTGGCGGCCGCATCATCCAGGTGTTTAACCTTCATAGGAGCCAATTTGATATTTTCCAAGACCGTCATATTTGGGAAGAGGTTAAAGCCTTGGAAGACCATGCCCATTTCTTCCCGTAATTCGTTGACCTTCTTGGTATCTAGGGTCGTTAAGTTCTGACCGTCGAAGTCAACTTCACCACTGGTAGGCGTTTCAAGGAGGTTTAAGCACCGTAAGAAGGTACTCTTACCACCACCGGAAGGACCAATGACGACGATGACCTGGCCGGGGTTAACTTGTTCTGTGATGTCCTTTAAGACGTCGTTTTTGCCAAAGCTCTTGGCGAGGTTCTTAACCTCAATAATCGGTTTAGTCATGTTGCATTCTCCTTTCGAAGTAATTTAGAATCCGTGAAGCCGTGAAGGTCAGGATAAAGTATAAGACCATGATAACGGCGATAGGGGCAACCCCACGGTAGGTGTCGGACCGAACAATGTTACTTTGGAAGATCAGTTCGGAAACACCGATAATGGAAACAATGGAACTATCTTTAATTAAGGTAATAAATTCGTTGCCCAATGAAGGCCAAATGTTCTTCAAGGCTTGTGGCAGGACCACGTAACGCATCGTGGCGCCACCGGACATTCCTAGGCTCCGGGCAGCTTCTGTTTGACCGGAATCAACCGAGTTAATCCCACCCCGAATGTATTCAGCCACATACGCACCAGAGTTCAATGAAATAGCGATAATCCCGGAGGTGAGGGCCGGCAGGTTAACGATGAGGCCTAAGCCGAAGTAGACAAACATGACTTGAACCATCATTGGCGTACCCCGAATGAACTCAACGTAGGCCGTTGCCAACCACCGCAGGCCCGTCCGTAAGACGCCACCGTCACCCATCCGAGCGAGGGCGAGGATAACGCCGAGGATAAAGCCGAAGAAGACGGAGCAGACCGTGATGATTAAGGTGTACTTAATCCCGGTTAGGAAGGCCTTCCAGTAGTGCCACATGCTCGTGTTAACGGTGTTGGTCTTTAAGTATTTACCAGCTTCGGGCAGGTAGGTCTTGTTGACCAGGTTTTGCTGCTTGATTTGGTCGACGGACTTGTTAGCCTTGTTGACCAGAGCCGTGGAACCCTTAGCGAAGGCAACTGAGGCACTGGTATCGGAGGCACTTAGGTCGAAGTTGCTGGGAATAGCAGCTAGTTCCTTGTTGTTAGCCACGTAGGCTTGAGCGGAAGGTTTTTCCATTGCAACCCCTTGAATCTTGTGACTCTGCAGGGCCAAGATCAGGTCGGAAACGGATGTCATCCCTTTGACCTTGGTGCCACTGGTCTGCTTCTTGGATTCGTTGTACATGGTTGACCCCGTTTGAGCCCCAATGGTCTTACCGACGAAGGAATCCTTATCCTTATAAATACCCTTATCGTTCTTATTGATGACGATGCTGTACCCACCTTGATAGTAGGTATGGGAGAAGTCCACACTCTTCTTTCGAGCGGGAGTTGGGTTCATCCCGGAGATGACCATGTCAACCTTACCCGTTTGCAGGGCCACTAATAAGGAATCGAAGGACATGGACTTAACCACGAGCTTGACGCCTAAATCCTTGGCAATCTTCTTACCGACGGCCACGTCCATCCCAACAACTTGGCTCTTGCCGTGTACCGTCGCTTGGAATTCATAAGGTGGGTAGTCCGGGGAGGTCCCCATGACTAACGTGCCCTTCTTCTCAACCTTGGTTAGCGAGTTGTCGGTTGCGGCGTGGGCAGTCGTACTGGTGATGGCCGTCATGCCGGTAACGAGTGACAACAACAATGCGAAGAATAAAATCACTCTCTTTTTCATATAATGGCTCCTCTACTTTAATTGATGTTACCAGTATAACGATGATTGTTTATTTATGCAAGATTTAATTTTGAAATTCGTCATTTATGCATAAAATATACGGATATTCGGTGGGACAACCCTATAATTAGGCATGGGTCGACTGAATTATATACATTTTTATGAAAGGGATGAATCGCGAACTATCTGATTGATAGAATGGTCACTAAGTGCTAATATAGACGGTGTCTGTTTTATACGGATATCTATAAAATTTTAGAAAAGAGGAGTTACGATGTCAGGACATTCTAAATGGCATAACATCCAGGGCCGGAAAAATGCTCAGGATGCAAAACGTGGAAAAATTTTCCAAAAAATCTCACGTGATTTGTACCAAGCTGCAAAAGCAGGTGGTCCTGATCCCGACGGTAACCCTCAACTTCGTTTGGAAATGGACAAGGCGCGGGCAGCTAACATGCCTAAGGACAACATCAAACGGGCTTTAGATAAGGCCTCTGGTCTTGGTGGCGCCAAGTTCGAAGAAATCACCTACGAAGGCTACGGTCCTGCCGGGACAGCAATCATGGTTGCTGCCTTAACGGATAACAAGAACCGGACGGCTGCTGCTGTTCGTTCTGCCTTCACGCACCACGGTGGCGCTCTTGGTGCAGCAGGTTCCGTTTCATACATGTTTGATCGTAAGGGCTTCATTGTTATCTTACGTGACGGCTTAGACACGGATGAAGATACGATGTTGATGGATGCATTAGACGCCGGGGCGGACGACATGGAAACCACGGATGACGAATTCAAAATCTATACGGACCCTTCAAGCGAAGTAGCCGTACGTGATGCATTACAAGATAAGGGCTACTCATTGGACACTGCCGAAGTTCGGATGTTCCCTCAAAACACAACCGAAGTGCCTGAAAACAAGGCACCACAGTACCAAGGTTTAATTGAAGAACTTGAAAACAACGACGATGTTTCCGATATTTATGAAGCAGCTGTCTTACCTGATAGTGTTGAATAGGATTTTAAAAGGAAGGCCTACGGT
>NZ_BCWD01000013.1 GCF_001592085.1 Levilactobacillus senmaizukei DSM 21775 = NBRC 103853
GCCAATAAAAAACGAGTTGGGAAGGGGCATTCTCAGCTCGTTTTTAAATTGGCTTGATTTCTGTTGGGGACTAACTTGCCACACCGAAAGGTTAACAAAATGGTCGTGAACGTCGACCGCTTGAAGAGCCAGCCCTTAATTGACTGCCTTGACTGACTCAACCTCTTTTCGTTGTTACGTGCCCGGATCAACACTGCGTCATTATCATTACTTGCTGGCCCCTTGGCCTCCATTGCCGAAACGTGGTCCCGAGGGCAGCCGGTTCCGCCTAACTCCACCAAGAAAATAATCCAGGTCCGGGTTTTCTTCTTAGTGACGTTAATGCTCGCCAGCTTAGCGCCCTTGAGACCATTCTGATCACAAAAAAACCGCTGCTTTTCAGCACCGGCTCTTAATAGTTTCTTTGAGATTATCCAACATTATAGACTGTAATCAAGAAAACGCTGTTTACTCAAATCAACTATATTCCCAATTAGATCGAATCAGGAATGTAGAATTGTGAAAAGCCTCGGCAAAGACTTTTCGCAACGTGGACGAAACACCTACCGTCTAAATAGATGTTTCTTCACAAAGTCTAGAACCCGTAAAATTGCTTTAATTCTCCGGCTCCCAAGAAGGATTGATTGGTATTACAAATATTAGTATATCAGACGGCCACCGATTTGCAAGCGGTTTCAGAATCTTTCACCACCTAAACTGTCAGTTTTATGTCAACAATCTAGACAGTCGACTTTGTGAATGATCCAGCCTATCCCACACCCTTGGGAATTGCGACCAGCAATTGGCCCCAATGTAGCTTTAATTGTAATGAGCTGGTCGCCGACTGCGGCAAGCTAGCGCGGACGTTGGCAAAACTCATGACACCAACGTCCGTCACCACTCGATGGTGGCCATCGATTTTAGCATCCTTAGATACTGAAAACGTCAACTGTAGCTGAATCTGTTTGGCCGATTCCTTGAGACTTAATGTAACCACCGCAGGATCCATCTTACTGAGGGCTGGGACCATTCCCGGCAAAACCTGATCAACAACCTGGCTAATCTGTTTTAAGGCCGCCACCGTCGCCGTGAGGGGCTCTGGAACCTGAATGAACAGTTGGACCCCCTGTTCCCGAGCCAAAAGATAATTATGATAGAGCTGAAACTTTAATCGGGTCCCAGGAATATTGGCCAAGTCTTCGAGGGTTAACTCTGCAGCATTACTGGTAGTCCAGCCCGACCGAATGTCGATGTAGAGTTGTCGAAAACCCGCGTAATCTTCATCCTCCAGGTAACCCCCTAGTCCCAACAGCATATTCTGATAGTCATGATTAAATTTGCGAATGGCCTGTACCTGCCGGTTAAGTTCATTGGTGTATTGCTCCCGAAAGGCCTGTTGCTGTCCTTGAAGTAAGGTATGTTCCTGTTGCAAATGGGTCTGCATTAACATATAGGTACTCAACGATAAACCAATTAACAAGATACCTGCGATTCCGGCCAAAAAGAACAGATACTGCTCCGAATTTGCCAGGCTCTGTAGCGAGTATTCAAAGAGAATGTAAACCACCGCCAGGATGGACATGAATCCCAAGAATAGGAATTCCATGGAACTGCCTAAGATATCTTGGATTAAGTTTTCCATTGGTGCTCGCGTCAGCCAAATACCCACCGCCAGCAAACTAAAGACCGCCGTGTCCAATATCATTTCAATAATTGTGCCCGTTAGACTGGCTGCAAAAACCGGACCCGTTAGGTGAATCATCCCCGCCAGAATCACCATATCAATGAATTCCGTCAATAGATAGGCCAAAATCGACACGTCAATAAAGGATGGAATGTATTGCCACCGATGATGACCACCCAACCACCCCAACTCGATACCGAGCAGGACAATGATCGAAAACGCCCCAAGAACGGCACTTTTCGTAAAGGGATTCACGATATCAACAAACGTGAAAATCCCGGCCAGCAAGGCACAATAGAGTAAAAAGTGTTTTTGTGGCCGGATCTGAGGAAACCAGTAATATTGAAAATAGACAAACCAAAAGACCAGGAAGAAGTCCGAGATATAAAAACTGATGGGACTGACTGTAATCACGTTATCACCTGCCTGGTTTGGTCAAAATAACTGTAAAGTAAAGCATCCCCCGCTTATAGACCACCTGCAGCGAGGCGTTATCGGTTTGATCAATAATTTCATGGACGGAGCTCAATCCTAAACCATGACCGCCACCCTTGGTGGTGTATCCGGCTTCCATGAAGTGACTCATCTTACGGGGCGTATCGGCCGGCACCGGATTAGCCACCGCCAGTTCAACGGCGCCGGAATAGTCCAGAACCGCACAATAGATTTCCGGTTGAGACTGACCCACACAAGCTTCAATCGCATTGTCCAACAGGACCCCCACGATTCGCAGCAAGCGCACACTTTCCATCGGCAGCACCGCAACTTTATCGGGAACCTCCAGTCTAAAAGCAATCCCATGGTTCTGCGCCGCCAACATCTTCTGAAATAACAGACTCTTCAGCGCCGGATCACTCAACTGGTGCAACCCATCCGCTTCAATCCCGGCCCGCAGGCTCGTCGCTTGCCACCGCGAATTTAACGTTTCGTAATAAGCCGCCAAGCCGTCATAGTCTTCGGCATCCAGATAGTCGCCCAACTTGAGCATTTGTTTTTGATACGTCTGCTTGAACTCTCGAATGGCGCGAACCTGGTTCGAAATTCGCCGGTCATACCGGGTTTGCAGCAGATTCTCCTGAAACTTGGCCCGCACGTGTTGCCGATCAAAGAAGCTCTGTAGGAAGAAAAACAGACTTGCACTAATCAGTAACACCATGACTAATTCAATACTTAGAGCAAAGGTCAACATGGCATGGGTAATCTTTAATCGGTGAATCATCATCGATGATACTTGTGCAAGGATGACTAGACTCGTCAGCAGTGCCATCACGGTCCACTGTTCCTTCCGACTAAACGACAGTCGTTCCAGATTCCCGGGTTGGATCCGCATCCCGGACACCGCCAACGAGATGAGCGAATAAATCAATAACTGAAAGATTAACCGGCCTGCGACAACTAATGGTTGCTCACTCCCGGCAACCCCAATCAGTTCGACAATCACTTGACGGACCACATCATTAACCAACACCACCACTAGATATATCACAATGGTCGCGTTCACGAAGATCAGACTCAGCTTAGGACGATGCCGAATCAAATAAACCAAGGCACTGAGTGGTGGAAAAATCAGCGTCCATGGTTGGCCGAGTAGCGCTGGAATTAAGCCCCAGCCAATCCACTTCAACGGTAGCTTCCAGTTCTGTGGACGAATAACCCCCACCCACAAGGTAATAAACCACTGCATCGTGACCGCCAGCACCAAATTAACCCAGAAACGGTAATCTAAGAAATGCATGCGGATCACCTAGCCCTTCAAATGCTTCTGTACCAACGTTTTCACCTCATGAAACCGGCGGGTGGCTACGTCCGTTTCGTCACCATTCGGAAAGACCAGACGGCGAGTCGTCGCATCGATCCCACTGACATTGTTAAGGTTCACCAAGAAACTCTTATCCGTACGATACAGCTCGGGATACTGGTCAGCGATATCCTTCAGAAAACCAGGAAACTCCACTAATTGATTGACCGCATGAACAGTCACTTTATGGGGGGACTCAGCCGTCGCCACGAAGTAAACATCTCCCATCGGCAGGCTGAACTTACGGCCGCCGATCGTATAACTGAAAAGATTTTCCGTATTGCCTAAGTAATTGGTATACCGTTGATAGCCATAGTCGACATTTTCTCGCAGCTTTTGGTCAATCTGGGCCCGTCCCAAGTCCTTGACGACAAAGTCCATGGGTTCCACCTTGCGCTCAAACGTCAGTAGCGCCATTTCCGAGTGAGTCGTCACGAAGACAATCTCCGCAAACCCGAGGTGTTGCCGAATCTTTATCGCCGTCTCCAACCCTGTCGTCTGCTCCCCAGGAAACTCGATGTCGAGGAAAAATAGCGCGTACTCCGGTATTGCTTCTTCCAAGTGGTCCAAAAGTTCCCGTGGACTCGGTGTGGCCAATCGCACCTGCATATCATAATCGTTAATCATAATGTAGCGCTCGATCACGTCACGATAATGGGTAAGCTGTTCAACGTTATCTTCACATAAATAAACGGCCAGCACCGACATCACACCCCTTTAACAAATTTATCATTAAATCTATTCACCCACTAATGTAACCTGAATTTTGTTTGGTTGCAATAAAAAAGAGCCATCCGCAAATGGTCCTTTCTCACGTGGATTATTTAATTACTACTGCTGGCTATTTAGCACTCCCCCAAGCCCCAAACTAGTCGTTATCCCTTAGGTCTTCCAACAACAATCACTTACTCTTCAGCTCACTGGCTACGAACGATTCAAACCTAAGAAGGACGAACACTGACACACTGTCAGGCCAACTATTCATTAAAAAACGTGGGACGCCAACTCAAAGGTCGACCGATACAGTGACTCATTGAGTAGCAAAATCAGTTGCCGTAAAACTGACCCCTTCCAACTGTTATTACTTTACCATGAAATCCCCTTATCGCTCGGTAAGTGGCAAAAACGTCAGTATTTGCACGTTAATGCATAAAAAAACAGCACAATTTAATTGTGCCGTAACGAATAAGTCAGATACCCACCCAAAACCAGTGGACCCAAGAATACCAGACCAAGGTCAACCACGCCTCGCCAGTACCACTTAAGTGGCGTCTTGGCGGCCGCTTGGACCCGTTTGGGCCTCAACATCTGCTCGTTCAAACCACTGGGGGCAACCGCCTTCCGCCGCCGGCGAATGGTTGGCGCCTGCACCTGACGGCCATCCACCAAGACGGCCCATTTCGCAAACGGAAAGGCCAACCAACTGAGGATAAAATACCCATCTGCCATCGTAAACCCGGTCACCAGGACCCACCGGCCATAATCCAAATGGCCCAGTAGCGACAACATGGCCACCCAGAACAAGCCAATCACAACTTGGTGACGCCAATAAGCAAACGTCATGTGCATAGCGATCCCTCCTTGATCTCAACGGCTGACTGTGTAAAATGAAGTTATTAATGATGTGTAAGCGAGGTGGAATTATGGCAGACTCACGGGACTTCAATCCCATTACTGCAGCGGGATATCACGATTTGGAAACCAAAATTGCTGTGTTAGAAGCCGACCGACCCGAAAAGATCGCTATTCTGGCGGAGGCCAGAGCCCACGGCGACCTCTCGGAGAATGCCGAATATTCGGCAGCCAAACGAGATCTACGCCACTTGGAAAGCCAACTCCGATTCTTCAACAAACAACTCCAGTATGCCAAGGTCGTTAATCCTAAAGCGGATACCACCGTTGAGCTCGGCAAATGGGTCACCGTACGCTTTCTAGACGACAATGACACGGCAACGTATCAACTCGTGGGGACCGCGGAGGCCGATCTGGACGCGGGGAAAATTACCCGCGTGTCGCCTTTAGGCAAAGCCCTAATGGGGCATCGGCCTAACGATCACGTCACGATCGTGGCCCCCAACGCCAGTTATGACGTTGAAATAATCGCAGTCGCACTAACATCCCCCCACAACTAATTTCAGTATACCGAGAACTAAAATTAAAAACCCGACCAAACGCTGTGAACCACCACGTTTGATCGGATTTTTTAATTTCTACTGCTTAACCGAGAAAACCGGTAACAAGATTTCATCGACCATGGCGGTTTGTGCCGCTAGGGTCAGTTCCCGCCGACTAAAAATTTCATTTAATAGAAGAATTCCCGGTAGGTTAACGACCCGTTCCGGCCACCTTGCCTGACTAATTTCGCCGCGCGCCGCGGCGTGGTCCAGAATCGGCTGCACATAACTGGCAAGTGCATTGTCATTATTCAGCCGGTCCAAGATTTGATCGAACTTGACTTGCTTTAGTCGATCGCTCAGCAGGCCACGGAAGGTCTCCCCTTTGAGAGTATCCAAGACACTGGCCAATTGGCCAAAGAGATCTAATAGATCTCCCCGAAAGGTTCCCGTATCCGGTACCTGATAGCTCACCAGGTTACCAAACTTACGAATCGTCGCAATCACTAAGTGGGCCTTATCGGGCCACCGTCGATACAAAACGGTCTTAGTTGTAGCGGCTCCCGCGGCTACGCCCTCAATGGTTAGCGCTTGATAGCCCTGAGCTTGTAATTGGTCCCAGGCCACCTTCAAGATGGCCGCTTCTAGGGCGGCTCCTCGCCGACGTGTTTTCTTCTCTGACATAAACTAGGGCTCTCCCTTGTATTTCCCTTTGGAGGGGTGTAGTATCTTCGAACATAAGATACGGCCGTATCTAATTAATGAATTCAGGTGATTTTATGAAAACTCAAATGAACACCCGTCACATGCTGCAAATTGCCCTGTTCCTGGTCATCGGGGCGATTGCGCCTCTTCTGGATACAACGATGACCAACGTGGCCTTAGACACTATTATGAAGTCGATGGCCGTTTCCGTCAACGATGTTCAATGGGTCACGACTAGTTACGTATTAGCCTTAGGGATTGCCGTGCCCATCGCCGGTTGGGCTACCAATTGGTTTGATGGCAAGCGGATTTATCTGTGGGCCTTGATCGTCTTCTTAATCGGTAGCTTGGTCTCCAGTTTCTCCACCACCCTCCCCATCCTGATTATCGGCCGAATTATTCAAGGCGCCGGTGCCGGCATTATCGTTCCCCTGATTACCACCTTGGTCGTCCAAGCCTCCGGTGGAACCGGGTTAGGTAAGATCATGGCAGTCGTCGGCCTCCCCGTCGTCTTGATTCCAATTCTGGGTCCGTCCATTGGAGGATTCCTGATTGATACACTCAGCTGGCACTGGATCTTCTTAGTTAACGTGCCCTTGGTCATCATTGCCTGGGTCCTTCTAAGTTGGAAATTACCCGCCTTTCCGGCTCCCAGGACCGGTAAACATCTCGATTTCCCCAGCTTAATCACACTAGCTGGCCTCTTCACGAGTGCCATCATTGGCATCACCCGCTTCAGCACCGGCGACCACTTTTTCTCGGCCAAGGTGCTCACCCCAATTTTACTAGCCATCACCTTTTTGATTGGTTACGTTGTCTACGCTAGCTTACGGCCTAAGCAGGCTCTAGTCAGCCTCAAGCTCTTCAAGTCACCCACGTTTGATGCCTCGGCCATTATCCTCATGTTATCGGGCATTGCCGTTAATGGTGCCATGTTCCTCCTACCACTCTATTTACAAAACAGCCGTGGCCTCACTGTTATTTGGTCCGGGGCCTACCTCATTGCTCAAGGAGTCGGGTTACTCGTGGCCCGGGGTGAAATCGGTAAATTAACGGATGCGATCGGCGCCCGTTGGGTTGTCTTAGTAGCCATTGTCATCGCAATTGCCGGGACACTTCCCTTCGTCTTCTTTACCGCCCACACCAGCACCTGGCTCGTCCTACTGGCGCTCTTCGTTCGCGGCATTGGCCAAGGGGGCTTGACCATTCCCGTTATGGCCGACAGTTACACGGGGGTACCTAAGGAACTCGTTGCCGAAGCAACCACTGCCACGCGGATGCTGCAAAATATTGGCGGCGCCGTCGGGACGGCCATCCTCGCCACCGTTATCCAACATGAGTTACCCAGCACCGGCATGAACGCGGCCTACCAAACCGCCTTCATGTGGTCCGTCGGCTTCATTGCCATCACGGCTGTGCCAGCTTGGTTCCTCAGTCATCGCAAGCCAGTTTCAATTTCAGCGAGCGAAAAAGCTGAATAGCCTGGCCGCAACTGGCGTTCATTGTCGCCTGCCGGTTGGCCCCAGAAACGCTGGAACGTGGTGGGTGGCCTTTAAGCCTGCAAACCCCAGTCTTAAAGCGCCACCTTTGCCTAAACCGAGCAACCCCCTCGGTTAACGCAAATTTCACCACTGAGCGTTTCTGGAACCGTCCTCTCGGCTAGAACCGTTCAAACCAATGACCCACTAAGTTGCGAACCCAAGGGCCGCATCGTACCCAGCATTAAGCCACGGGCTCTTCATACTTACTGTTATCCGGCAGTTTATCCAAGGATGAGCCAATAATTTCCGGCCAAATTTTCCCGCAACCATCAAATATTTATCCAAACGAAAAGCCACCACTTGCCAACCCGAAGGTTAGTAAGTGGTGGCTTATTTAATGACTAGTTTTTAAGCCCAGGTAATCCGAAGACTACTTAAGTGGCTTCCATTGCCATGCATCAACCTCTGGCAAGTCAGTCCCAACTTCGCGAATGTAGGCATTGTGCTTAGCAACCATGTCGTTCATCCGTTGAATGAAGTAGGCACCCTTAACAGCGTAGGCGTCGATGTCACTGACAGCTTCCTTAGCCAAGTCGAAGCGGTCCAATTGGTTCAGGACACGCATGTCGAATGGCGTCGTGATATCACCGTTTTCACGGTAACCATGCACGTGTAAATTGTGGTTGTGACGGTCGAAGAAGAGATCCTTAACCAAGTCTTCAAAGCCATGGAAGGCAAAGATAACTGGCTTGTCGGTCGTGAACAGACGATCGAATTCTTCATCAGAAATCCCACGAGGGTCAATCTTAGGAGAACGTAACTTCAACAAGTCAACAACGTTGATGAAGCGGATCTTCATTTCTGGGAATTCGTCGTGCAATAATGAAATTGCGGCTAATGATTCCCAAGTAGGTTCAGTACCGGCAGCGGCAAAGACGATGTCCGGTTCTTGACCTTGGTCAGTCGATGCCCAGTCGATGTAGCCCAGACCATTGTTAACCAGATTAGTGGCTTCATCAATGGAGAACCATTGTGGACGTGGGTGCTTGGAAGTAATGATCAGGTTAATCTTTTCACGACTCCGGAAAGCAACGTCCCCAACAGCTAACAAGGTGTTGGCATCAGCAGGCAAGTATTCGCGAACGAATTCAGGCTTCTTTTCTGCCAAGTGAGTTAACATACCTGGGTCTTGGTGGGTGTAACCGTTGTGGTCTTGTTGGAATACAGTTGACGTATCAACAAAGTTCAAGGATGGGTAATCATGACGCCATTCTTGTTCAGCGGCCTTACGTAACCACTTGAAGTGTTGTGTAAGCATGGAGTCCACTACTCGACCGAATGATTCGTAGGTCGCGAAGAAACCATGACGACCAGTCAAGACGTAACCTTCTAACCAACCTTCAGCTTGGTGTTCTGAAAGTTGTGAGTCGATGACCCGACCAGTTCTGGACATGTCTTCGTCGTAAGGTTCGTGGATGTCTTCCATCCATTGACGCTTACCATAGTCTAACATGCTGTAAAGACGGTTAGACTTGGATTCGTCAGGACCAAAGGCACGGAAAGTTTCTGGGTTCAACTTCATCGTGTCAGCCAGGTAATCTGACCAAACTAACATGTCTTGCGCGATGGTCTTCCCATGTTCGGTGTTATCCAAAGCGTAGTCCTTGTAGTCAGGCAACTTCAATGGTTCTGGCTTGATCCCACCGTTAGTAACGGGGTTCATTGCCATCCGTTGGTTACCCTTAGGGGCAAATTCGCGGATTTCTGGCTTAACCTTGCCATCTTCAGTGAAGAGTTCTTCTGGCTTGTAAGACTTCAACCAGTCAACTAACAAGTCAACATGTTCCATGTCGTTTGCGTCTACTGGAATTGGAATTTGGTGAGCACGGAATGACCCTTCGATTGGGTTACCGTCCAAGTCGTTCTTAGGACCAGTCCAGCCCTTAGGTGAACGAACGATAATCATTGGCCATACTGGTAAGGAGTCATCGTTGTTGTCGCGGGCATTCTTTTGAATAGCCTTGATCTTTTCAACCGTTTCGTCCATAACCTTTGCCATGTTAGCGTGAGCTTCCATGTGTGAAAGGCCTTCGGTTTCAACGAAGTGAGGTTCCCAACCCATACCTTCGAAGTACTTCGTCAGTTCTTCGTCGCTCATCCGTGAAAGGATCGTTGGGTTAGAAATCTTGAACCCGTTCATGTTGATGATAGGTAATACGGCACCATCAGTGATTGGGTTGATAAACTTGTCTGAGAACCATGAAGCAGCCAATGGGCCGGTTTCAGCTTCCCCATCACCGATTTCAACAGCGGCGATCACGTCTGGGTTATCTAAGATAGCACCAGTACCGTGGGAAAGACTGTAACCAAGTTCCCCACCTTCGTGGATCGAACCTGGTGTTTCAGGTGCGGCATGGGATGCAACGCCACCTGGGAAGGAGAATTGCTTGAATAAGCGCTTCATACCTTCTTCATCTTGAGAGATGTTAGGATAAATTTCACTGTAGCTACCATCAAGATATGAGTTAGAAACCATCACTTGGCCACCGTGACCTGAACCTTCAATATAGAACATGTTCAAATCGTACTTTAAGATGGCCCGGTTTAAATGAGCATAGATAAAGTTTTGAGAAACGATCGTTCCCCAGTGACCAATCGGCTTAACCTTAACATCGTCTGAAGTCAGGTCACGCTTTAACAGCGGGTTGTCACGCAAGTATAACTGACCTACAGACAGGTAGTTAGCGGCCCGAAAGTACTTGTCAACGCCTTCCAAGTATTCCTTGGAGTCGAAGTTTGCATTTGCTGCCATGTAATTAACACTCCTTCTTTGAAATCATAACTGCATAATCTAGTTGATAGAAAATTGGTAAAATTTATCTCGTAATGACTACCGAGTTGTTTTTTACTGTCCCTATCATAACGTGTTTTCACAAAAAGTCAACCTTTTTGAAAATTGGATCGTATCAATTTTTGAATTGAGTGACCACACGTCATCTACACCTTGCATTATGCCAAACTTAACGGACAATTGCGACTAAACAGCGTTGTTTTTCCTATTTTTTTCTTTATTCATAACAAGTAAAATTAGACCAATATTCCAAATGGTCCATCAGGGTCCATTGCCATTGTTATACCGATTCTAGACCAATAAAAAAGTGACTACCGCGCGGTAATCACTGCTGGTTAACTATTCTTCATCAAGTGAAACAAAGGTGTTATAGTTCAAATATTGATAATGTAGCCGCATGTTAGAAACCTCAAACGGCGTCCCATCGTCCAGGAAGAAGACACCTTCCATAATCCCAACCGGCTCAACTGGCTTCAGATTCAAGAGTTCCTGATCCTCGGCAGTGGAAGGCTGGGCCTGGATCGACATGAAGGACTTGGTAACGACCTTTCCCTGAGTTTCTAAATAGTTAAAGATCGAATCGGTCACAATCTTTTGTGAAAGGTTCGGCGCAATCTTGATCGGAATATAGCCAGTTTCGATCATGAAGGGCTTGTCATCAAACAGCCGCAACCGCTTGATTTCATAGACAAAGTCCCCCTCCGATAGAAAGAGATCTTGCTGGATTTCCTTGCTAGCAGGAACCACATCAAACTTCAGCAACCGAATCCCCGGCGTATTGCCGGCAGATTTCATACTGTCAGTAATTCCTAAATTAGACCCCTCATATTGAAAAATTGTTTGGTTTTTCATATATAATGGGTTAATGAAGGTCCCCGACCCCCGCTTTTTAAAAATAATGCCTTGGTTAGCCAAGACATTGAGGGCGCGCTTAACTGAGCTGCGACTAACGTCGTAAGCTTCACTCAGGCTCCGCTCATCGGGGAGACGTTTATTGGGGAACTCATTCTGATGGATCCGTTGTTTTAAGTCCCGCATCACTTTTCGATAGACTAAATCTGCCATGATATCTCCTCATAACTCTTCAACTAGACTTGCACTGTGATAGAGTATAACAGGTTTTCTCAGTGGTGTCTGCTTTTCTGAGCAAACAACCGTTCCATTTAATTTTTAAGACCGATCCAATTTAACTGGCGACTTAATTACCGACTCATGTATCCCCGTCGGCTACGAATCACCGTTAATCCCATAAATTTACTTTGAAAGGTGAGTCACATGGCAAAAAAGAAAAAAGGCAAACGTCTCCATAAGACCTTGGTCGAACAAATCCTAGATAAGCACAAGATTGCCTACAAGCAATTTGAATTCGCTACCCACACCGAGGGTGACGTGGCTCAAATGGAGGTCGACCACGACGCGGTCGATGAACATCACATCTATAAAACACTGGTACTCAGTGGCAATACCACCGGTCCCGTGGTGGGTGTCTTGCCCATTGATGAGCATTTAGATGAAAAAAAGCTGGCCAAGGTTTCGGGTAACAAAAAGGTCAACATGGTTCCCCTGAAGAATCTGGTCAAGACCACCGGTTACGAACACGGGGCCAATACACCCGTTGGTATTTGGGAAAAGAATCAGTTCCCAATATATTTCGACCAAACCGCTCAAGAACAGGGGCAAATCCTGGTCTCTTCCGGTCAGATTGGCCGGTCGGTCGAGATCGATGCCACGGATCTGGCAACGTTAGTCCACGGCACATTTGCCGACCTGTTGGAGTAGCTGGATGAACACCGACCTCAGTCTAATTTTTAAAAATTTGGGAATCGTTGGGTTAGATCTACTGGTCATTCCCTTCGTCTTTGTGACGTTATTAACGTATTTAAACCGGGATACCAAGAAAATCCTGGCCAACGGCTTTGGGGTCAACAGTGAATTTTATTTGGGGTTCATCGGCATCTTTTGCCATGAACTCAGTCACCTACTCACAGCAATCCTCTTTGGCCATCGGATTGATCGGATTAGCCTGTTACGGCGGCCACATCCCGAGCGTATCGGTGCGGATGGTCAACCGGACCTAGCCTTAGGTTACGTGAATCACACCTGGAATCAACGCAACTGGTATCAGGTCATCGGCAATCTCTTCATCGGCATTGCGCCGATTTTCGGCTGCGCCTTACTGTTATTGGCCTTAACGGCGATTCTGATCCCTAGCCTGTTCGATGGCATGATAACGCTCATCGCCAATCCCTTTAGCTTAGATTGGCCCGGTTTTTTTCAGACCATTGGTAACGACCGTCATCCTTGGATTCGCTGGGGGATCATGCTCCTCTTATCCTTAAACATCAGTATCGGTGGCTTCGATCTCAGCACCGCCGACTTTGCTAACTCTCGCATTGGTCTGATCGGTTTCATCGCCATTAACGTGGTAATAACCGTTCTGTTATCGCTCTTTAACCTGGCGAGTGGTTTTCTGACCGTGATCACGGCCGGTATCATTCTGCTAGCCGTGATCCTCAGTTACTCATTACTGGTCTCATTGGTTACAAACCTGTTCGTTCGACTGGGGCTGCAGATCAAGTACCATTAACCAAATCGTCAAAAATGGTGGTCGATTGGTCACCTACCAGAGCCAGAAACACCACCGCTGCTGGTAGTATTTCTAGCTCCCTCTGGTTACATTGGTAATTAATTTAATCATCGACTAAACCAAAATATTTATTCGAAAATAAAACCGTTTCGACTGTCTGATTTTCTCAGATAGTCGAAACGGTTTTTAGTTACCTTAACTGATAGCGATCACCATACATTTGCCACCTCAAAGGTCGCCGCAGATCGTAGCGGCCATCGTGGATGAACTGACGTTGCGTCGTCAACCGTGACAGATCCTTGTGGGCAGCCTCCTGCTTCATCACCTTGGTTCGTTCCCGCAGAAAGACGCGCAGGTAATGCGCCTGATCGCCACCCTGAGCTGGTGTTCGCGCCAATTGCTTGGCGCGTCGGCGAATCCCACCGAAGCTACTAGTATCCTTACCAGGTCCATGGACCACGATCGCATCGTAATAAATGTATTGACCTAAGGGACTGAGATCATCTTGCTGGGCCGCTCGTAATACTGGTCGTAGATACAATCGGTCTAGCTCCTGATTCTCCGCCACGACCAGCTGCCGGTCGTGACCAGCCTGCTGCCAAGCCCGGACGAAGCCAGGACCCAACCCCCGATGACTTGCCGTGCCATTGACCCGCTTCAGTGCCGGTAAATATTGCCGTAAACCATTATTCTTTGGTTTCAATTTCACATACGTCGCAACGACTTGGGCCAGGTCCCCCGTTCCAGAGGTAAACCCAATAATACCGGCCGTGTAACCGCGGCCATCCCCAATATCTTCAATATAGCCATACTGGCGTTGGTAATCAGTCGTCGAATTCTCCGCGCTGGCAACCAGTGAAAAAGTGGTATCTCGTAACCGGCCCGTCGCGATCGTCCGCCCGGTACGATATCCTGGAACCTTCGTCTGAGCAGCACAGGCGGCCAAACCACCTAGCATTAATACCAGACAAATGAGTCCCGTGACGCGTTTTCCAATCATAAGTACTCATCCCCCCGAATGACTCGACTGATTGACCCTTCATCCAGTGTAACAATCCACCATCCAACCGGATCACACTTTCGACCAACTTAGCTAGAATTTAAAAACAGGTCGTCATGCGCAAGGTCACGGCTACCGGTTTCATTATTTGTCAGCTTGTTGATGCTTAAAGGCTACGCGGTAGAAAACAAAGTTCAGGGCGCTAAGCGCAAAGATTAACCCAAAGGCCAATTGACTCCCCACGGCAGTCTCGTGAGCATAGCTCATGCCATGAATTTTGACGGCGGACATCAAGGCAGCTAAGACCGTGGTTCCCAAAGACCCGGCAAACTGCTGACCGGTATTGTAGATGGCATTGGCATCCGCCCGTTGGCGTATATCAACTTCCTTCAGCCCATTAGTTAACGTATTGCTAAAGGCCATCGACCGACCAATACTAAACAGAATATAGAGTATCGCAATCACGAGCACCGTTAAATGTTGACCCAGAATCATAAAGCCGGCCGCAGCCAACAGAAAGAGACTACTCCCAAATAAAATCGGTAGCCGAGCCCCATGGGCGTCCAGTAAATGTCCGAACCAAGGCTGCAGAACCGCTGTAATCAGACTCCCTGGCAGTAGCATCATTCCTCCGATAAGTGAGGTCGCACCAACCACAATCTGGGCATAGTTCGGTAAGGCAAAGTTAATCCCGATATTACAGAATTGGAGGACCACATACGCAAAGAAGCTAAATGTGAACACCCGATTCTTAAAAATTTCTAGCCGCAGTAACGGACGGCCACTACGCTTCGACACGCGGATATACAGCCTGATCGCCACCAATGCCAGCACGATGCCGCCAAGAAATTGCCAACTCAGAAGGCCCGCTGTGCTTAGGCTATTGACCCCTAGTGTGAAGCTGATAAAAGCCACCGCAAGTAGGCCAAACTGCAGCCAATCAAAGCGAATTTTTTCCACGGGATCGAACTGTTGAATCGTCAAGACCCCGAAGACGAGGATGATCATTTCGACCGGTAGCGTTGACCAGAAAATCAGCCGCCAATCGGCCAACGACACCATGATCCCACCAAAGGTAGGTCCACTAGCCGGGGCAATCATCAGGATTAATCCTGCCATCCCCATATAAAAACCGAGGCGAGAACGCGGAACACTCTCCATCACCACGTTAAACATCAGCGGAATCGCCAGGCCGGCACAGCCGGCCTGGATCAGCCGACCGAATAAGAGTACCCAGAAATTGGGTGCGAGCGCACAAATCAGATCACCTAAAATAAATACCAATGCACCGGCAACAAAGAGCTGGCGATTGGTGAACCGCTGCTTCAAAAAGGCCGAGGTAATCATCAATAAGGCCACCATCAACAGGTAACCCGTGGTGATCCACTGCACCGTACTCAGTGAAACATGCATCGTTTTCATAAGTGTTGGGAAGGTTACATTCATCGAGGTTTCTACCAAAATCCCCAGGAATGCCATTAACGCTACGGCAACGATGGCCACCAAATTCTTCCCCGGGACCTTATCAGGGACCGGATTCGTTTGATTCAAATTTACATCTCGCTTTCAAAAAAGTTCATTACTGACTATCATACCGACATTACGAGCAAAATGCATCGGTTATTTATGATTAAACTGGTTACCGGACAAAATAAAAACGCGGCGCCTAAGCTTCCGCGTTCCATTCGGCCTTATATTCGGCTAGAAAGTCTAACATCACCTGTTGCCGGTGTTCGGCCAACCGCTTGGCCGCCTCGGTATTCATCAGGTCCTTCAGTGTTAATAGTTTTTCATAGAAGTGATTAATAATGGTCTCGTTATCCAGGTTCCGGTACTCGGCGTGCGTCATTTCCGTCCGGGGCTTCACCGCCGGATCGTAAATCTTTTCGCCGAAGTGACCCCCAAAGTAAATGGCTCGCGAAATTCCAATCGCCCCAATGGCATCGAGGCGATCGGCATCTTGAACAATCTGGCCCTCGAGTGGCAAGGGCTTAGCCGTCCCGTCCAACGTCTTGTGGTAAGACATGTTATCCATGATAAGGAAGACCGTGTCAATCTGGGGGATGGTCAGACCCTGGTCACTCAGAAACTGGCGAACCTCGGCGCTGGCTGCGACCGTATCTGCAACTAATTTTTCGTCGATGACATCGTGGAGGTAGGCGGCCGTGATGGTGAGCACGTAGTCCGCCTTCGGATAAGACTGACTGATGTGATCGGCTAATCCGACCACCCGTTGAATATGATCGAATCCATGACCAGTTTCGTCATTCCCCATTTTGGCTTGGGAAAAAGCGCGAACCTTTGCTAATACTGCTGATGCTGTCATTTGTCATCCTCCTCAGTCGATTGGTAAGGCGCATGGGGGGCGCCAATGAATCCGTAGAAGAACAGATGCATCAGCTGGTCAACGATGGTTTGATACTCACCGGATGGTATGTTAGCGGTACTGAAATACTCCACATACATCGACAAAAAATGAAGCAGTGCTTCATTCGAGATATCTGGGTTAATCATCCCGGCGGCGCGACCCCGGGCAACGAAGTCACCCCAAAAGTCACGTTTTCCAGCCTCATAGGCGTCCTTAACCACGCGGCTCCCGGTCTTACTGCCCATTTCATCAATGACAAATTGATAAAAGTCACCACTCATGTGATCACTCAGGCTAACCTTGGTCCGCATCATCAGCCGAATGAGGTCCGGAAAACTCTGGTCAGAGTCATCGACCATCTGCTGAAAGTCCCGGTAACCATCCTCAATCATCTTGACGACCACCGCCCGGCCCAGGTCCAACTTACTATCAAAGTATTTATATAACGTCACCTGCGACACGTCCGCCGCAGCCGCAACCGTCGTGATATGAGTTGCCTTGAACCCGTCCCGGACAAACAAGGTCTGGGCGGCGGTCATAATCCCTTGACGTTGCCGCCGTTTCCGTTCTTGATTCGTTGCCATTCCTTCCACCGCCTTTACCAGTCTTTATTTTAGCATACCGCAAACATCCCGCGTTTTTAATTTTAGTGAACTATTTCGTAAATAAAGTTCACTTTTCTATTGACTTTGTCGATCCTCGGGCTTACGATGATAGCGATTTTAAACTTGTGAGGAGGGGATTTTAATGACGATCAACCCTGTACTAGAAATTAATCATTTACAAAAGAAATTTGGCCATCTACAGGCTCTAAAGGATATTACCTTCACCGTCCAGCCCGGTGAGGTGTTTGGTTTCATCGGGCCAAACGGTGCCGGGAAGTCGACCACCATCCGGATTCTACTAGGTATTATTCGGGCCAGCGGCGGTCACGCCCAAATTTTTGGTCAGGATGTTTGGTCCGACAGCGTCGCCATTCATCAACGACTGGCCTATGTGCCCGGTGACGTCTACCTGTGGCCCAACTTGACCGGTGGTGAAATCATCGATCTCCTGCTCAAACTAAACGGATCGGCCCACACGGTTAAGACCGACGATCTCATCCAACGATTCGGCTTGGATCCGACCAAGAAGGCCCGCACCTATTCCAAAGGTAACCGGCAGAAGGTGGCCCTCATCGCCGCCTTCTCCCAAGATGCCGATTTCTACATTTTTGACGAGCCCACATCCGGCTTGGACCCTCTGAACGAGCGAATCTTTCAGGAAGCCGTCCTCGATCTCAAGCAACACGGCAAGGCCGTTCTGTTATCCAGCCATATCCTGTCCGAAGTCGAACGGATGTGTGACCGGATCGGCATTATTCGTGAAGGCCAAATCATTGAAACCGGCAGTTTAGCCGAAATGCGCCACCTAACCCGTACCATGGTAACGGTGACCCTCGGTGACAATTTCGACGTCACTGATCTTACTGGTGTGCACGAAGTTACCGCGGGACAACACCCCAACGAATGGCAATTTGCCGTGGAAGACAAAGAACTCAGCCAGGTTATGACCACATTGGCCCAACACCAGGTTGAAGCCCTACAAAGCACGCCACCCACGTTGGAAGACCTCTTCATGCACTACTACACGGGAAAGGAGTGAGCGCCATGACTCGTTTTGGACGCTTGGGGCAGTTAACCCGCCTCAACTTTCGGCGGGATCGCTTCCGCATTCTCACGTGGCTCATCATCTTAGCTGCACTTATGGCCAGTGTCGCCTGGAAATTTGAAGATATCTATGGGACCCAATCCGAAATTGCGGCCATCAAGAGTACCCTCGCCAGTCCCGGCATCGTTGCCATGTTTGGCGCCTTCTCTTTCAAGGGAAAAGTCACCACCGCCGAAATTTTTGCCAACGAAATGTTACTGTTTATGGGATTGATTCAGGTCGTCATGAACCTAGCCCTTAGCGTGCACGCTACTCGTGGCGATGAGGACCTGGGGATTACCGAGCTGGTGCGGTCGCACGCTGTGGGTACCTTGGCACCCTTGGGCGCCGCCGCTCTCGAACTGGTCATCGTCAATGGACTACTAGGGATGCTCTACAGCATTGGCCTAACGGCGGCCAACATGCCTGGAGCGACGACCGAAGGCAATTGGCTCATTGGGATTGGGCTCGCCACCACGGGCCTGCTATTTGGTTTGCTCGGCCTACTGACGGCCCAGCTCGCCGATCATTCGGCCAGCGCGACCGGGCTGGCCTACACCTTGTTCGGAATCAGTTATCTCGCCCGTATGATCACGGACGTGCAGCACCCCAAGCTCACCTGGTGGTCACCGATGGGCTGGGTAGAAAAATTAGCCCCCTATAACGCCGCCAATTGGACCCCCGTCTGGCTCAGCCTGTTAACTGGCCTGATCTTATTGAACCTGGCCTTTTTCCTTAATGATCGCCGAGACCTCGGAGCCGGTGCGATCACAACTCGGCCCGGTCGCCGCACGGCTTCCGCCTTGCTTCGGGGGCCAATCTCGCTACTCTGGCGACGCGAACGCAACGTCATCATCGCCTGGATATTGGCCGTCATCATCTTTGGCATCGCCTATGGGACCGTCTTCAACACCATTGGTGATATTCTCAAAACCAACCCCACGATGCAGCAAGTCTTCGGGTCGACCATGGTACATGAGGCCAATCATCAAGTCCTCTTGAGCTTTACGTCTTTACTGGCAATTGTGATGGCCGCCGTGGCCACCATCCCTGGCATTCAACTCATCCTAAAGCTCCACACCGATGAGACTCGTGGGTGGCTGGAAGCTCTCTACGCTCGGCCGCTGAGTCGGACGACCTTGCTCTTTAGTCACGTGGGGATGGCATTCATCACGTCCACCCTGGCTTACATTGGCGGCTTGGGTGGGATTGTTGTCATGGGTGACGCCAGCCTAACCCACGTTCAAGATGGGATTAGTGCGACAGAATTCTGGCACGGGGTAGCGGCCCAGCTACCAGAAATCTGGGTCTTTCTCGCCCTCAGCACCCTATTAGTTGGCTGCTGGCCACGTTTGAAGACCCTCAGTTGGGCCTACTTGGCCCTGGGTTTCATTGGCGTCTACATGGGTAGTCTATTGAAGCTACCCGATTGGGTCAAACAGCTTACCCCGGCCGGCTGGATGCCACGGGTTCCGCTTCATGATATGAACTGGACGACCTTTAGTTGGATGACCGGCCTGGCCATCGGACTGGTCGTTATCGGTTGGATCGGGTATCGTCGACGTGATTTACAAATGCGCTAACCACAAAACCACTAACCCACCTAGTTTCCGATCCGATTAAGCAATCGGGTTGGTCGATAATTTCCAGACGAATTAGTACAGCTTAATAATTCTCGCATTTCAATCGTGGCTCGGGTATGCTAACCATGTTGGCTCCCCCAGCCTACTAACACGAACACAAAAAGCCACCCGTTCTGCCGGACTTGCCGGTTAAACGGGTGGCTTTTATTTGAAGTGAGGGGGACATTGACGCTCGTGGTTAGATGACGACATCGTAATGACTACCGCCGATCGCCGTCCCGCGGTCATGCACGACCCCCATCCCCAGCGGCGTCATGATCTTAGTGCCAAAGGGGATATTGGCCGGTGCGGCGACGACGCGATAACCATTGGGGTCTAACCCGCTAACGGTAATAGAGGTTCCGTCGGCCGTGACACTACCGGAATAGTAGGTCCACTTATTGCCATTCAGGTATACGACACCTTGAAATTCAAATTGCGCCACGCTGATGGTAGCGCCAGTCGCTTGGCTGCTACTATTGGTCGAACTGGCTGCGGATGATTGACGGTAAATTGAGGTTTGTGGTTGATAGTGATCATGCCGTGATGCTAGCCCGCGATAAGTACTGGCACTAGCAGTCACGCTGGAGGCGCCGCTGCCTACCAATAAAATGGCAGCGGTACTTAACGTAGTGATAATAATTTTCTTAATCATCAATGGTTCCTCCCTTTCGAATTGACCATAGCTTACCGCCGCCATGTCTCAATTCGATGTGATCAGCGTTACTGCTGCGTTAAACTCAAGTAAAGTTCATGACAAACTGTCACGGTCTTTACCGAATCGACACAGAACTTCCGGAAAGCTTAACCTCAAGCTCAAATTAACGTTAACCATCGCCGTACGCCCTTATTCCCAGCGGTTTGACATACAAGGCTAACCATCTTTGGTTGTCCGCCCCTTGACGTCACTTAAGACCAATTGCTCGGGGGCCAACGACCGGCTGACACAAAAAATCTGATAGGCCCGTTCCGGCAAATCAACCGGCGTTCGGGTCAGCCAGTAGTTAAAGAAATCCAAGATCCCCTGAGCCACAATCTCTTGCGCATACGCTGCCGGGACCGCGGTCGTTATTGGCCGGCCAATAACCTGGACAATCAGGGCTTTAACCCGCGCGTCCAGGGACGAGTCAGCACTCTTTAACAAGGCAACCGCTAAATCGCGTTCCCGGTACAAGACGTGAAAAAGTTCCCAGAAAGCATTGTGTTCCGGCGAGTCATCCACCGTGGGTTTAGGGTAATGCTGAAAAATTCCGGCAATCTCACCTAACATGCCATCTTCGTAGTGGGTCAGCAGATCAAATTTATCCAAATAATGTAAGTAGAAGGTGCCCCGATTGATACCCGCCAGATGGGTTAGTTGTTGAACGGTCAGACGTTCAAACCCTTCTGCATTGATTAACTGAATAAAGGCCCGCTGAATCTTAACCTCGGTGTCTAGACGTTTTCGATTGGCTTCCATTATTTTACCTCCCTGAACAGTTTGTTGATTTACTGGCCATTTAATAACTTTTTCTCGTCAAACACAATCAACGCTTCTTCCGGAATTGTCGCTAGTAATATCAGCTACCTAAAGCCTGATACCCCTCTTCGTCACAAAATTTTCGCCGTCTTATGAACCACAAAATCCGGCAAGTTGTTGATTGTCCCAACCAATAAGACTCGGTATTCTGTAGACGTTCAATCAACAGGTTGTTCATTCGAAAGGTGGTTTTAAACATGCTAGCTAGCGAATGGCGGTTCCTCCGCCAACACAAAATGATGGTTGTCGTCCTACTGATGATTGCCATCATCCCGGCAATTTACTGTTATCTCTATCTCTCCTCGATGTGGAATACGTACGGCCACGTCGACAATATTCCCGTTGCGGTGGTCAATCACGATCGGCCGGTCACAACCAACGGCCGTCGACTCACCCTAGGTCAAACGCTCACGCACCAGCTGACCCATTCTGCTAGCCTGGATTTCAAAGCACTTAGCGAAACCACGGCTCATCGGCGGCTAAAGCGTGGTCAACTCTACATGGTTCTAACCATTCCGAAAGACTTCTCTAAGAACGCCGCCACACTCTTAACTCGACGGCCACAAACTTTGCGACTACACTACGACCTGAACTCCGGCACTAACTTTATTGTTTCAAAGATCACTACGGGTATGACGACTTCCATTACCGCCAAGATCAACCGGGCCGTAACCCAAACGGATACCCAGGTTCTGCTCAACACCCTGCATAAGACGGCCAGTGGCATGCAAACCGCTGCCGACGGTAGTCAACAATTGGCCCTGGGTGGCACCGCATTGACGGCCGGTACATCAAAACTGCAACAGGCCATAGCTTCAGCCAATAATACCGCACTAACCACCGGCGTCACGGCGATCCAATCCGGTCTGAGCCGTTTAACCATTGGCGCTGAAGCTTCTCAGCGATCCCTTGCCCAAGGAAGCCACCAACTTCAAGCCATTCACACCCAATCCGCCAACGCCGCCGCGATTGCAAAGCCGGTGACCGCTGACACCCACGATATCGCCAGCGTTCCCAACAACGGCACTGGTATGGCGCCCTTTGCCATTGCAATTGGCCTATACGTCGGCGGAATTGCCCTTGGGACAATGTATGATGGTCGTCGCACTTATCGCCAACCCACGCTGGCCATCACCTGGTGGGGAAGTAAGGCGGCCGTCATCGGCGGTGTCGCGGTGATTCAAAGCCTTCTACTCTACGGTACGCTCCGACAAATGAATGGCCTTACCGTACGGTCACGGCTTGGACTATTTGCCACCATTCTCATCGGATCGCTGCTATTTCTATCACTCATCTTCTGCCTTCGCCTCCTGCTTGGCGGTTTTGGTACCTGGCTCATCTCCATCGTGCTGGTTGCTCAACTCGCCAGCTCTGGTGGCCTCTACCCGCTGCCACTCATCAGTCCCGTCGCCAAGTTCCTCAATCCCTGGTTACCCATGACTTACCTGATCCAACTCCTACGGTCGGCAATTTCAACGAACCTTAACCTGCCCGGTGCTTGGATCATGACGATTGCCATGACCATTGGTTTTAATCTACTCATTATTCTCAAATTCCACCTAGTCTTGAAGCGTCATCCCCTGACCGATCAGACCTTATAGCCCGATCCCCCTTCCTCATTGATCAAAAAAGACGCGTTAGTCCTCATCGACTAACGCGCCTTGTTCATTTAAATTTTAGTTAGAACCAATGGTAACCCCGCCAGTGGACCTTGGCCTTCGTCCATGACCCGTAACGGGTATGGGCATAGCGATCAGCCGTCTTTTCTTGATTCGCCTTACTGTAGTCACCCTTTAACATGGAAATGGTCAGCTGGTACTTGCCGTAGTACCGCCCATTGCGGGCCCGATAGTTACCGCCGGATTCGCGTTTAGCAATCCAGGCCTTGGCCTTCTTTTCCTTGTTAGATAACTTACAGACGTAGGTGGTGCTGGCTTCGGCCGTGGTTGCCGGACCAGCGATCGCCGTGATGCTAGGTAGGGCAAGCGCCATTAAAGTAACGATCACCATGCATAATGACTTAAACTTCAAAAGTTTCCCCTCCTAGCGAATTTGTTAGGATCAGCATAACGTTTTGAAGTTACAGTCAGGTTGTCCGAATGTTACAAAATTGTAACAGACGACCCCAATTCCGGCCAACTGGTCACTAAACCCCGGTATAAATCCTGCCAAGTAGGCCTTTGAGCTAAAAAAAACGACGGTAAGTCCCCAGGACTTGACCGTCGTTTCCGCTTTAGTTACTTATTTCACTGAACTATTTCGGCTTAGTACCAGCCGTTGGCTTGCCAGAAAGACTTGGCAGCCGACCATGAACCGTAACGAGAACTTACGTATGAGTTGGCAACCTTCTCCTGGTTAGCAGCTGAGTAGTCACCATGCAAGTAAGAGGCACTCAGTTGGTACTTCCCAACATATTGGCCATTACGGGCAGAGTATGAGCCACCGGATTCCTTGTTGGCAATCCAAGCTTTAGCAGAGGATGAGTTAGAACTCGTCGCTGCTGAAGACGTCGTCCCAGTTGATTGGGCATTGTAGTTAGCGCTCGTATTGTTTGAGCTGTAGTTAGAAGTCGTTTGAGTTGATTGACTAGGCGTCGTGGATTGCGTGGCCGTCGTAGTCGTGCTTGCAGTCGAGCTAGCTGAGCTAGGAACGACCAAGGATTCGCCAACGTAGATTAAGTTAACGTTCTTCATGCTGTTGGCACTTTCAATTGCGGAAATGCTGGAGTTGTATTGGTTTGCAATCTTAGCAACCGTGTCTCCCGACTTAACCGATACCCGGACGTCGGCGTTTGCGGAAGTGGTGCTTGCGAATAAACCGGCACCTAACACTGCTGCGGTTCCTAATGTAGAAACTAAAACTTTTTTGATATTCATAAAAATGAATGTCCTCCTTTTGATTAGTAAATCTGTCTATCAATTACTTAACGAGACCTATCATAACCTGTGGACGTTACACCGGGATTGTTGCGGAGTTACGCCCACATTAAGAAAAACCAGCTTAAATGACAAAGCGTAATGTGGTTAATAACCTTGCAATATTAAGCGGTTTTCTCGGCCTTACGTTGCGCTAGTGTGACGAAAACCGCAGAATACTAGCGTTTTTCTAAAGAAGCCCACCAAATTTATTGGCAGAAAACGGTGATTTTTTCTGAATTTTGCCAGATATTTGGTGGCTTTTCCGTGATTTACAGAAATTTACCCTGTCTAGCGGAGATATTCCCCAGTTGTTTTCTCGACATCACCTTCATTGTTACCGATCATCCTTCATGAAAATGACAGCGAGTAATCTGGGCTCAGGCGTATAGGCCGAATTCGGAAAGGCGTTATTGGTCGTTTCTACTATAATAGTGACATTATATTTTGGGGGACAGCCGACTATGTTGAAACGGCGGTGGTATTTCCAAAAGACCTAACCGTTCGACCACACGCTGATCGATGGTTCATTTCAGTTGACCTAGCGATTTAGAACGGTTATCTGAGTTGGGATCGGCTAGCTTGTTTATTTTAAGCGGTGCTGATTTTTCTAGTTCCTATGACTTATAATTGCTTGGCCTAATATCTAGGCCGGCGCCGAGTTTCTATCCCCGGTATCTGTGGCCGCCGGGGCAGTCCCCTCCACTTAACCTCGCTAAGCACCGGTCCGGGTCCCCCGGTTGGGCACTTAGTGACATTAAGGCTCAGGGTCTAAACGCCCGGCTCTCGATCTGATCTAAAAAAAGTCCCTCCAGACCTGCATCTGGAGGGACTACTTGATTTAAACGTGAATTGACTTTACTAAACTTGGTTTAGTACCAGCCGTTGGCTTGCCAGAAGGCTTGTGCGGCCGTCCATGAACCGTAACGGGAACTAACATAAGCGTTAGCAACCTTTTCTTGGTTCGCAGCTGAGTAATCACCATTTAAGTATGAAGAACTTAATTGGTACTTCCCAACGTATTGGCCGTTCCGGGCAGTGTATGACCCACCGGATTCCTTACCCGCAATCCAAGCCTTGGCAGTAGCTTCTGAACCGGAAACGCCCGTAGAAGCAGTCGTGTTGCTGCTAGTCGTTGGCTTCGTGGTTGCTTGGCTAGTGTAAGTCTTGTGGCTAGCAACGCTAGCCGTCGTGGTCTTCGTCTTCGTGTCATTTGGCACGTTTAACTTCTGACCAACCATGATTAAGCTACTGTTGCTTAAGCTGTTCGCCTTTTCAATAGCACTAACGGATGAATCGTACTTATCAGCCAATGACCAAACAGAATCCCCCTGCTTGACCGTAACCTTAACGTCGGCGTTAGCCGTTTCGTTAGTAGCGAAGAGACCAGCACCAACAACGGCTGCCGTCCCAAGAGTCGTAACTAAAGCTTTTTTGATATCCATAAGAAATGAATGTCCTCCTTTGTTTGCTTAACGGCTATTAGAATAACCGATGGGTATGTCAATCAGATTGGGCTAAGGTTACGCCAGTGTTAAGAAAAATATTACTATGTGACAATCCGTAATATTCGTTACCTCCCTGTAACATAAAACGCTTTAATTAGCCCATTTTTAGCCTTTTTAGCGAAAATCCAACGAAATTTCCGGTGATTTTTGCACTGATTTTTATGAAAAATTCCCGCTTTTTGATGAAAATTTGATGATAAATCGTAGGATTAACGAAAATTAGTGAAAGCACCCCGCATTTTCCCGGATAACTACGGATTATTTTAGGAAAATTCGGCACCAATTATCTAATCTCACAAAAAAAGCGGCGGGAGCAAAGGCTCCTACCGCAAAAAATTTAACGTTATTCTTTGGCTTCTTTGGCTTTCATCCGCGCGTATTCCTTGGCATAGCAATCCGCACAGACGGATAATCCAAAACTACCGTCATCAATGAATTGTTCCAGTGAGGTATAGGTTTCTCCATACTTCACTTTTTTCCCGCAGCTAGCACAATTGATAACTTCGTCCACGTTTTCTCCGTAGAAGATCACGTGCCAGTCCGGATGCAGCTTTTCAATCTCCGATTGCAGCAAGCTAATTCCTCCCTAACGACACAAGACTACCAGCCAGCAATGTAACCGCATCACCGGCCATCACAAAACCAATTTTAGCATATCTCACGGAAAAACGGGCCACTTATCCCCAAATTTAACTGACCGGTCATTCATTCATCCCATGATAAGCAAACCCTGTATTAATATTATAGAAGAAACCCAACAAAAAACCGGCCACTAGGACCGGTTCTCTTCCAACTAAATATTACTTTTCAACATTTTTGCCGTCATATTCATCTAACATAATTTGCTTTAGTTCAGCAACTAAGGGTTCCTTAGGGTTGGCAGTCGTACATTGGTCCTGGAAGGCCAACTCGGCTAAATGGTCAACCGTCCGGTCGAAGTGAGCCTTGTCGACACCGTTAGCCTTCAGACTTAACGTGACGCCAACGGAATGCGCCAAATCAATCACCTTGTGGACCAAAGCTTCCTTCAGTTCTTCTCTCGTGCTACCTTCAAGGCCTAAGAAGCGGGCGATTTGGGCGTAGTCTTCGTCAGCTCTGAAGTAGTCGTACTTAGGCCACATGGACAACTTCGTTGGTTCCTTGAAGTTGTAACGAATAACGTGGGGCAACGTGATAGCAATGGCTAAACCATGAGGCAAGCCGAACTCACCACCCAGTTTGTGGGCAATCGAGTGGTCAACCCCCAAGAAGGCATTGGCAAAGGCCATCCCGGCTAAGGTTGAGGCGTTATGCATCTCTTCACGGGCCGTGATATCTCCATTGTATGAGGCGGTCAGGTTATCCATAACCAACTTGATGGCTTGCAATGACCATGGCCGCGTGTAATCGGAGGCCATGTTGGAAACATAGGATTCGATGGCGTGGGTCAACACGTCTAGACCAGAGTAAGCAACCGTCTTCTTGGGCACCGTTTCGATGAATTGTGAATCCACAATCGCAACGTCTGGTGTCAAGGCATAGTCGGCCAAGGGGTACTTCACGTGCGTCTCGGAGTCGGTAATCACGGCAAACGGTGTGACTTCGGAACCAGTCCCGGAAGTCGTTGGAATAGCCACGAATTGAGCCTTGTGAGGCTTGTTAAACTTGTAAGTCCGCTTCCGGATGTCTAAGAACTTTTGCTTGGCACCGAAGAAGCTAGCGTCTGGGTCTTCGTAGAAGAGCCACATGTTCTTAGCGGCATCCATCGCTGAACCCCCACCTAAGGCAACAATGGTGTCTGGCTTGAACATCCGCATTTGCGTCACCCCACGGTTAACGGTGTCCGTGGTTGGATCTGGTTCAACGTCACTGAATAGGGAGTATTCAATCCCGTTTGGTTGACGCTTCAATTCATTCAAGACCGTGTCGATGTAACCCAATTCAACCATGGCGGGGTCGGTAACCAAGAAGACCCGCTTAACACCCGGCATATCGTTCAGGTAACGCACGGACGTCTTTTCAAAGTAAACTCGAGGAAGTTTAATCCACTGCATGTTATTTCGCCGCTTTGCAATAGTTTTGATGTTCAAGAGGTCAAAGGCAGAAACGTTGTGAGACACGGAGTTCTTACCCCATGAACCCGTACCTAAAGTCAGTGATGGCACCATTTCGTTGTAAAGGTTCCCAATCCCACCGATGGCGGAAGGCGTGTTGACCAAGACCCGGCTAGCCTTCATCTTAATCCCAAATTCGGTCGCCAAGTCATCGTTCATGGTGTGAATGTCCGCCGTGTGCCCCAGCCCACCGAAGTGGAGAAGTTCGTCACATAACTTGAAGGCATCGTCCTTACTCTTCGCCTTGAAAACGGAGATAACTGGCGATAACTTTTCTTGCGACAGCGGTGCATCTGGACCAACACCGGAGATTTCGGCAGCTAAGACCTTGGTGTTAGCAGGAACCTTGATCCCCGCTAAATCAGCAATCTTTGTGGCAGCCATCCCAGCGATTGGACCCTTAACGCCACCCGCTGGCCGGAACATCGCGTCGGCCAAAGCCTTGTGGTCACTCTTCTTAATGAAGAAGACGCCACGGTCTTGCATTTCTTGCTTAACGTCATCGTAAATGGCGGCATCGATAACGGCACTGTTTTCGGAAGCACAGACCATCCCGTTATCAAACGTCTTGGATAAGACAATGTCATAGACGGCGCGCTTGATGTTGGCCGACTTTTCAATATAAGCTGGGCCGTTACCAGGACCAACTCCTAAAGCTGGTTTACCGGTGGAGTAAGCCGCCTTAACCATGCCAGGGCCACCGGTTGCCAAGACACTGGCAATCATGGGGTGGTTCATCAAAGCCGTCGTTGCTTCAAGACTAGGCTTGTCGATCCACTGGATAACACCTTCAGGCGCACCGGCAGCAATCGCAGCATCCCGAACAACCTTAGCGGCCATGACGGAAGACTTTTGAGCTTGTGGGTGAAAGGCAAAGATGATTGGGTTCCGCGTCTTAACGGCGATTAGAGACTTGAAGAGTGTCGTTGACGTCGGGTTCGTTACCGGGGTAACCCCCGCCAAGATCCCGAGTGGTTCGGCGACGGTAATCAATTGCCGTTCGTGATCATCCTTGATGATCCCAACGGTCTTGTTGTTCTTGATTGAGTGCCAGATTTCTTCGGTTGCAAACATGTTCTTGACAGCCTTATCTTCCATAACACCACGGCCAGTTTCTTCAAAGGCCGCCTTGGCTAATTCCATGTGGTGGTCTAAGCCGGCGATGGCCATCTGGTGAACAATGTGGTCCACTTGTTCTTGGGTAAAGTCATCCATGGCACATAGAGCATCGTGTGCCTTACTCGTTAAGCGGGTCATCATTTCCGCAACGGTTTCATCATTATTATTATCTGTGGTAGGAGTGGTCTCTTTCACATTTTTCAACATGGTTATGCCTCCATTTATTTAAAAAATCCTTGTTAACTTATTCACGAGTATTATCATATCACAGATTTTTCGTGGTGCAAGCACTTTATGTTAAAAAGATCACAAATAATCAACATCTACAAGAACGCCTATATAGCGCGTTCTTTGGCCAGCTTGAATGTAAGCGCATACATAAGAATTAACAAAAATATCGATTCGCTTTTGTGTGAATGGTTTCACTAACAAACTAAAACATTTTCAGCAAATCGGGTCCAATCCGCTTTTTTCCATTGAATAGCGGTAACCAAACGATTCCCCCCAGCAACTTCCCGATTTTATGCTAAAGTTAGGTTAACCATTTATCCCGAAAGGAGTTGCGGCGTATGCAAGCGTGGACCTTTTGGAAGGATGCCACCCGACACTTCTTCCAGCACTGGGGCAGCTACGTCACCCTAGTCTTTCTCACCAACCTGCTCATTAGCTATATCGCGGTACCCATCTTCACCTGGCTCGTGGCACAACTCATGCGTTGGCAAGACATTCCCTATGTGTCTTACACCAATCTATGGTCGATGACCATCCACCACCCCTTAGCGATTCTGGGCCTGCTGCTCATTCTCTTAACCATCATCACGCTAATCTATTGGCAATTTGCCTACCTACTCCTAGGCGTAACCAACATTCGCCGCGGCCGGCCACAGACGACCCGCAGCGTGTTGTACGACACCTTCCGCAGTATTGCTGGCGCCTCCCCCAGCACGTTTTTCTTCTTTATTGGTTACTTTATTGTGATTATTCCTTTCGGAAGTGAACTCTTTACCACGCCACTGCTCAATAAGGCGAAGATTCCCGCCTTCATTACCAGCTACCTTATGGCCAATCCCGTCTGGGCTGTCTGTCTCGGATTATTCTATCTTGTGGCCGCCTATGTTGGCACCCGTCTAATTGGGGTGCTGCCACTCATGATTATCGACCACTACCATAGTCACGACGCCATTCGCTTGAGCTGGCAGCGTACGCGGGGGCGGTTCTGGACCTACTTTTCTAAGTTAGTGATCACCTTCATCATGGTCAGTATCGGGGTCGCCGTCATTTACGCCATCCTTTACGTTGGGCAACTCGGTTTTGATAAGACCCCCTTTGGGCTAGCCGGAGCAACGGCCAATCTCTTCTTGATGGAAGTCATTACCGAATTCATCATCTGTTACGCGACTATTCTGTTCATGATGGTCATTCTCAGCAGTCATTCGGCCAACCAACCGACACCCACCATGCTCCTGAATTTCCACGAACCCGCTCGAACCAAGCTACGGACCCGATTACTGATTATCATCGGACTGGTGGCTATCAGTGCCTCATTAGTTGGTTTTAACCTGGTCTATCTAAACGGCCTCGCCATGTCGACTCCACTCACCATTGCTCACCGCGGCGTGGATAACGGGAATGGCGTCCAAAATACCATTCCAGCAATGGTCAAGACCAGTAAAGAAAAACCCGACTACGTCGAAATGGATATCCGCGAAACCAAGGACCATCAATTTGTAGTCATGCACGATGCCAACCTCAAAAATTTAGCTGGACTAAATCGCACGGTGTCCAAGATGACCTTGAAACAACTCACCAAGGTCACGCTCACAGAAAATGGCTACCAAGCCAAAATCCCTAGCTTTAACGACTATCTCAACGCTGCCATTCGTCATCACCAAAAACTACTCATCGAAATCAAGACAAGTTCGCGTGATACGAGAGACCTACCCGAGCGCTTCTACCGACAATTTGGCCAACGAATCCTGACGAATCACGAACAGATTCACACGCTGAGTTACGGCATCATGAACACCTTAAAAACCAAGTATCCTCAACTGTTTGTGAGTTATATCATGCCGTATAATCTGACCTTCCCCCGAACGAAGGCCAACGCCTACACCATGGAATCAACGACCTTAAACGATAACTTCATCGACCAGGCCAACCGCGAGCACAAGCGCGTCTACGCTTGGGACATCGACGACATTACCAGTCTCGATCAGATGATGTTTATGGGCGTGAACGGCGTCATCACCAATAATCTCAGCACCATTCAACAAGAAATCAAGGACAACACGGATCATCCTAGTTACGCTAACCTACTCTTAGCGTTCATGAATGACCTGTCCTTAGAAACTCAGACCCAATAAAAAAAGAGCGCTTAACCTAGTCTTTTGCTAGGTTGAGCGCTCTTTAACTAATTTAGATTTTTAAAAATTTCAGCTGTCGTCCGACTAACCATCCTGTCAGATGCCAACTCAACAAGCAGCCTATTTCTTGGTAACCTTCCGCAATGGCCGTTTGATCAATCGCAATAGCTTTTCGGATTGGAGCCGGGAGACGACGGCATCGATGGCAACCTGTACCAGCTTCTCATTTAGGTTCTGAGCGGCCGGTTGTACGTGATCCTCGCCGAGGTGGTGCAACCGGTCCTCCAGTTGGCCAATGAAGTTATCATAGGCTTGCTTGGGATAGTCACCGGCCGTAATCTGGTCGATACCAGAACGCACCGTATCGGTCTGGAACATGGGTTTCAACAGACTAATCATCAAGATATCCGTGAGTTGCATGGTCTGATACTTCTTTTTGACGGGCGCCATAATAATATTGTGCTTCACGTAATTGTTAATCATTGCCGGCGTCACGGTATCAATCCCTAGTGGCCCCAGAATATCGTTAATCAGTGCCGTGACCTGGTCCATGTATAAATCGAACTTAGGAAGATCATCCCACCGGGGTAACCGTACCCCATGCATCTGGTGTTCCCACCGGGTGTATTGATTAAAGTCTGCCATGTCTATCCCTACCTTCCGTTAATATCCCTATTATATCATACTAACTAGTCTTGATGACTAGCTAAGCATAACGAAGGTTGTTTTTAGCTAGCGCCATTTTATTTTGCTGAGAATTCGCTTGCCTAGTCCATCCTGAACCAGCATAAACACTGGAAAAATACTGGCTATGAGCGGCAGGTATAGTAAGGCTAACCGCCAGTTAAGGAGACTAACCAGCGAGAAAATCGGGCCAGCAATCAAGAAGACCCCGGCGAATAGGATCGCCATTAGGATAACTAAGGCCACCTTGAACCGGTTCATTGGCCGCGCCACTAGAACCAAGGCATTGAGACCCACAAGTCCCGTCATTAACACACTCAGCGTGGACGTCGTGGCAAAGCTCAAGTGGAACTGGGTCCCAATTCCTAGAATAACCAGGATGTAACCCACCACACAGACCGCGGCGGGTGCCGCAATCTCCATGACCTGTTGCATGAAGCGTCCGGCAATCCGGTCGTGGTTCGGCTGTAGTGCCAAGAAGAAGGTGGGGATTCCCACCATCAGTGAGGAAATTGGGGTAAGTTGAATCGGTTCAAACGGATAACTCCGACTCATGAAGATAAAGATCAGGGTTAAGACAACCGAGTACATCGTCTTGATCAGGTAAAGCGAGGCCACTCGTTCAATGTTATTGATGACCCGGCGGCCTTCATTTAAGACGTGGACCATCGCATCGAAATTTGATTCAATTAGGACAAAGTCGGCCAAACTCTTAGTGGCCTCGCTTCCAGACGCCATCGCAATGCTACAATCGGATTGGCGTAACGCCAGCAGATCGTTGACCCCATCCCCCGTCATCGCCACCGTGTGACCAGCGGCTTGATAGGCCTTGATGAGACTTTCCTTTTGTTGAGGGGTTACCCGACCAAAGACATTGTAGTCCTGAACCAACCGGTTATAATCCGGTTTAGGCCCCACCTGGCTCATATCAACCAGCTGTTGGGCGCCGGCAATTTCCGCCCGTTCGGCGATGCTGGCCACTGTCACGGGGTTATCGCCGGAGATGACCTTAAGCGCCACATCCTGTTTCGCAAAGAAACTAAACGTGGACTTGGCCCGTGGTCGTAATTCATCCGTGATCAATAATAATCCCAAGGCCACGGGCGCCGTTGGGTGTGGCGCCGGCATGGCGGTCACCTTGGCTAACAACAGTACCCGGTAACCGCGCTGGGCCCAGGTCTGAATTCGCTGCTGGACACCGACGGGCACCTGGTCATAAATGAATTCGGGCGCACCTAAGACGAACGACTCGCCATCGATCGTCGCCCCACTCCACTTACGATCCGAAGAGAATGGCTGAATCTCGGTCGCGGTGACCGCTGGTGATCCCAAGGCGACCCGTACCGCCGTTGCCGTTTCGTTGTCATCACCCGTCGCCGCCACCAACTGAGCAAGGGTGCTTTCAAGTTCGGTCACCGGTACCGCCGTTAATGGGTCGATCCGTGCGTATTTCAAATGACCACTGGTAATGGTCCCGGTTTTATCCAGACAAAGGACATCGACCCGCGCCAGCGCTTCAATCGCCGGCAACTCTCGAACCAACACCTTACGCCGACCCAGGTTATACGCCCCCACAGCTAGCGCCACAGAGGTCAATAACACGAGACCTTCCGGAATCATTCCCACCATAGCGGCAACGGTCCCCAGAATGGCTCGTCGCTGATCTTGACCTCGCATGAGTGAGGAAATAAAGAGGGCTGCGCCCAGGGGCACAATGGTGAAGGTCAACACTTTAATAATCCGATTGATAATGGTTAGGAGTTCACTCGGCGTCCGATGTTCCTGCTTCGCGGAATGGGCTAACTGCTTCACGTAGCTGTCGTCACCAACCGTCATGGCCTGCACAATGGCCTTGCCACCTAGGATCACGCTCCCGGAAACCAATTCATCCCCGATACTCTTCACAATGGGAGTCGCTTCCCCGGTAATCTGGGACTCGTCGACCTCTAGTCCGGTGGTTTGCCGAATTCGGCCGTCAACTGGTAACTGATCACCCCGGCCCAGAATCAGGAGATCATCTTGAACGATCGCGTCTTGATGGCGATTAACGATCGCACCTGCCCGTAAAATCTTAACCTGACTCTCCGAGAGCAAGGCTAACTTATCGACTTGCCGTTTAGACCGGATCTCTTGAAAGATTCCAATCCCCGTATTGATGACCACCACGCCCAGGAACAACATGTTTTTATAACTACCCGTGAAGAAGACCAATCCGGCCAAGACCAGGTTAATCAAGTTAAATAAGGTCACGATGTTATCCCGGAAGATCTGTTTAACGCTACGGGTTAATGACGGTAACGGGTCGTTCTTCTGGCCCGCCGCCTCACGTTCAGCAACCTCGGTCGCCGAGAGCCCAATCGTTAAATCTGGCTGCTTGGATTCACTTTGTCTCACCGTGCAAACCTCCTTTACCGTCCACTTACTTTATCTTCATTGTACTCGCTTCACTCCGGGACCTCCGGTTGATTTGTAAGAATTCTCCCGGATTTAACCGAATCGTTAGCAGTTAACACTTTGACCAAACAGTGGGTATAATCGACTTAGTTGTTCAAGGGAGGAACCATTATGAATCACAAATCATCCGCAATTATTTTATTTATTCTCTACCTCATCTTGTTGGGCTGCATGCTAACGAATCACAGCATGTTGGCGATGTGGATCATGACTGGCGGAATGCTGATCGAAGCCAGTATCAATCTCTTTGATCAGTTTCACCGGCCACAGTAAGCGTTGTCATTCCTTTCATTTTAGCTTAAGATGAATTCATGACGCAACAGTAATGTGAGGAGGCCGTACTTGTATGGCATTAACAAAAATAAGCGACACCATCTCCTTGGCCGATGGCAAAACCATCCCGGTCATGGGTTTCGGCACTTATCTAATTAAGGATCAAGCGACCATGAACACCAGCATCCAGGCGGCTTGGGACGCCGGTTATCGGCTCTTTGATACGGCGATGCTTTACCGCAACGAAGATATCCTGGGCCCGGCCTTTCAACAACTGGGGATTCCCCGCGAGGGCTTCACCCTAACCAGCAAGGTCGCCGAAGTGGTTCAAGGGTACGACCGAACAATGAAGGCCGTCGAGGGGTCGCTAAAACGACTCCAAACGGACTACCTTGATCTCCTATTAATCCATTGGCCCGTCCGTGAACACTTCTTCGAAACCTGGCGGGCCTTGGAACAACTTAAGGCTAATGGTCAGGTGAAGTCGATTGGCGTTTCAAACTACTCCGTCGCTCACCTGGAACTTCTAGCCACCCAAGCCAAGGAAATGCCCGTCGTGAACCAGGTGGAATATCACCCCTACCTCAACCAACAGGGCCTAGTAGACTACGATCAATCACAAAAGATTGTCACGGAAGCGTGGAGTCCCCTGGGACGCCGGGCGGTACTCGACAATCCCATGCTAGCCAAAATTGCTAAACATCATCACAAGTCCGTGGCCCAAATTGTCTTACGGTGGGAACTACAACACGGCGTGGTCCCTATTCCTAAGTCGACCCATCCCGATCGGATCGCGGCTAATGCCAACATCTTTGACTTCCAACTCGACCAAGACGAGATGACCATGATCGACCTGCTTAATCAGAATCGCCGTACGGGTAATGACCCCGAGATCGTTTATGAGTCCGGCAAACAATACTAAACAAAATAAAAGGCAATCAATCCATTTACGATTGATTGCCTTTTCATTGTTGTGGTTAACCACGAACGCGGTCGACTTAGTCGATGCTGATTTCGTGATGATCATCCGTCTTAGTTTCCTTAGGCAACGTCAACGTCAAAATACCGTCGGCATACTTTGCCTGAACCTGCTTCACGTCAATGTCGGGCAGGTAGAACGAACGGGCAACATCTTGGCTACGCCGTTCTTGCCGTAAGATCCGGCCATCTTGGTCCTTTGATTCTTCATTGACATGACTCTTACCAGAGATCCGTAACGTCTCATCACGGTAGTCAATATGCAGGTCGTCTTTCTTGAAGCCGGGCACTTCGGCAGTGACAACGTAGTCTTGATCATGCTCGACGACATCCGTCTTCATCATGTTATCACCATTAAACATGTCATGACCCAAATTGCCCACTTCATTAAAGAAGTTCATTGGATCGAATAAGTCAAAGTTGCGGCTCATCATTTCATTAGCCATAATCAATAACCCCTTTCTGTCTTCCTTGTTTACATTATCTATAATAGTCAGTATTGGTCAGTATTGCAAGCAATTAGCGCTCGACATAAGTGAGTGCTAATTTTATTTAAAAAGCACCGTCATATCAACGCTAAGAAGGCATATCAAGTGTCTAAGTTTAAACTTTTACGATCCATTTGGTCAAAAGGTCAAATATCTCTGCTAACTTTTACCCAATAAAAAAGGCCTCGGCATCCCTGCCGAAGCCTCGCCAATCACCACAGCTTTAGTAAGTCGTTTGGTCAACCTCGTGGTTAACAATCTTTTCACCCAGTGCATCGGCCAAGTCGTCCAAGGCTGCTTCACGGGTCTTGATGATATCCATATTGAAGATAATTGAATCAATATCGCCACCATCGAAGTCGAATTGTTCGAAGTAAACGTAAGGGTCATGGTCGTCATCGTTGTTTAAGAAATGCTTTGTCACAGCATCAGATAAAGCGGTCGCCCAGGCTAAATCTGCCATCTTTGGTAAATCCTTCTTCGTCACATAACCCGGATCCAGAACCAACTTCGCTGCCTTTTCCACGTCTTCTTTTGGAATATCAACAGTTGGTGTATCTACTTTTTCCTTTGGTGTATCTGCCATAATCAAAATCTCCTTTGATGTTACTAATTTCAGTTTAGTCCTTTTTGGTCAAAACGTTAAATATCCCATTTCGAAATTAACTTTTTCCGCGTGTTCGGTTGCTAAGCGAACGTATAAAGGGTAAAATTTGCTTCAATTCACCCCCTGTGAAAAGGCGCTGAGACGCGCTATAATAGAGGGATAGAAACTTTATGAAATGAGGAATGATGTGTGAGCGGTCAGATAGTTGTGAATCTAATTATTATTTTAATTACCTTCTTATTTGCAGCTTTCTTTGTTGCCTGCGAGTTTGCTTTAGTCCAGACGCGGCCTAGTGCCTTAGAAGAAAAAATCGAGGATCTAGACAAGCCGTCAGTGAAGCTTAATCGGGCCATGAAAATGGTTACCAATTTAAACGAATATTTATCAACGACTCAAGTGGGGGTTTCCCTCGCTGGGATCATCCTTGGGTGGATCGGGGAAACTTTCTTCGTCGACATTCTGTTAGACGGACTAGCCCCTGCCCACCTCAATGGGGCCACGGCTCACACCATTAGTGTGATCGTCGGGGTACTCTTATTGACTTACCTAGAAGTGGTCTTCACCGAAATTGTTCCTAAGAACATCTCGATTGATATGCCAATGAAGGTCTTAATGCTAGTGGTGACGCCTCTGCATTACTGCCACGTCCTCTTCTATCCGTTCGTTTGGTTACTCAACAGTAGTGCCTCCGGAGTCGTTAAGCTCATGGGCCTCAAGGTTGCAAACGAAAGTGATGAAGTTTTCTCTCAAGCTGAAATCCTAAACCTATCACGGAGTGCCGTGGAAGGCGGAGAATTGGAAAAGAACGACCTGGTTTACATGCAACGGGCTTTCGAATTGAATGACAAGGTTGCCAAGGATATCATGATTGACCGGACGCAGCTAGAAGTTATCGATATTACCTCCACCGTTAAGGATGCCCTGAACGTTTATTTACAGGAACGCTTTAGCCGGCTCCCAGTGGTTGCCGATAACGACAAAGATAAGATTCTCGGATATGTCTACAACTATGACTTGATTCGACAGCAACAGGTGGATTCTTCCATCCGGGTCGACAAGTTAATTCGGGATATCTCAACGACGCCGGAAACGACGCCAATTACCCAGGTCCTTTCACAAATGATTAAGAAGCGAACACCAATCGTTGTCGTTGTCGACGAATATGGTGGGACCTCTGGGATTATTACGGATAAGGATATCTACGAAGAGCTGTTCGGAACAGTTCGCGACGAAATCGACGATGCCAATGATCAGTACATATTCAAACAGCCTAACGGCACTTACCAAGTTAATGGTAAGATGACGACTTACGACTTTGAACGGTACTTCAACACGGACATCAAGGGGTTTGAATCCACCGAAACGGTGACGATGGCTGGGTTTATCATTGATAACTACCCTAACATCAAGGTCAACGACGTGATTCACCTGGAAAACTTTGACTTAAAGGTCCTCGACTACGAGAACTCCTTTATCAATTGGTTAGAGGTTACGGTTAATCCACCACAGAAGCGGATTGAAATGACCGATCCAGAAAAGAACGATGACTAATAAAACGGTCTGGCAAGATGCCAGACCGTTTTATTAGTATCTGTAAGACCCAACAGTGAATGAAGACCATTGAGCCGCTGACTCATCAAGTAGGATTGTGGAGTGCGGCTGTCGGTCCGCTCTCTGACGCTAATCTACCATGTCCAATGACTATTTAGGCAAATGAACCCTGAGCTAGTTATGTTAGCTTACAAGTTATCCTTGAAATAGAAAAACCACTGATTAACCATTCCCCATCACTATACCTACTAGACACCGTTTTCTCCGTGACGTTGTCTCAAGTGTCCCTTAAAATTAGTTGATGAACGACTGAAGCTCCCAATCAAAGTGTCTGGCAACCCAGGCTCTTTGATTGGGGGCTTTTTATCCGGTCGAACCGGCGTTCAAACGCCATAGATTTCGTTTGAAACTGATAACCAAGCCAGCCTCAAACCAGACTCATTCGATTATCAGTCTTAATGCATCCACCTTTGGTCCCGCTCTCTGACTTATTTCGCCTCTGACTTGGGAAGCCTCAGCGCTAATAAAAACCCAACCAGTGCCAGAATAAATGTGAAGTAAAATCCATAATGGGTCCCATGAACAAAGGCCATCGCACCATGCAAGCCAGAGTTATTGGCAGCGAGTTGCCCGATGCCCAATAAACTCGTGGCAATTGCCGTCGCAATCGCTCCGACAATCTGTTGTAAGGTATTCATGATGGCACTGCCATCGGCCGCAATCGGGCCCGTTAAGGCATTTAACCCATGAGTCTGTGACGGCGACATGGCCAGTGGCGCCCCAATCATTAAGATGATGTGGGCCATAATGACATACCCAATGACACTGTGAGCCGACGTCAACGCCAGCATCAGTGCCCCAACCATCGAGATAATAAAGCCCAAGCGAGCCGGTCCCTGGGCTCCTACCCGGTCATACAACCGACCAGAGATTGCCGATACCACCGCGTTCATGACACCACCAGGAAACATGATAATCCCCGTCAGGGCGACCGGAATCAACAATCCCCGCTGGATATACATGGGCAGTAGATACATCGCTGAAAGAATAATACCGAAGTTAATCATGACTAGGCTAGCCCCGATGCGAAAGCCCGGAATAGCGAAGGCCCGTAAATTTAAAATAGGCTTCGGCATCGTTAACTGACGATGCGTATACCAGGCTAGAATCAAGATACCCACGATTAAACTGCCAATCACGGGCAATGACCCCCAGCCATGGTCACTGGCTAAGCTGACACCTAAGACCAAGCTTCCGAACCCTAGGGTTGAAAGGATAATGGACAGAAAATCAACCTTGGGCCGGGTCACGGGCGCAATGTTTGCCAATGAGGTCACGGCAAAAATAAAGGCAATCACCAAGAACGGCACGAATAACCAGAAGATCCAGCGCCAGGAAGCAATCCCTAACACTAGGCCGGCCAAGGTTGGCCCGACGGCTGGAGCAAACATGATCACTAGGCCCACCATCCCCATGGCAGCACCAAGTTTATACGGCGGGAAGATTTGCATCGCCACCGTAAACATTAGCGGCAGAATTAGCCCGGTGGCAATCCCTTGGATCATCCGCCCCAAAAGGAGAACACCAAATCCCGGGGCCGAGGCCGAAATGACGGCCCCGATGGCAAAATCAACCAGGGCAAATAGAATCACTTGTCGCGTGGTGAACCACTTGGTAATAATACTGGATAATGGCAGAACAACACCCACCATTAACATATAACCCGTGACCAACCATTGAATAGTCGCGGTCGAAACGTTTAATCGCGTCATTAGTTGTGGTAGGGCGATATTCAAAGAGGTCTCGGAAAACATTCCGACGAATCCCCCGATCAGCATCCCCATCATAGCCAGTAACGGATGCGCAACTGGCACCCGGGCCCGTTTAACAACTTCAGGCCGACTATTTTGTACTGAATCCATGACTTTCACACTCTCTTTCATAGCAATCACAATAGATTACTGTAGCAGAGATTATTTCTTTTCGTAAGGATTTCACCCAAATTTTCATGAAAACAGCTGGTATTTAGTTACTTCGGTTGTAGCCGTTCGATCTGGTCGCGAAGTTCCTGAAGCCGCTTCGTATCCAGCTTCGGCGCCATCATCAACTGGTCATACTCGAATTTTAGCCGTGGTAAGTCGGAAGCGGGCTCACCCACCGCTGTTCGGTCGGGATCAATCAATTGGCGATCCTGTATGACCAGCGTTCGTGTGGCTACTCGGTCGCGAAAAGTCTGATCGTGAGCCACGAATAGGACCGTGCCCGGATAGCCGATCAAGAAGTCTTCTAAGGCCCGCAGCGCTGGTAGATCCAGGTAATTCGTCGGTTCATCGAGAATCAGCAGGTTGCTGGCACTAACTAAAATAGTCATGAGTTGCAGCTTAACCTGCTCACCCCCACTTAAATCACCCACCAGTCGATCATAGAAGATGGCACTCAAGCCGAAGGCCCCCATGATCTGTCGTGTCCGGTTGGTATCCAACGTGGTCGCGGCCGCAATGGTCGCCCAAACCGTCCGATCCAATGGCAACTGGGTCATGTCTTGATGGAAATAGCCGACCCGTGCGCTAGGAGCCAAACGAGTGCCCGGCACCCCTGCTAGAATCTGATCAATCAGGGTTGATTTTCCACTCCCATTCGGTCCACTGATGGCTACCCGTTCCTGCGGTTTAATCCGAAAGCTAACGTGGTGTAACAGGTCATGGTGATCCCGCTTCAAATGTAGATCGCTAACCGTGACCAACTGCTTCCCAACGACCGTTGGCAGGTCGGTCGCCAACAACTTTAGTGCAGCCACCTCATGCGGCTTCTCTGTGGTCATTTCCCGGTTAGCGCGGTCTTTTAATGCTCGCGCGCTTCGCTCCATCTTTCCGGCGTTATCCTCTCGTAACGACTTCGAATTGGCCCGTTCCTGGGCGCTCATTCGCCGACTCCCCTTACGAATCCGAGCGGCCTTCTCATGACGAGCCTGAATGGCTTGTTGGACCTCCCGTTTCTCCCGTTGTTCGTGCTGGTACGCCTGCAACCGATTCTGCCGGTGCTCGGTCTGCTGCTGTTCGAAGGCCGCAAAGCCCGCGTTATACTGGTGAAACTCACCTTCACGTAACGACCAAATACCCGTTGCAACGGCGGTCAATAATTCCCGGTCATGCGAAATAACCAGCAATAATCCCCGATACCCCAACAATTGATGAACTAACCACGTTTGGTGGTCATCATCCAGGTTCGCGGAGGGTTCATCCAAGATGAGCACAGCCGGCCGCTGAGCCAGTGCCCGTCGAATTCGATCCAACATGCTCTGACCCCCCGAACGATCCCCAGTTGGCGCGATCTGCGGCACCAACGTCACGGTCTGATCGACATGTCGTTCACCCGTAAAGTCGGTCCCCTGACCAGCGATGAGTCGGGCCAGCGTCGTCTTACCGCCACCATTGGCGCCGACAATCCCGATTCGATCCCCTGTCTGGGCGGTCAAATGGGGGGCCGTGAAAAGTGGTTCACCAGCCACTATTTTTGTGATATTTGTTAAAGTTATTTGTGTCAAAAAATCGTCTCCCTCTTTAATAGCCGGGATTGCTGGTGATCATTGTCCACTTCGATGACACAAAAAAAGTGGTCACATTTCCCATCTGGAAATGGCGCCCACTGAATGCCTTAGCAGTTCAGACGCGCGTCCCCATCAATCCCCTTTGCAGGCCCACTCCACCCCTCATATGGGTGAAGCTGACTAACATTGGTTGATTGATTAGTTACGCATCGGCTGAATACCTCGTTCTTTCTTAAAGTACCCACAGGATAGCATATCCGCCAAATCTTGACAAGCGACCGGACAATTTCGATCGTTTGGATTACCTTCTTACCAGCAATTTTAACTAAATCCGTGTACACTAAATAGAGATTAACTGGCACAGAAAATGGAGGAATCCCTATGCAACCCTTACGAATCCTATTTATTTCTATCGAAGGTAACACCCGCAATTTTGTTAAGAATCTCACGACCTATGCCGCCAAGCAACATACGGCGGATGCCAGCCAACCAACGATTGTGGCCACGGAGATTAGTGAGGCCAGTGACTTTAACCCCGAAACGACCCCGTATTTCTGTTTCGTACCCACCTACCTCGACGGGGGCAATGGTGTCGACAACGGCGTTAAGGAACTCATGACCAACGTCTTGGGTGAATATATCGAATACGGTGATAACGCCAGCCAACTCATCGGTGTCGTGGGTAGCGGGAACCGGAACTTTAACGAACAATATTGCCTAACCGCCAAGCGTTATGCTAAAAAATTTAACGCCCCTTTCGTTGCCAACTACGAACTCCGTGGGGTTCCACGCGATGAATCCCGGGTCTACGATGCCCTGGTTGCTCGGCAAAAGGCGGTGATGTCTCATGACTAACCCCACCTTGGAGACGTTAATGGCCCACCGTAGCGTGCGTCATTTCACCACCACCAAGTTGACCGAAGCGGAGGTCACCACCCTGGTCAGTGCAGCTCAACATGCCCCTACCAGTACCTTTTCGCAGCAGGCTAGCATCATTAGTGTGACCGACCCGACCAAGCTGGCCGTTCTCGCCGAGGTCACCGGTCATCCCTGGTTGCAACAAGCTGGCCACTACTTCATGATGGTCGCCGACCAATTCCGGAACGAACAGTTGACGCCAAACGATCCCACCACAACGACTAACCTCCACAGTACCGACAAACTTTTGGCAAGTATCTTTGATGCGACCATCATGACGGAGGCCATGGTCACCGCTGGCGAGAGCTTGGGCTTAGGGAGTACCATCATGGGTAGTATTTTAAATGATGTTCCCCGGCTGATTGACCTGTTCGACCTACCCCAGCTAACCTTCCCATTGCTGGGCTTAGCCATTGGTCATCCGGCTAATCAACCCGACCAGAAACCACGGTTGCCACAAGGCCTGATGCATTTCGAAAATACCTATCAACGGCTCAATCCGGTCGATGACCATCTCACGGCTTACGACCAACTCATCACGGACTACTACCATAAACGCGACTCGCATCAACGAGACGAAACCTTCTCTCATCACATTATGACGGAGATGAGTCGTGATCCCCAGCAACGAGCCGGCATCCTCACTGCCCTACATCAACAAGGTTTTTCAACCAATTAAACCTAAAGCAGGCGTAACGACAGATGTCGTTACGCCTGCTTTTTAACCGCTTATATGGTGACGTCAAGTAGCTCACAACGTTAATGCTCTCGGGCTAGCTGCCTGCGCCACCAGCTATTCCTTTAACTTCAACAAGTCGCGATGGTTCCGGAACATGACGGCTCCTAAGACTAGCAGCATAATCACCGTCACCGACCAGAACAGGGATTGGTAGCTCCCATATTCGATCAATAGGCCCCCATATAAGGGTCCAATGGCCCGACCAAATGAGATGGCCATATTATAAATCCCTTGATATTTGCCCTTATCATTCTCACCCGCTAGATTATCAATCCAGGCGGGAATCCCTGGGAATCCCGTCATTTCACCCAATGTCAGGATAACCATCGTGAAGACAAACGTGGCGTAACTCTTCGCAAAGACCAAGAGTAAGAAGGACAGGATGAAGACGACCGTCCCGGTCCAAATCTGCGAGCTCAACTTAAAGTTAGCCCCAATCCGATTCGCTAACGGTTGACCGAAAACAATCAGGATCCCATTCAACGTCCAGAGAAGACTGTACTTTTCAAAGGAAATTCCCAAGTTGGTCATGTGAACCGAAATCACACTTTCCCACAGGGAGTAGCTCAAATACAGACAGAAGACTAAGAAACTAATCAGCCAGATCAGCTTTATTTGAACTGGTTTAACGGTCTTTTGGTCACGACTGTAGGTCTTCTTCTCGATGGGTACTCGAAAGTCCAACACGAAGATAATCAGCTGAGCCGCGTAGCAGAAGCTAGCGACGATGAAGACCAGGGTTACCCCATGATCCATCAGATAACCCACCATCAAAGTTCCCAGCACGACCCCTAGGTTCATCCCGATATAGAGGTAATTGAAGACTCGCCGGCTATTCACACTCTTCACGTTCGCCGCAAAGGAGTTCACCACTGTCATCACAATTCCATCGCCTAGCCCAATGAATAAAAGCATGAAACCAAAAATCGGCCAGCCGTGAAAGAAGATTAGCCCCACCATGGGAATTAACGAGCACAGCGTCCCGATCACACCACTCTTAAAGGGCGACCAGTGATCGAATAACCAGCCACCCAGCCAGTTTCCTAGAATCATGCATAGTGACATGCCCAGCAACGCCACCCCGGCCAACGCCAGGGTTTGATGGAGTTGATTATGCATATAAACGGTCGTCAACGGCCACATACATGCGGCCGCAGCGTTTAAGAGTAATGTTGCGGTGACAACCCCCGCCATACTCACTTCTTTTTTCTTCTTCCACATGGTTCGTCCCTCACTTATTTTTTATTTCTGCTATATATTGTCGCATATTTACTAATATTCCGAAACTCTTACCCACGATAAACCCGATTAAACCGCTGCTTTATGAGCAAGTTGCTCATTTTTACGGTAAATTTCAAAAAACTTTGGGTAACTTGATCTGAGTCAAGTTCTTTTCTCGCGGTCGACCGTATACTAATTTATGTAATCAAGACAAGCGAAACCTAAGGAGGTTTTCAATATGAGTAAAGTAACCATGAAATTAGACGACCTGACCTGCCCATCTTGCATGACTAAAATCGAGGGCGCTCTTAGTAAGAAAGACGGCGTGAAAAACGTGAAAGTCCTCTTCAACGCCAGCAAGGTTAAGGCTGAATTCGATGACAGTGCTATCTCTGCCGACGACCTAGAAGCCACCGTAACTGACCTAGGCTATGCCGTTCAAAGTTCAAAAGTTAAAGCTCTTTAAAACCCAAATTTGAAAGGAAGTTCATCCAATGACTACTAACACCATGACGATTGCCGACCGTTACGCTGCCGAACAGGCACAAACCGAACATGACCACCACGTCCCAACCGCTGGGGCCATGACCAACCATATCTTAGCTAACCTCCACATTTCAATTGTGAAATTCCACCAAGTTCGTTGGTCCGTCAAGGGACCCCTGGCCGTCAGCGTTCGGGCCCTGCTCAATGACTACATTGCAACCTATCGTCGTCAATTCGATGCGTTGGGTGAATTGCTTTTAGATGAAGGCGAAATCGTCTCCACGACAACCAAGGAATTCCACGACTACAACATGTTACAGGAAGGCGGCGACAAGAAATATTTCGCCGCTGAAGACCAGATTGACGAACTGGTCCACGACGCGGATACCCACAATCTCTTCATCGACCGGGCCATCAAGCTCGCCGAGAAGGAAGAACGCCCAGCTTTGGCAAGTTTCCTAACCGACCTGCGTGGCACGAATAACCACATTATCCGAGAACTCCAAGCCCTTCTGGGCAAAGATGCTCGCGACGGTCTCGATGAAGAAGACGATGACGATGATGACGACTAACCGCTACTAACCAAGTTAAAGGCCCCGGCAACTCTCTGTGAGGAGTTACCGGGGCCTTTAGTGTTCACTTCAATATTAAGCTTGTGATGATTCGTCGGCTTCGGCTTTCACCCGGCGTTCTTCAATAATCTTCATGCAGTCATGGAACTCGTCTTCCGTGTAATCATACTTGGCAAGTACCCAGAGCCGAAGTAACGACCCCAGCGCGGGTAGAATCGAAATAATCACGAAGAGTCCCGTGAGCGTCGTGCTGGATTGTGTGGTGTTGGCCTGATAACCAACCCCGGACAATAGCAACCCGGTTAAGGCACCAGCCGCAGCAATGGCCACCTTGCTGGCAAAGGTTTGACCACCAAAAACGATGGCTTCACACCGCTTCCCGGTTTTAACTTCACTGTATTCCACCGTTTCGGCCAACATGGCAGAAATAATCGGACCAGTTGCCGAATAAAGCGTCTGCGTAATCGCCAGAAAGATAAAGACCGGCACGACATGCCGATAGCCAGTGGCAAAGAACGCCACCCGCACGATGACGTCGGTAATCAAGAGCACCCGAAGAATGTGGAGTTTCTTAAAGCGTTTCGTCAGCAGCGGAATCAGGAAGAACCCGAGGGCACTGAACGTCCCAATCAACCCAAAGACACTCATCAAGTTAGCATTTAGGAGGTTGTAGGTAAAGAAGTAAATGATAATACTGTTGACCATTTCCATAAAGATCTTGAGGAAGAACAACAGGAGAATCCGGAGCATGTACTTGTTCGCCTTCACGGAATCCACAATATCTTTGGTTGTGAGCTTCTCAGCCTTGGGGCTAACAACCCGTTCTTTGGTGAACTTGTAACCAATCTCCATCAGCACAAATCCAACGACCATCAGAATAGCCACACTAATCATGTAGCTAGATGCTGGTGACCCATGCTGTTTGAAATAGGTCAGCATCATCGGTAGGATCAAACCAACCATCCCGATACCCCCGAAAACACCCAGGTTGGCAGTCGTCAACAGGTTCGTTCGAGCCTGACCATTCTTAGAAATAACGGTTGACAGTGACCAGAAAGGAATGTCGGAAAAGGCGTACAGCGTCCCCCACAGGATGTAGGTCACGCCGGCATACATAATCTTTCCACCCATACTGATGTCTGGGCTAATGAAACAGGTAACCGTCGACACGGCGACAAAAATTGGGGCAATCCGCATGTATTTCCGAAACTTCCCCGTGGTCGTCTTGTGCTTATCAATCCACCCGGAAACAACGGGATCGAAGACCGCATCCCACAGCCGGGCAATCATGAAGATCGCACTGGCAATCACGGATGAAATTCCCACGATATCCGTGTAAAAAATCAGGATAAAGCTCCCGACTACCCCAAAACTAAAACACTGGCCAAAGCCGTATAAGAAGTAGGCGGCATACTCACTCGGCGCGACCGTTTGGCTCTGGTCATCGTCCTTTGGTAACGTTAAATCATTTTCCTTCATCGTTTTATTCCCCCACTAGTCAAAGACAAAGCCCGTCTGGTGCTCCGCCGTAAAGATCGCGTGAATTTGTTCTGGATCAATCTTGTACCGATGGTCATGGTCCAATAAACCATTAACCTCCTGTTCCACATCGGAAAGCTGCGTGTAGCAGAAGCCGGCACAATTAGGAATGGCCATCACAGCCTGCGTTAACGCTTCGATCTTAGCAACGACGTCCGTTTTAGACTGAATCCGGTCACCATAACCCCAAGAGTTGGCCTGCGCATTTTCTTCGTAGGCAATCCCACCATACTCACTGAGAATAAAGGGAACCGCCTGTTGCTGATAGCCATCGCAGAAGGTCCGCCGACCACTGGTTTGTGATGGCGACCCCTCATAGGTCGTTTTCAGGTCTGGATAGCTGGCCGTCAAGCGATCGGGATCGTTGTCGTAATCATGAACGGTGGCGACGTCGGTCTTTACCTGTTCCCAACCATCGTTACCAATGACCAGGCGCGTTGGATCGTAGGCCTTGGTCAGGTCGACGAGGCCATCGACAAAGGCCTGTTCCGCCGGTTGATGGGCGATTTCGTTGACCCCCCAGGACTCATTCATTAAGACATAGGTGATCACCGCTGGATGGTTGATATGCTTGGCGATGAAGGCTGGCAACTCTGCCTGAAAGTTTGCCATCATCGTTGGGCTAAACTCAAACGGACTCGGCATTTCTGCCCAGGTATATAGACCTTTCGCGTCACAGAGATAGAGCAGCCGGTGGCTACCCACGTGTTGATGCAGTCGATGACCGTTAAAGCCCATTTCCTTAATCTTATCGACGTCGGCAGCATCACCCGCAACCGGGGCGCTGAGGCCATTGTGTCGGTCGTACCCCTGATTCAAGACTAACTTCTGGTAGATTCGCTGATCGTTGACCAAGATATCATGACCGCGAGTTTCAATTCCCCGCATCCCAAAGTAACTGTCAATATGGTCCGTTACTTGGCCACGGTCCAAGACTTCCAATGATAGATCATAGAGGTCCGGCGTCTCTGGCGTCCAATAATGAAGTCGAAAGTTCGCTTGGTTATCGCTGACATCCAAGGCAAACTTGGCGCGACCGTTCTTGACGGAAACCGTAGCCGTCGTGATCAGCTGACCGGCATAGCGGGCCGTCGCTCGAACCTCGACTGCCGCCGGCGCGTCCAACTCCAAGTCCAGATTCAAGGATGCCCGGTGAATTTCTGGCAAGGCGGTAAAACTCGTCACGTAATGTTCTCCGGTAAATTCCAACCAAACATTTTGCCAAATGCCAATGGTCCGCGTGTACCAGCACAAGAAGTTTTGATCCTTCCAGCTCTGCTTGCCGATCGGCTGCGTCGTTAAATTATGGTCAACAACCTTCACGATCAACTCATTCGTAGCCATCAGCCAATTCGTGACGTCGAGGGTAAATGGCGTATGACCACCCCGGTGATGCCCGATATGTTGGCCATTAAGCCAAATGTCACATTCGTAATCGACCGCTTCAAAGTTTAAGAGCGCCCGCTGCTGATCCTGTAAGTCGGCCGCAAATTCCCGACGATACCAGATGACCGGGTAATATGTCGTGAGGTCCAGCCCAGAAACGGGAAAAGTTGGACTACTAGGAACTTGGATTTGCCGGTCAAATTGATCCGCCGTTGGCGGCATTATGTAATCGTTTTCATTTTCAACCAATAAACAATCCCACTGTCCGTTCAGGTCAAGCCACTCTTGACGGATCTGCTGGGGATTGGGAAATGCTAATCTATCCAACACTAATCACCTCATTAACTGTCAGCACGTGCCACCTGTTTCAGCACCAGAGAAAAGCGTACCAATTTTAGATCATCCTGTCAAACCAACACACCCGCCTTTATTTCATTCGGCATAATCAGTTCATCAGAGTTAATCATCCCCACCAGTAACGATCGGGCTTATTTGTTGTCAAAATGCCATTTTAAATCGTTTTATCTTTGTGATCTATTAAAAATCTAACAGATTTCCCAATAATTCTCAGCCCTTCACACCATCAGAATGTAAATTTAACGAACGTTTAATTCCGGTATACCAATTATTCAATTAACGATTTTTCGCCCGCACCTCTTTTCATTGGCAATTTATTTCAAAAAAGCTCAAATTATTTGTCCCGACTTGATTCGCATCAAGTTAATTTGTTTGAATCCACGGCATAATGGAAACATCAACAAGAACAACAAGTCTTGAAAAAATCGACTTCACAGAAAGGATCGTTTATTTATGGCTATTCAACGTTATATCTATTCCCACACTAATCCCATTACCTTTTGGTCGGCCGGCCTCATCATCTTCGGCTTCCTGAACGCCTGGTTCACCAAAATCCCGTATATCACGGATACGGCCTGGATCATTGCCTCCGTCATTGCCGCAGCTCCGATCGTCCTGCGAGCCATCAGTGCCTTGAAGGCCAAGGTCTTCAGTATTGAACTCTTGGTCGGTATCGCCGTTATTGGGGCCTTTGCCATTGGTGAATTTGAAGAATCCGCCATCGTCACCTTCCTCTTCCTCTTTGGTTCCTACCTAGAACAAAAGACGCTGGCCAAGACCCGCGGCGCCATTCAATCACTGACGGAGATGGCCCCAACAACCGCCCAACTGGTCACTAACGATGGGACGACCGAAGAAGTCGACGTGGATGACCTGGAAGAAGGCAACATTGTCTTGGTTAAAGCCGGGGGCCAAGTCCCCGTCGATGGTCAGGTCGTCGATGGTTCTGGCTACGTAAACGAAGCCTCCATTACCGGTGAATCTCGTCCTATTAACAAGGGCAACGGCGACGGCGTTTACTCCGGCGCCATGGTTGAAAGTGGCACAATTCAGGTCAAGGCGACCCAAGTTGGTGACGAAACCACCTTCTCCAAGATTATTGAACTGGTCGAAGAAGCCCAAGATACCAAGTCACCTGCCGAAAAGTTTATTGATAAATTTGCCCAATACTACACGCCAGCCGTCCTGGTCATTGCCATTTTGGTCTTCGTATTCTCACGGGACCTCAAGCTGGCGATCACCGTCCTGGTTCTGGGTTGCCCTGGCGCCCTAGTTATCGGGGCCCCCGTTTCCAACGTTGCCGGAATCGGTAACGGCGCTAAGAACGGCATCCTAATCAAAGGGGGCGACGTCGTTGACAGTCTGGCCAAGGTCGATACCTTAGTCTTCGACAAGACCGGGACCCTAACCACTGGTAAGATGACCGTTGCTGGTGTTCAAAGCTACACCGATGACCAATCATTATTAGCCGGCGTGGCCCAAGTTGAACAAACCTCCGACCATCCCCTGGCGCAAGCCATCACCGCTCATCTGGCCAATCACGTCGCCACCGATGCTAAAACCATTGAGACCGAGACCGTTAAAGGCCGTGGGATGATTGGCCAATGGCATGACCACGACCTGTACGTCGGGAATGCCGCCTTACTCAAGGATCATGACATCACATTATCGGCCGACCAACTCAGTGACCTCCATGACATGCAAGACGACGGTCAATCCACGGTATTAGTGGGTTACCAAGGCAAATTAGCCTTTATCTTAGGCGTCGCTGACACGGTTCGTGATGAGGTGCCCGCTGCCCTAGCCGCTCTAAAGCGCCAAGGTATCAAGCACTTGGTTATGTTAACGGGTGACAACCAAGCGACCGCCCAAGCCGTGGCCAAGTCACTAGGGATTGACGAGGTCCATGCCGACCTCTTGCCATCCGATAAGGTCACCTTCGTTAAGAAGTTTCAAGACATGGGTCGTCACGTCGCCTTCGTTGGTGATGGGATTAACGACAGTCCTTCCTTAGCCACCGCCAACATTGGTATCGCCATGGGGGGCGGGACCGACGTCGCCATTGAAACAGCCGACGTGGTCCTGATGCAATCCAGCTTTACGGCCCTGAACCATGCCGTTGGCCTAGCCAAAAAAACTTCCGCTAACACTAAAGAAAATATCACCATTGCCATTCTGACCGTGGCCTTCCTGTTAATCGGTTTGGTTTACGGCTACATCTACATGGCTAGTGGGATGTTTGTCCACGAAGCTTCCATCCTAGTGGTTATCTTCAACGCTATGCGGCTCATCCGCTACCGGCCACGGGTTGCCAAGGCACCTAAGCCCGTTACTCAACAACTTGTCACAAACTAACTCAGCCTAGCAAATCAAAAACGGCCCTCACTAAACTTGGTGGGGGCCGTTTTACGTGAACGACTATTACAAAAAAAGTGGCACCCGCTATTGGGGATACCACTAACAATAATCTATTTTATTAATGAGCCTACTTCGTAAAAGTCCACTTAGCAGCTGGGGCAACACCGGCCTTGACGGCAACGACCTTGTTCTTGCTGTTAACGACCTTGAACTTCTTAGCAGAAGTGAAACGCAGGTAAACGGTCTTCTTAGCCTTAGAACCCTTAGGGGTATACGTAATCTTCCAGAACGTTGGTGTCTTAGCACTAACACTGTACTTAGCGTAAGAAACTAAGGTCTTAACCTTTTTACCGTTCTTGTAAAGATATTCGTTCAGACCAGACTTTTGACTGAAGACCCACTTTTGCGAGTACTTGTTAGCCTTGTTAGACTTCCAAGTCCCAGTAGGCGTTTTGACCGTGAACTTAGCGGTGCTCTTCTTAGTCGTGGCCTTCTTAGTGGATTTCTTAGTCGTCTTTTTCGTAGCCTTCTTGGTCGTGGTTGCGGCCTTCTTAGCAGCGGCAGCTTCGACGCGGATGATCCGGTAGAAGGACGTCTTCGTCTTAGGGTTCGTTGCATAAACGTAAACGTTAGCGTTCTTCTTCAGCTTCTTGGACAACTTAACCGAGAACTTCCCCGTCTTCTTAGAAGCAGTACCACTAGCCAAGTTCTTCTTAGCCTTCTTCGTGGCTTTAACCGTAATCTTTGAGCCCTTCGTTGCCGTCCCCGAAACTTTGGTGGTTGACGTACGAATCGTCTTAACGTTCAAGCTTGGCCCCACGTGAGTTGCCGCGTGAGCAGTCGTGGCTGACGTTACGGCCGTTGCTGGTACCACTGCACCTACCGTGGCCAACGTTACCAACCCGGTCAAAGCAATCATAAACTTCTTCATTATATCCTGACCCCTTAATCGGCCGACAGTTCGGTGCCGGCACTTTATTTTCTAACCGCCTCATAGTATAACAGCTTTCAACCTTAATTGAACCCGGTTTCATGCGGTTTTTAGTCTTTTTTAATAAGGCTTAAAATTAGCTTAGCATCCACTTAGTTTAGAAGAGAATGGTTTACATCCCACATTGTCAAAGACTGCCACAACAGCCCCTTGTCGGCCAAGTTGGTTGTTGCAATTGTCCAACACCAATCACGTGTCTTTTTCCACCTGATTTGCTAGACTAACGTCAGATTAGTCGATCGACCAGTGACCGGAAGCAAGTCGTTTTCATATCCCCACGGCAAAAACTGTTTTGCTTTCATGAAACCAGCACTTGGCTGAAAGCGTTGATTTTAAGCCAATGCAACCGGTTGTCCTAATTTTAATTTCTTGCTTTAAAATTGTCGCGTTTCATTTGAAAGTAGCGTATAATGAACCTTCGAAGTGGTCTAGACACTCGTCGGCCACACCTGCTTGGCCCATTCGGCTGGGTGGGTTCAGTCCTGTTAAATAACCTCATTAAACTCACACTTAAGGAGTGACGAATCCGTGGCAACTGAACGTACCGCATTATTCATGTTCTTTGGAGGCACTGGTGACTTAGCTTACCGGAAGCTCTACCCAAGTCTGTTTAACTTATATCACAAAGGTAACTTACGGTCCCATTTCGCTGTTATCGGGACTTCCCGGCAAACGTTAGACGATGAAAAGTTCCGCGCTGCCATCAAGAAATCATTGGCAGATAGTGGCGAACGCGCCGACTCCAAAGAAGCCAGCGACTTTATCTCCCATTTCTACTATCAAGCACATGACGTCACGGACACAGCCCACTATTCCGTTTTAAAGGAATTGGCTGACAAATTGGACAAGAAGTACAAGTTACAAGGTAACCGGATCTTCTACCTGTCCATGGCCCCACAATTCTTCGGCACGATTGCTCAAGATTTGCGGTCCCAAGGCTTAATGTCTGATACCGAAGAGGCCTTCAACCGCTTGGTAATCGAAAAGCCATTCGGTCGCGACTTTGACTCTGCAAAACAATTAAACGATGCCCTCAGCAAGTCCTTCGATGAAGAACAAATCTTCCGAATTGACCACTACCTGGGTAAGGAAATGATTCAAAACATCGAAGCCCTACGCTTCGGTAACACCCTGGTTGAATCCCTTTGGAACAACCGTTACATCGATAACATCCAGGTCACGCTGTCCGAAAAGCTTGGGGTTGAAGAACGGGCTTCCTACTATGATAACAGTGGGGCTCTGCGAGATATGGTTCAAAACCACATCATGCAAATTGTTTCCCTGTTAGCCATGGAACAACCCGTTGCCTTCACGGATACCGATATTCGAGCTGAAAAAGTGAAAGCCTTACGGAGCTTGCGGGTCTACAATGTTGCTGACGCTGCAACCAACTTCGTCCGCGGCCAATATGGGTCGATCAACGACCAAGCCGACTATCGTCATGAAGACAACGTTCCTCACGATTCAACGACGGAAACCTTCGTTGCCGGCAAGCTCTTGTTCGATAACTACCGTTGGTCTGGCACCCCATTCTACATCCGAACCGGGAAGATGTTAGCCGACAAATTTACCCGAGTGGATGTCGTCTTCAAGAAGCCATTGGTTGATATCTTTGCCTTCCCACAAGCACCGAACGCCCCTCTGGCCGCCAACGTCTTGACGATCTTCGTTGAGCCACACGCTGGGTTCTCCTTACAATTGAATGCAAAGACCAACGATGCTCTGTTCCAAACGGAACCAATCAAGTTGGACTACCTGGTTGATGCTGAAAAGTCTAAGGAAACGCCAGAACCTTACGAACGTCTGTTGCATGACGTTTTGAAGGGCGACGGGACCAACTTCTCAAGCTGGCCAGAAGTCTCCTACGCTTGGAAGTTCGTGGACCAAATTCGACGGGTTTGGGACTTACAAGAACCACAATTCCCTAACTACACGCCACATTCAATGGGGCCTGCAGCCGCTGAAGAACTGATCCAACGCGATCATCGCGAATGGGTCTACCGTTTAAACAACTAGTCGTCCTGGCATTGGTCGACAGCTAGAGAAATTAAAATTGATTAGTGAGGACCAAGGCATAACTTGGTTTTCTACAGATAAAGGCGTTGCAGTCATCAATGATTGCAGCGCCTTTTTAGTTAATCTAAGCTTGAACCAAAGCCGGCTTGGTCATCCGAATATGCGGTGAGCCATTAAAGTCAAAGACTGCGCCCTCGGCTACGTACCCAAACTTCTCATAAAAATGTTGCTTGTCAATCTGTGCCTCAATAAAGATTGGTCGATAGGCAAAGTGACGCGCAATCTCACCCTCGATTTGTTCCATCAATTGGCGGCCCAACCCTTGACCTCGTCGCTCAGGGATCGTCAGCACTCGACCGAACGTGACGCTCGCCTCGTCGGTAAAGACGCGGGCATAGGCCACGAGCTGGCCATCCTGATAACCGACGATATGCCGCGCAATCAAATCCGTCTGATCAATCTCCTGATAGGGCCGGTGCTGGGCAATAACAAACGTCCGGATACGTTCATATGCAATCTTATATAAATCAATAGTTGTCAATTCGTCGAAGGACTCAATCTGCCAGTTAATCATAGTACCGCTTCTCCCTGTGTTATAATGTTGTTAACGAGTATCTCACTGTTTAATTGCAAATGCAACTACTGGAGGAAAACATGCCTAATTCATTTCGCAGTATCGGTCTGATCGCCCGGGCAACTGCCGTCATTGGTAACCAACGCTTCCAGCCCGATCAACTGCACCACAACCAATTCATCTATCTGATGCAGATCGTCGAGAATCCCGGCATCACCCAAACAGAACTCGCCGCTCAACTTCACGTCGACCCCTCCACCTGTCTACGAACCGTCCGCAAGCTGATTACCAGCGAGTACGTGGTCCGCACCGTGGATGAACAGGATAAAAAGCGCCGGCCCCTCATGGCGACGGAAAAAGGCCAAGCCGTGTATCCCGACCTCGAACGCTATGAGCGGCAGATCATTGCTGCGGGTACAGCAGGCCTGTCAACCGGTGAAAAGGCCCTCCTGAGCGAATTATTGGGCAAAGTAGCTAACAATATCAAGCACATCCAGCTTTAAAAACGGAAATTCTCGTTCGCTATCATTATTCTAATAACCAGTGAAAGCTTTCCCAATCTTTCAGTAAAAATCAGACAAAACATTTTCCTTTTAAATTGTTCAATGCTACACTAACTGTTGGACAAACCGTTCTTAATTTCAAACGTAAAGGAAGGTTACTAATGGCAGATCAAAAAGCAAATATTGGTGTTGTTGGTATGGCGGTCATGGGCAAGAACTTAGCCCTGAACATTGAAAGCCGCGGCTACACGGTTGGTATCTACAACCGTTCCGCAAGCAAGACCGAACAAGTTATGAAAGACCACAGTGAAAAGAAGCTGGTCCCAAGTTACAACGTTGAGGACTTCGTGAAGTCTTTGGAAACGCCTCGGCGGATTCTCATGATGGTGAAGGCGGGTAAGCCAACCGATGCCGTTATTCACGAACTATTACCACTCTTGGACAAGGGTGACGTCCTCATCGATGGTGGGAACACGAACTTCCACGATACGATGGCTCGTAACGCCGAACTCGATAAGTCCGGGATCAACTTCATTGGTATGGGTGTTTCCGGTGGTGAATTAGGGGCCTTACAAGGGCCTTCACTGATGCCCGGTGGCCAAAAAGAAGCCTACGACTTGGTTGAACCAATCTTAACCAAGATTGCTGCCAAGGCTCCCCAAGATGGCAAGCCTTGTGTAACCTACATCGGCCCTAACGGTGCTGGCCATTACGTTAAGATGGTCCACAACGGGATCGAATATGGTGATGAAGAGCTGATCGACGAAAGCTACAATATCATGCGTAACGTTGCCGGTATTTCAGTTGACGAGATGGCCGACATCTTCAAAGACTGGAACAAGGGTGAATTGGACAGTTACTTAGTTGAAATCACTGCCGACATCTTGACTCGTAAGGATGACTTGGGCGACGACAAGAACTTACCAATCGTCGACGCCATCAAGGACCGCGGGAACAACAAAGGGACTGGTAAGTGGAGTTCCGAAGATGCTCTGGACGTTCAAGTTCCTCAATCAGTAATTACCGAAGCCGTTTACGCTCGTTACATTTCCATGTTGAAGGACGAACGGGTTAAGGCTTCGAAGGAATTGCCAGCTGCTGAAAAGCAAGGCAACGTTGACATCCCTGACAAGGACAAGTTCGTCGAGGAAGTTCGCCAAGCCCTCTTCTTTGGTAAGCTGATGAGCTATGCTCAAGGCTTCGAACAACTCCGGTTCGCTTCCGAAGCTAACGACTGGGACTTGAAGTTCGGTGAATTAGCACAAATCTGGCGGGGTGGCTGCATCATCCGGGCCCAATTCCTCCAAAACATTACCGAAGCCTTCGACAAAGATCCTAAGTTGTCTAACCTACTGTTCGATAGCTACTTCAAGGATATCGCTGGCAAGTATCAACAATCAATCCGTGACGTGGTTGCCATGGCTGTTCAAGCCGGCATCCCCGTTCCGAGTTTATCCGCCGCTATCACTTACTATGATAGTTTCCGGGCAGAAGTTTTACCTGCTAACTTGTTGCAAGCGCAACGGGACTACTTCGGTGCTCACACGTACGAACGGAACGACCGCGAAGGGAACTTCCACTATACTTGGTACGAAGAACAATAAAACCGATTTTAAATTAAAGACGCCGTTATGGCGTCTTTTTTATCTGCTTAATTTTAGGCCTAGCATGCCGAATCCCTTGATATGACAGGCATGCTTAGAAACTTAGCTAGGCAATTTTGGCGATATTTGGTATGGTGAAGTTAGTCATTAAGGGGGAATCATCATGAAATTTGGGGGCCTTTTACAACAAACCCGTCAGCAAAAAAATTAACTCAGAGTCAGGTGGCGGACGCCTTACACGTCTCGCGCCAAACCATTTCCAGTTGGGAAACCGGGCATAGCTACCCCGACATCGACAGTCTCATTAAGCTCAGTAACCTATACACTTTGTCCTTAGACATCCTGTTGAAAGAAGACCGCAGCATGACAGACACGTTGCGGAAACCCGCGGTTCTGCATGCCCTACACCCGACCATTCGTAACCTAACCATTATGAATAGCATCCTAATGGTCGCTCTCCTATTCGACGACCAGTTTGCCTCTGCCAAGGGTCTGCTGCTACTCATCGCTCTGCTGAACTTCTGGACACTCAATCAATTTGCCAGCACACTCATTCAAGAAGATCCGGTCGCACGCTGGCAAAAGAGTCGGCGGTGGTTGCTGATCGTTACGCTCATCAGTACCACGGGCGCTATCGTTGCCTGGCAGCTCCATCACTCGGGTCTACTAACGGATGTCCTGTACCTTACCATCGGGTGTTGGATCACCCTGGCATTCGGTACGATTAAGTACACCCACCGTCTCATCGCTCAATAGATTAAAGTGGGCTCACTGCTCATTCATACCACCCATTGACGTGTCAGCTCCGTTGGAAACGCCTAACCGAGCTTTAACGGCGATCAAACCCCGTTTGGTTTTGATCGCCGTTTTGACGAATAACTAACGTTTTTAAGCTCACTTGCCGAGTCCCTAATAAAGAGTCCGCGAGCTCGGTCCAAATGGCGTGAAGCACCGCCCATTGGTTGATTTCGACCGCCAGACCCGCTTCCCACTCGACCTCGTCACGACTCTTCGATCATTAACTTATAAATTCTGCAGGACTGCCGCAATCGACTGATCACCACTCAATAAGGGAATAGTCTTGCGCCGAGCCTGGGGCGCATGTAGCGCCGCAACCATAAACGCTGCCACGTCCGCCCGTGAAATACTGCCAACCGCCAGCGGATCGCTCTTTACCCGACCAGTACCTGCATGAAAGGATAACGCCCCTGGCTGAACAATTGTGTAAATCAAATGCGTTCGGTGAACCAGCCAGTCATCCGCGTAAAACTTCGCCACGTATAGCGGTTTGAGGGGATCGGCCCAGCGATTACGGTCCTCGGTAAATAACATACTCAGCATGATAAACCGGCGTACACCGGCAATCTCGGCGGCCTGCATCGACTTAACTGCTCCATCTAAGTCAATAAGCAAGGTCATATCATCCTTGGTTCGACCACCCGAACCAGCCGCGAAGATAATCGCATCCGCACCTAACATTCCTTGAGCCAACCGCTCCGGCTTTGCTAACAGATTGAGTCGTTCAACAGCAATCTCACGATCTCGCCAATCCTCATCCGGCTCGTCCGGACGAATACCGGCGATGGGTTCATCCCCGACCGATAACAATTGCTGGACCACCAAATGACCCACTTCACCATTAGCCCCAATCACCAACACTCGCATATTCTTCCCACCATTTCTAATTATCCTGTCTTTCTATATTCATTTTGCCACGAAATTCAGGAAAAAGCAGGTGACAAACTTTTACCTACCTATAAAAAGTGCCATAATAAAGTTAGGGTACGACCAACACTCGCAGCAACCCAGAGATTTTATGAGGAGGTCACCAATCTTGCCAAATGCAGATTTGAAAATCACTGATTTGGATGCAGATGCTCAACAACAAGCCCTGATTGACTTTGCTAAGTTCTACATTCGCCACTTCCGGTCTAATGACCTGGAAATCTTGTCTCAATACAAAGTGGACTACGCCATGAACGATATCAACCATTATCTCTACGTCAACCGTTCATTCAGCCCCGCGGAACTAGCCGCTGGTGTGTTGGAATATAAACGCGAGATGTTTCTCGAAATTCTGAAGACGGTCGACCTGGCCTACAATGCCGATGGTCGGTTAAAGGGTAACACCTGGAAAGCTTGGTATCTCCAAGAATACGCCGCAATTGCCCCAGGCATTTAAGTTTGAAAGGGACCGCAACGATTAGGTTGCGGTCCCTTTTTGTCAATTTAGATTTTACCAACAAGCTTGGTTCCAGGTTGTAAGGTTGCTTCGCCAGGATGCCAGTTAGCCGGGCAAACCCGATCACCATGCTCCGCGACAAATTGAGCCGCCGTCAGTGTCCGTAGGATTTCGGTTGCATTCCGGCCAATTCCCATGTCATTGATGGTATATGACCGAACGGCTCCAGCTGGATCCAGGATAAATACCCCACGGTAAGCTTGACCCGCATCTTCATCCAAAACACCGTAGTGCCGTGCCAGATCGCCGGCTGGATCGGCAATCATTGGGTACTCAACCTGCCCCACCTCTGGACTCTGTTCATGCCAAGCTTGGTGGACAAACTCCGTATCCTCGGAAACACTATAAATCTCAGCATCTTGATCTTTGAAAGCTGCGTAGTGCTCCGCCAAATCGCCTAGCTCAGTCGGGCAGACAAAGGAAAAGTCAGCCGGATAGAAAAACAGCACGGACCAATGGCCTTTCAGATCGGTCGCCGTCAATGACTGGACCTCGCCATGTTGAAAGGCCTTTACTTTAAAATCGGGTAACGTTGAACCAATGTAATTCATCTTAAAATCCCCCTCATTCAGTAATCTCTGACTCACCTCCAGGATACACGTTCGTCAATAGCAAATAAATAATGATTCTAAACTAGATACCGGTATTCCCTATAAATAAGTCAGTAAGCGTCTTAGTAAATTATTATAATTATTATTTAGAAGTTGTGGGCGTTTTTCCTTGCACTCTGATTGCCAATGATATAAACTAAGTGCATAGGATAAATCAGAAGCTGTTAGGTGAGGCTCCTATACGGAAAATGCTACTACTCAGAAACGTCGAGAAACGCCAATGAGTCAACTGGACAGGTCAAAGTAAGGCCTGTTCTAATGTAGCTGTTAGCAATTAACTACGCCGTATAGTGCTAAAACTCAACGATTGGCTAAGATAGTTCACGATTTTTAATTGTGCGCTTAGTCGATCGCGACTAAGCGCTTTTAATTTGTTCCGGCCGTCACTGTCGACATTATAGGAGGTGATTGAACATGACGACACAATTATTAGATGATCCTGGATCGTGTTATAACTCGCCGGTGGGAAAGTCAGAGTCTGTTCACACCTCTTGGTTGACGCTTTGAGGAGAACGGCCACTCTAGCTTTCCCGATTCCGGACCCGTAGCTTGATGCGGGGGTTCGATTAAGGGACGTTAAACCGAATCAACTGGGCACTCCTTTCCAGACGCTGTTGGTGTTGTAACCGACTGTAACTCGTCTGGTCTTCGCGAATTCGTTTGTGCATCCAGCTGGATTCAAACCACTTTTTGATTAACGCAAGCTAGAGTTACGCCGTTTTTCTCGGCTCTATTCCACTATAATGCACTGACGTGCTAGTCAGAATAGCGTTACATCAGTAACGAAGCTTCACCGTTGGGGGAACCCGATGGGGAGAAATTCAACCGTAACTGACGCCGTTTCATGAGGCTGGTCTTTAAGGTCAACTAGTCGATTTAAGTACACTGATACCAAACCGAATCTGGTTAACAAAACGAATTGTTGGCACCCATGGGCTGATGGGAATCACCCCGCAAGTTGTTCCAATATGCAGTTAGTTGAGCTGGTATTAGGTAAACAATACGATTTAGAAAAAGAGCTAGCATTCCAGATAGATGGACTGCTAGCTCTTTTGATTTGGCGATCAAAAGGGTCCTCACCAGCACTGGCGAGGACCTTTATTTTAAGCTTTGACTTTTGCTGCACGCATATTTTCGAGATATTTCTGACTCTTCTCTTCACTGAATTCGTGTTCAGATTTAGCAATGATCACTGTGGCCAAGGAGTTCCCCACCACGTTAACCGCCGTGCGACCCATATCAACTAACCGGTCAATTCCGGCAATGAAGGTTAAACCACTCATTGGGACACCAATTGTCGAGACCGTTGCCAGTAGGACCACAAATGAGGCCCCTGGCACGCCAGCCATCCCTTTACTAGTAATCATCAGGACAACTAGTAGGGTAATCTGTTGGCCAAGGCTCAGGTGGATATGATAGGCCTGCGCAAGGAACAGTGCGGCCAGAGATTGATAAATGGCGGAACCGTCTAAGTTAAACGTATAGCCCGTCGGAATTACAAAAGAAACAATTCCTTGGCTAACTCCAAATTTATCCATCTTATCAATTAACCGTGGCAAGGTTGCTTCCGAACTGGCCGTTGAGAACGCCAGAACTGCCTCATCCTTAATCACATAGAGAAGATCCCAGAGACGGAACTTAAATATCCGCGCCGCCAAGCCCATGAAGACCAGAATAAACACAATCATGGTGGCATAGGCTAAGATGATAAAGTATCCCAATGGTGCGAGGGCTGAGATGCCCATCTGAGCAATGGTCACCCCAATCAAAGCACAGACACCAATTGGCGCCATGTGCATGACCCAATTGGTCACCCGGAACATTACTTGAGAAACCGCGTCTAAAACATCGATGATAACCTGACCTTGCTTACCAATCGCTGCCGTGCCTAAGCCGAAGAAAACTGAGAAGAAAATAACTGGCATCATGTCACTCTCACTCAGGGACTTGAAGATGTTGGTTGGAATAACCCCCATCAAGGTTGCCCAGATACCGGAATCTTTAGCAGATTTGGCCGAGGAGACATATTGACTAATATCGGTACTATGTAATTGATGAATATCAATGAAATCGCCAGGATGGAAGATGTTCCCCACCAATAACCCTAACGCAATGGCAATCGTGGTCATAATTTCGAAATACAGGATGGTCTTACCACCGACTCGACCTAATTGCTTAATATCACCCATGTTGGCAATCCCAACCGTTAAACAAGAAATAACAATTGGGAGCACAATCATTTGAATCAAACTAATAAACATGGTCCCAATATTTTGCATGGCTGTGATGGCCACCTTGTTTTGATAGAAGACGACTCCCAAGATAATTCCGAGAACTAATCCAATCAAAATTTGCCAGCCCAAACTTAGGCGGTAACTTCTATACTTTTTCATTTTCCTTCCACCATTCTCTAGATTAATGTCCGAACGACTTTATCGATTCTCTCATTGTTTTCTCATCATACTTAACTATCATATCACACTGTTGCTCGAGTACCTAGCACTACAGATAATTTCACCAGCAAATCCCTTGTTACAATAATGATTAATCATCTATAAAATTGCCCTAAATACTAAAAAAA
>NZ_BCWD01000014.1 GCF_001592085.1 Levilactobacillus senmaizukei DSM 21775 = NBRC 103853
CAGACTTTTCCAAGACGGTGATTCTGAATTCAAAGTATCCAGTTGGCCGACCAACCAGCAACGAACGACACGCCGCATCAAAAAAGATTCAGCAACGTAAAGTCGTTGCTGAATCTTTTGATTTGACTCGACTATTTTTCACTAACTCGCTGCATTGTGCTATTACTAAAGACCACGTACACCCCCTGCTTACCGGCACTCACAGATACTGGTAAGGCACTGGTATCACTCGTGGTCTCCCAAACCAAGTCTCCAGTCGTAGCGGCCAATCGTTCATAAGCCGTCTGCCGATCATTGGTCTGGTAAACATGATAGAGATCGCCACTGGGCCCGACGGCTAACAGAGAATTGTGGCCACCGACGGACGTTGACCAAACCTGGTTCCCCTCAAAGTCAAACTTGAAGAGCACCCCGCTGGTTGCAACCCAAATGGCATCGTTAACGACGATGTTTTGCAGTTTGCCAGTAACCGCCTGCTGCCATTGCTCTTGACCATCGGCATCCAGCTTGGTCACAACCCCATTCGACCCAACATACGTATTCCCCTTGCCATCACAGGCCAACGTGTCGATCGGCGCATCAAAACTAGTAGTCCAATCAAGTTCGCCCGTCTTCGTGACCTTCTGAACCGATTGGCCCGTCACATTACCGACGATAATATTGTCAAGCTGGTCGGCCGCCATCGTCACGATGTAGCGATTCAACAAATCATTGGTCCACTCAGTATCCAATTGACGATTGAGCTTGGACAGATCGCCTGAAATGTCACCAAACAGTAAGTTGTCTTGATGATCCACAGCCAACGCACGAATTGCACTCAGAAATCGATGCGACCAAAGGGTGTTCTGCGCTGGATCGATTTTAGCAGCAAAGCCGTTGGCTCCCCCGACAATGGCATTACCATCCTGGTCGGTCCGCACCACGTACAGGCTTTGCTCGAACTCCTCAGTCCACTGAACCTGTGGGCCCCCAGATGTTCGTGACGTTGAGAGTGGTGTGGTCGCGGTCGACTGATCCTTCTCCTCGTGACGATGCTTGCGCCAACCACTAAAAATTCCCATGGAAATTCCTCCAATCATTCAGCTTCGAAATAAAGGTGTAATGAAATAATTATTAGATGAGTACGGTTGATACTTTAAACGGTCTACTTACCATTATTTTAGCAGACTTTCATTTAAATGAAATAAAGATTCCGATATTTCGAGTGCCAATTAAGTTGCCTTACAAACGAATCAGTTGATCGTAGACTGGTAGGAGTGCTTGTACATGGTCCCGAATCGTTTGGGCCTGTTGCGCCGCCGATAATTGAAAAAAGTCGCTACCTCGCAAGTAGTTACGGCCAACTTGCCACTCCGCATGTCGAGCCGTTTGGGTCGCCATCAACGCCTGATAATTCTCCCGATTCAGTGGTCGTCCCGAGTGCTTGTCGGTGTGATCACCCCCGCATTCGAAGTCCGCTGGCAATTGCAGCACTAAGTCTTCGCTCAATTGGCTCAATAAGGTTTGACGATTCTTGGCCTCTTCTAAGACCGCCAGCCAAATGAAGAACCGATCATCCCAGAAACCCACTTCAATGTGGGGGAGCATCTTGTATCCCCGCTTGGACGTGCTAAATGCTACCCAGGTATCAGTTGGCGGATTTTTAGTCCGGCGCCGATGCAGTGAAACATGTTCATAGATGGGCATTGCCAATTCGGCAAAGACCGGTTGCAGGTCTGCCGCGGTTTCCAGAAATTTCGGATCAATCTGCGCCTGGATTTTACCCAAGCGTCCTGGTAGGGTCAGATCGTCAAATACACGAAAGTCTTGATCCTGATACATGGTGACGCCTCCTTTGAACCCAATTTTAATTCCATGGTATACTAGTCTAACTACATTGAAAAGAGGTATTTGGATGGCGGAAAAGAGCTTAATGGAACAGCATATTCAAAAGGCACAATACGGAACGCCTAAGGTCAATCCCGATGAACAACGACACTACCTTGGGACGTTTCGTGAACGAATCTCTTTGATGATGACCATTGCAGAAGTGACAAGTCATCAACATCTTGACGCATTCACCACGGAAATCACCGCCCATCCTGACTACCAATTAATTTTAAACGGTCATATTGATCAGGCTAACCTCGCCCCCTACCTTAAGCTAGCCAGTCAACACCAGGTTCGCCTCACGATCCGGCAGGAAGCCATCTATGGTGAAGCGCCCGACGAGCTCGGTCTCATCGTGGCAAGTAATCAGGCCATCAATCAGAATCCCATTAGTCTTAATAAAAAGTATCCCCAAAAGATTGCCCCGACCCCGCCTACTGTTGCGCCAAAGCGCTCATGGTGGCAACGGTTGTGGCACCGTGATTAGTGAAAGGAGTCTCCCCATTGTCTGAACCATTAGCCTATCGCATGCGCCCCCAACGCCTCAGCGACGTTGTCGGCCAGCAACACCTCGTGGGCCCCGGAAAAATCATTGCGCGGATGGTTGCGGCTAAGCTACTGTCCTCGATGATTCTCTACGGTCCCCCTGGTACGGGAAAAACCAGTATTGCTAGTGCCATCGCGGGGTCTACCAAGTATGCCTTTCGCAAGCTAAATGCCGCCACCGATTCCAAGAAAGATCTGCAGATCGTGGCCGAAGAAGCCAAAATGAGCGGCACCGTCATTTTATTATTAGACGAAATTCATCGGCTGGACAAAACCAAACAAGACTTCTTGCTTCCCCACCTAGAAAGCGGCCGCATCATTCTGATCGGGGCAACTACCGAAAACCCCTATATCAATATCAATCCGGCCATTCGGAGTCGCACACAAATCTTCGAGGTTAAGCCCCTAACATTAACCGATATCGAAACCGCACTGGAACGAGCCCTGACCGATCCAGAACGGGGGCTCGGAAAGCTCCCAATTAAGCTTGACGATGATGCGAAGCGTTTCATGGCCGATGCCACCAACGGCGATCTTCGGAGTGCCCTGAACGGCCTCGAACTAGCCGCACAATCCACACCCCCAGCCGAAGACGGCACCATTCACATCACGCAGGCCATCGCCGAGGAATGTTTCCAGCGAAAAGCCATCGCCGGTGACAAGAATGGTGATGCCCATTATGATGTTATTTCCGCCTTTCAAAAGTCTATTCGGGGCAGCGACACCGATGCAGCACTCCACTATTTGGCTCAGCTCGTCGCGGCCGGCGATCTGCCAATCATTTGCCGACGACTCATGGTCATTGCCTACGAAGACGTCGGCTTGGCGAATCCACCAGCGGCTTCGCGCACGGTGCAAGCCGTTCAGGCAGCCCAGCAGCTTGGTCTGCCTGAGGGACGAATTCCCTTGGCCAATGCGGTCATTGAGTTGTGCCTATCGCCAAAATCAAACTCCGCCATGGTAGCCATGGATGCTGCCCTAACCGATGTGAACGCCGGTCATAATGGCGCCGTGCCGGATCACTTGAAGGACGCCCACTATGCGGGCGCTAAAAAACTAGGCCACGGGAACGACTATAAGTATCCGCATAATTTCCCGAACGACTGGGTGAAGCAGGATTACCTGCCAGCTGGTTTAAAAGGATCTGAATATTACCAACCGAAGATGAATGGTCGTTTTGAAACCCAGCTGGCTGAACAGTACCACCGGCTGCGTAAAGCCAACCAGTGACCCTAATTGAAATTTAGATATTTATATGCTAAGATACAGGTGGTTCTAAGGTGTACGCGTTGTCTCACTACAAGTTGCCGAACAAGTAATTCTTAAACGGGAATGTCTAACGGTAGAGAACATGACAGGCCTTATCACTTGGAAGTCAGACGCTCTATCAAGCTTTCCCCCCTGCATTGTCATCGCGGGTCAACATGACTAGACAATTAACGGCACCACTTAGATCATTCAAAGCCTAGCTTTGAGGGCCATTCCATTGAATGGTCCTTTTCTTTTCAAAAATGAAGGAGGCATCCCTTGTGGCCATTACGATTCTGATGATTTGTTATACCCTGATCGCCCTGTGGTTCGGCTGGTACCTATTTAGCCACCGGCAACGGACGTTCTTAGTCTTTCACCCGGAAAACACCCCTGCCCTGAGTAAAGTCGTTGCGACAGGTGGCGTCTTACTCCTGATTGTGGGTGTCCTGTCCGCAGTTGCAACATTCTTAAACAACACCGTCTTCATTGCTGCCGTCCTCTTGATCGGTATCATTATCATCGTTAGCCTCCAGGTTATCCTGGTTCGTTGGCTCCCCAAGAGTTAACCGGTTACATATCCATGACCTTTTTTGCTATTTTACTTTTTATTTACCCCTAAATAACGTATGATAAGAGTATAAAGTAATGAGAGGTGAGCAATATGTTACAACAATATAAACACATTTTAGTTCCAGTTGACGGTTCTTATGAGGCTGAATTAGCTTTCAAGAAAGCGGTTGCTGTGGCTAAGCGTAACGATGCTGATTTACATCTCGTTCACGTCGTAGACACCCGGGCTTTCCAAAACATTTCTAGTTTTGATACCAGTATGGTCGAACAAGTTACCGAAACGGCCAAGAAGACCCTCGATAAGTACGTGGCCGATGCCAAGGCTGAAGGCTTGGAAAATGTTGACTACGCCATCGAATATGGGGCGCCCAAGACCATTATCGCCCGTGACGTTCCTCGGGATAACGATACCGACTTGATCATGATTGGGGCCACCGGTCTAAACGCCGTTGAACGCCTCTTGATTGGGTCCGTGACTGAATATGTTACCCGGACGGCCGTTTGTGACGTGATTGTTGTGCGGACTGATTTGGACAATGAACCTGCCAAGCCCCAACATCCAGAAAAATAAGTCATAGTTTTCTAAACGCAAAGACGCCACTGCAATGATTGCAGTGGCGTCTTTTTTATGGACTCAATTAGTCGGCAACCAGTGACCCCAATGAGGGTGCCAATCGCTCCTGCAAAGCCACGTTGTGCGTAACCAACGCTAACGTCTTCGCAATCATCAAGCTTCGCTTGGCCGCAGCCGTCGCTAACAAGGCCTGTTCGGCTTGCCCACGAACTTCGTACAAGACATCGATTAGATACAACGATGCTTGATGCTTCACGGCGGTCAAAGCCGATTCAACATTTTCAATGACCAACTGAGGCTGTTCCAATTCCAAATACATCTGAGCCATCCGGTAACGGGCCCAGATGAGCCGTTTAAAGTTGGCCTCATCATGCCATTCGAAATCATCTAGATAGGTCATCGCTTCGTTGAGATAATAGCGAGCCTTTTCCAATTCGTGACGTTCCATGTAAGCCGCTGCCATCCCCACATTACCAACGATGGCGTACAGATCCCAAGGCATCCGATATGACCGGTGCAATAAGAGATTAAAGTGGAAAATAGCTTCATCGGGGCGTTGTTTAGCCCCTAACTCAACGAAACCACGATAATAGTGATACCGTTCGCGGTCAAAGGAATTCTGAACATTGCTCATGTTAAGCTTGCCCAGTAATCCATCGGCACTCAAATAGTCTCCCTTACGAATGGCCAGTGAAATGGCCTCGAACTGTTCGTCCATCCCGCTCCCCAGACCGGATAACACATCATTCAGCGAGACATTTAATCGCCGGCAAATTTGTAGAATAATCTTGATGCTTGGAACCTTGTTTTTCTTCTCCATTAAACTGACCGTAGCCTGGGTACAGATGCCATCAGCCAACTCCTGTTGTGATAAATTTTTCTGTTTACGATATTGTTTAACTTTACTCCCTAGTAGACGCATGTCTTCTCTCCCTCACAAAGCGTAACGTTGGTCAACTGCCGATTTATTCTGATAAAACCGAACATTATACAAAGCGCGATTGATGAAAATAGTTCGCTACTAATTTACCAAGCCTGTGAAAAAAACATTGAAAACTGAATGGCCTAGTCCAGTTGGTTTATCATTAATTATTATAATAAGCGTTCTACCAACGATTACAAGTAATATACGTTATTATGAAGGAAATCTCATCTGTCTAGGCCACTTTTTCATTTTGATATAAATATATTTATATTTAGCTAGATTATGCGTAGATAATTAATATATTTGTTGCGATCGTTCGTCTATTTGGAGACAACCTAATTACCGGATTATTAAATATAGCTATAAACAAAGTTCTGGAGAATGGCCCAACTCACTCGCCAGGGCTTTTGCGTCGTGACCTGGCGTAATTGCCCAAGATTATTCGTGATCTGACCATCGGCGCCCAATTCCCAACTCCGCGTCATGGTTGCCAGTGAATCGGGTGTCCAAACGTAGGCCGCGTGCCCTTGCTGCTTAGCAGCCAAGATGAACTGTCGGCTCACTGAAATTTGTTGTAAGGAATAAAAATTGGCGGGCAAGGCCTGTGGATTAACCCAATTGAAGGGCGTAATGTACCCTACCATTAGTCCGGGAACCCGTCGTCGTAGCTGTGCCACCACTCGGTAGTCGAGCGAATGGACACATGATCCATCGCGCCGCAGCCGCTGGCCATACTGCTTTCCAAACCGTCGTACCATGTCGGCTGAATCCGCCGGGGTCGTTTTAATCTCCACCAACAGGGGTTGATGCAGACGCTCGGCCAATCGCAGATAGGCCGGCCAACTAGCCAGATGAGCCCGTTGACCATTTTCCCTAATCGCTAGTTGTTGCAGTTGATGGAGTGTTAACTGACGTGGTGTCACCCGCCGCTTGGCCAGTGTCGCCAAATTTTCGTCATGTAAGACCACCCACTGACCATCACGCGTTTCGTGTAAATCCATCTCAACGAAGTCTGGGCGTTCACGATGAATCTTACGCAACGCCCCCAAGGTGTTTTGAACTCCCCGGCGGTGATCGACCCCCCGGTGGCTGATCAGGACCTGCTTCGTAAAGGTGGGCCCAGCCGTCATCGTTTGCCAACTCACCCCACCGGCTAATGCCAGTGTGGCAATACTCAAAACGATCCTCAGTCCGTGACGAACCTCAACTGTTCGGCGAAGTTCCGGAGCACCACACCAACTCCAAATGAGTGTCGTTATCCCTAAGACGGTCAGGCACTGAAAGCCCAACCAACTCACCATGATGCCAGCCGTTGTCACCATTTTCATCGACGTCGCCGAATCCGGTGGCCAGGCTTGCAAGCCCTTGACTAATAATTGACTACCACCAAACCATAGACCCAATAAGCCTAAGCTAACGCCGATTGCTCGGACCATCTGTCCCGGGCGCCCGGGATGCTGCAATCCGGGTGTCAATCGCCGAAAAAACCTGGGACCGCCGATCAAACAAAACAGCGTCACCAGTAAGTAGCCGATTGCGACACTAATAACCACCGGGCGCCGGTGCAACCCCACCAGGTTGACCCACTCACTAGGTAACCAAATACGGGCCAACAGCTGACTGCTAAGGCCAAAAAGGCCCCAGGGAATCATCAGCACCGTTAGTCCCAACTCAAGGAGCAGCCACATTAGCTTATGGGCCCACACGAGCCGCCAGACCCTTTGCCAGGTAACTGGTTGGTCCGGGTGACTAAAGGTTAATGCCAAGGCTGCTAGCTGCCCAGCAACCATGACCAGTGTCACTAGTGTGCCCAGTACTTGACCGAACGTCCAGCCCGGCCGCTCGCCCAACCAGCGTAATCCTGTCAGGGCGGTAATCACCGCCAGCCAACCCCATAACAGCCCTGGCGTCAAGCCACGCTGCCACGCACCGATCAACTTATGCCAACGTCGTTGCATCAATAATCCCCTCCAATAAAAAAATCGCTTGAGCCCGCAGCCCAACCGATTCTCGTTGACATTATTTCTTTGGTTTAAAGGTCGATGCTGCCGAATTATCATCCAATGGAATGAAGTCATAGGCCAACTCGTCCTGAACCTCAAACTCATCTTGTGCTAAGCCGATCAGCCGATCAATTAAGTCCGTATAGCTAATCCCGGTTGCTTGCCACAATTGTGGATATAAACTAATGTTAGTGAATCCAGGCAATGTGTTAACTTCACCGATGTAAGGAACCCCGTCCTTTGACACCAGGTAGTCAATCCGCGCCATCCCCTTCAAGCCCAAAGCCTTGTATGCTTCAAGCCCCATCGAGGTGATTTCGGCCGTCAAATTGTCTGACAATTCAACGGGTACTTCAAAGGTCACGCCACTAGCATCCACAAACTTATTGTTGTAGTCGTAGAAGACGTCTGACTTAGGAACCCGAATGGCCCCCAGCCGTGAAGCCTTAGGATCTTCATTACCCAAAATGGAAATTTCGACTTCTTCAGGACCATCGATGGTCTGTTCAACCAGCACTTTATAGTCATAACGGAAGGCATCAGAGATCCCTTCGATATACTCCTTAGCGTTGCTGGCTTTATGAATCCCAACTGATGAGCCTTGGTTAGCAGGCTTGATGAAGACGTTGGTCCCTAATTTTTCCTGAACCATTGCGTAATCGTAACGGTCCCGGTTGTCAGGGGTCAACACAAGATATTTCGTATTACGAATCCCGTGGGTCGTCAAGACTTGCTTCGTCATATCCTTATCAAAAGCCACGGCTGATGCTAAGACGCCACTCCCCACAAAAGGCTTTTTCAATAGGCGGAAAAGCCCCTGGATCGTCCCGTCTTCACCCAAGTTACCATGAATAATTGGGAAGAAAACATCAATGTCTTTTGCTTGGGATAAATTCCAAATGGGTGCCAATGGGTTAGACCGGTCTACTTTGGACAACTCCTCAGTTGCCACAGCAGCTTCATCCTCACCATCAAAGACCCGGCGAGAAGCCGCGTCGCTCAAAACAAATCCGCCCCGCGTCAGTAAGAATAAACTAACGTCGTAACGTGACTTGTCCATTGCATCGTAGATGTTGTGAGCCGAACGCTTTGAAACGTCATGCTCCGAGGAATTGCCACCGAATAATAGACCTACGTGTAACTTTGTTTTCGTCTCCATGTTGTCACTCATCCAATCGTATAAATTTCGGTTAGCCTACATTATACCATTTTTAATAAACTTTGCGTAGCGGATCAGCCTAAAAAGTCAATCGTTGAGTTCAAATAGTCCTCAAGACTTTGTGGCAGATCCTTATGTAACCGAAAAGAATCCAGAAGCCGTTTACGATTGAAAAATCGGTTCCATCCGGCAATGGTGTCGGGCCGCCGGTGAAGCGCAACCGCCTTGCGCCACTGCTGCAAAACCATCACCAACGTCTGTTCATAGAGGGTGTGTCGATTGGCCAGATCGATGAAGTACGCCGCCATCCGGTCATTTTCACCATAGATTAAGGGCGTCTTTAGCCGCCGCAATCGTTCGATCAGACTGACCATCAGAAATAGTTTATCGGCCCGATCCAGGCGTTCACTGGCCGCCAGAACAACCAATAAATCCGTCAACGCGGCGAAAGTATGGGCCCACCCCTGATGGTTGATGAACCCCCGGGTATCCGTTTCCAAACAAACGGCCGTGGTGGCCAAGATAACCAGCTGATGCCAGTCGATCTTAGCCGCTACCTGTCCGTTTTCGCCAACGAAATGCAAGAGCACCGCCAACAAATTAATCCGACCGGAACGGCCAAAGACGGCCGCATTGGCCGGTTCTAACGCGTGAGCAAACAGGTCCTCTGGCTGCGTCAGTTGATTAAAGATGAAGAGCAGCTGTTCAGAACTTAGAGCGTTTTGCTGTAGGGCATCATAAATGGTAAAGTTCACACCCTGATAGCGAATCAGCGGGTCCGGCGAGCCCAGGTGTTGGATGAGTTGCCGCATTTTGCGGAATGGCAGGTTAACCGGATCATTGGCCTGGAGCTGGCCCTTCAGGTTGGCCAAGATCTCATCGATCCCATCCTCGTCATCCGGTAACTCAACTTCGGTCCGCCGGCGTCGATGAATACCATCCATCAATTCACCGAGCCGCCGCCCCAATGACTGGTAAACCTCACCATTTTTCACCTCTGCGTTGAGCCCTTCGATTTGGGTCATTAACGCCCCGATCTGTTCGTCCATTCCAGCAACCTCCAGTTATTTTTGTCTCGCCTATGGTTCAACCTTGTCCGTGTGGATAACGGGTTGCGAACCCCGTTCATTGATGATTGAAACCATCATATTATTGATTAATTGTAACTTCTGATTATCCGATAAGTCCAGTGTCGTTTCGGCTTCCAAACGCTCAATCGCGCCTTCGGTAATCGAAACCGCCCCTTCCACTATAATCTTACGTGCAGAGAGGATTGCTTGGGATTGTTGTCGTTGCAGCATTGCCGACGCAATTTCGGTGGCGTAGGCTAAGTGTGTGAGTCGGGTCTCCACAATTTCAACACCGGCTACGTCTAAGCGTGCTTGCAATTCCTTGGTCAATCGGTCGGAAACCTCCGAGGGATTACTGCGTAGGGTCAACTCCGCGTCATCCGTAAAATTATCGTAAGCATACTCCGAAGCCACGTGGCGAATAGCGGATTCGCTTTGAATTTCTACAAACTCTTCGTAATTTTCGACAGCAAAGAGCGCCTTACTGGTATCCACAACCTTAAACACAATCACCGCCGCAATCTCCACGGGATTCCCGCGAAGGTCATTAACCTTTAGAATCGCACTATTAAAGTTACGAACTCGCAAAGAAACCGTTGCCTTATTAGTGAGCGGCACCGTGAGATACAGCCCGGATTCGCGAATGGTGCCGATGTAACGACCAAAGAAGGTCAGTACCTTGGCTTGATTCGGTCCAATAATGGTCAAGCTGCTGGCAGCAATCAGTGCCACCACGATGACCAAACCTCCAAGTGGCCGGTTCACGTTAACTACCAGTTCGCCCCCGATACCTAGGAGAATCAAAACGAGTACTAAGCCAAGATAGCCATTTAAATGAAACACCTTTTTCTCTTGCATATAATTTCCTCCATCCCCACAACTATCTTCATTATACCCGACAATTCACCAAACCACTAAAAAACCGGCCACCCTCGTAAAGAAGGTGGCCGGCCGCTTTGCTTAATTAATCTTCTCGGACATCGACGAACCAAGCCGCTTGAGTGTCGCGACCGTTTAGGGGCGCGAAATCATCGGTTAGAGCGGGATTAACCGCCGTGACCGTCCCCGTTACGGGGCTTTGAATATCTGAAACTGCCTTATCGGCTTCAACACTCACCAAGTTGTCACCCTTGGTGACCTTGTCGCCCACGTCAGGCAACTTAGCAAACTTGATGGTGCCTAATTCGTCTTGACCCTCACTGGTTAAGCCAATGCGTGTCCCATCGTTGGTTGCTGCCGTCCAGAAATACTTGACCATTTCACTCATGTTAAGCGCTCCTTTTTATTCGAAAGCTTTATTACGACTAAACATGTAACTCTTATAATGATAACGCATTGACATGATTAACCCAATCCCAATCAGGTTACCAATCAATGCCGACCCCCCTTGACTAACAAACGGCAACGGAATCCCCGTCAGTGGTAGCAGACCAATACTCATCCCAATGTTTTCGAACACGTGGAAGAGAATCATCATGATAACCCCGGTAGAGATGTACGCGTAAAACACGTTCTTGGTATCAAAAGTGACTCGAATCATTTGGTAAATCAATAAGAAATACAGGAATATCAGGACGCAGCCTCCAATGAACCCGAAGTTTTCGCCAATCACGGAGAAAATCATATCGGACTCCCGGACAGGAACATAGACATGCGACACATTGAACCCGGTGCCGAAAATCCCACCGGAACCTACCGCCTTCATACTTTGCCAGAGTTGATAACCCTGGTTAGAGGTGTCGGCTGAGGGATGTAACCACGTATCAACCCGAGAGAATTGGTAGGCTTGAAAGCCAAACTTCTCCAAAATTTTGCGTCCCCAGTCGGTGGTAACCAGCGTTAAGGCGGTTCCACCAACGACAGCAATTCCCCCAAAAGCAGGCGCAATGATCTTCCAAGTAATTCCGGAAACGAGGATCACCCCACCAACGATGGCGAAGAACACCAGCATTGTCCCAAAGTCATTTTGCAACTTCAACAACACAGCAACCGGTAGGGTCCACAAGATCAGCTTTCCAATTAACCGCCAGTCCGACCGAACCGTGTGGACAGGGAAATTATTGTTATGTTCCGTGACCACCCGCGCCAACATTAAAATGAAGGCGGGCTTCATTACTTCTGATGGTTGGAAGGTTAGAGAGCCAATCGCAAACCAACTCCGAGCACCGGTGTTGGCGAAATAAGCCCGACTATAAAAGATCAGAACGGCCGCCAACAGGAAGATCCCAATTCCATAAAGGACGGGTGCCACCTTCCACAACTGTTCAGAATCAAACTGCATAATAATCACGATGGCAATGGTCCCTATGATGTACCATGCCAACTGGGAGATAACCGCGGACGTAATGCTGGTTGCACTACTATCATGAGTGGCCGCCACATAAATGGAAGCCAGCCCAATCAACGCGAGCATCATGACACAGAAGATGATGCCCCAGTCGATTCGCGAGTCTACCTCGCCACGCTTTTCTGTCGCATTCTTTGCCACTATGATTGCTCCTTAACTCAAACTAAGATTTTGTCTTAATTATAAAGGCCGCAGTGAACAAACTTGAGTCACTCCGGCCGACTTTACTAAAATTTATTAACCCCGGTGTAAATGGTAATCCCGAAGTAAGAGTTCGACTCCCTCATCAACCGTCTTCACTCGGTAGACATCGCCATCATTCAACTGAGCTTCCAGACGGTCTTCAACGGGCGTTACCGTTCCAATGGTTTCGTCGCCAATCTTCAGGACGGACATGGTCTGTCCATCCGGGAGCTTCTGCTCGTCGATGGTGACTTGTACTGATTTTTCTCGCTTACTCATGCAGGCTCTCCTTTGATTGTGTAAGGGGTTGGTCTAGTTGCATGGCCTCACGGTAGGCCTTCTGGGCCACAACATTGCGCCGCAACGTAAAGTGGTCCGGCACGGGGTCAATGCCCCCATGCACAAAGGGGTGACACCGTAAAATCCGGGCGAGCCCCATCAGGCCACCCTTGATGGCGCCATGCTCAGCCAGGGCTTGCAACATGTAGTTTGAGCAAGTCGGATAATACCGGCAGGTTGGTGGAAACAGTGGCGAAATGAATCGCTGATATCCCCGAACCAACAGGCTAAAAAGTTGCCGCAACATAAAACCCGCCCCCTTACTTCATTTTTAGTTACTGTTCTTCTTCGATCCCTTAGTATCCATATGCTCCAAGAGGACTCCTGCACCCTTAGCAACGTTGTCCAAGGGATCATCGGAGATAATGACGGGAACCGTCAAACGCTCTGAGAAGAGCTTGTCGATGCCATCTAAGAGGGCACCCCCACCGGTCAGCATGATGCCCCGATCGATAATGTCTGCCGCCAGTTCTGGTGGGGTTGTTTCCAAGACCGCCATAGCGCCTGCAACAATCTGTTCAACGGAGTCATGGATGGCAATTTCGACTTCAGCAGCCGTAATTGTTGCCGTGGTTGGCATCCCGCTCACGGAATCCCGGCCACGAACATCCATGGTCTTCTCCTCATTACCTGGCTCTGGATAGGCAGTTCCGATCGTAATCTTCACAGTTTCAGCCGTCCGCTCACCGATAATCAAGTTGTGATTGTGCTTCAGATAGTTGACGATTTCAGTATTCATCCGGTCACCGGCTACCCGAATAGAGCGGCTAGCGACGATGTCTCCTAAGGACAGGATCGCAATATCACTGGTCCCACCACCCATATCGATAACCATGTTACCGCTAGGCTTGAAGATATCCATGCCGGCACCCAGAGCGGCCACTTTGGGTTCTTCTTCAAGATAAACCTTAGCACCACCGGACTTTTCAGCCGCCTGAATAATCGCTTTACGTTCAATCTCCGTAATGTTCGTTGGCGCACAGATCATGATGTTTGGCTTTGATAAGAAGCCCTTCACACTTAACTTGTTAATGAAGTATGAAAGCATTGCTTCGGTAATATCAAAGTCGGAAATCACGCCGTCCTTCAACGGACGAATGGCCCGGATATTGCCTGGTGTCCGGCCAACCATTCGATATGCTTCTGATCCCACGGCCAGGACCTTATCCGTCTTCGTGTCAATTGCCACGACCGACGGTTCATTCAATACGATCCCCTTACCGACAACGTAGATCAAAACGTTTGCCGTACCCAGATCAATTCCAATGTCATTCGCCATACTTATGCGTCCTCCTGATTGTTAGTGCCAATTTTCAACATTTCATTATACCATAATCTACAGAAACTCTAAATGGTTTCTCAAATCAAATAAAAAGGCGGCCCAAAGCCACCCTTCATCTTGTGTATTAGTTATTAACGTGTGCGTTATTTAAAACAACGGTATCGTTATCGGAAACAGTGATCCGCTTGACCTCTGCCCCGAGAGCGGTTAACTTCTTGTGGAAGTCATAGTAACCGCGGTCTAAGTACTTTAAATTAGTTACCTGGGTGTAACCGTCAGCCACTAACCCGGCCAGAACCAACGCCGCCGCCGCCCGTAAGTCGGTTGCAGCCACTTCAGCCCCGTTAAAGTCAGTCGGCCCATGCATCACAACGGTCCGTCCATTCACTTGATACTCTGCATTCATTCGCCGGAGTTCTTCCAGGTGCATGAACCGATTCTCAAAGACGGTTTCCGTCATGGTACTGGTCCCTTCGGCAGCCAACTGCAGCACCGTCATTTGTGGTTGCATATCAGTTGGGAAGCCCGGGTATGGTAACGTCTTAACGTCCGTTGGTTGTAATTTCTTAGGCCCAATGACCCGCACACCAGCGGGTTCTTCGGTCACTTGTGCGCCCATTTCACGAAGCTTAGAAATCAACGGCTTGTTGTGTTCAACGATGCCATCCTTGATCAGCACGTTACCTTGTGTCAAGGCAGCACCGACCATGAAGGTCCCCGCTTCAATCCGGTCTTGAACCACACTGTGGTCCGTCCCGTGCATTTCACTAACACCTTCAACCCGAATGGATTCAGTCCCAGCGCCGAAGACCTTCGCGCCCATCTTATTCAAGATATTCGCTAAGTCCACGATTTCAGGTTCGCGAGCCACGTTATCAATCACCGTGGTCCCCTTGGCCAAACAAGCCGCCATCATAATGTTTTGGGTGGCTCCAACACTTGGGAAGTCGAGATAAATATGGCTGCCCTTGAGTTCATCGGCGAAGGCTTCAATGTAGCCATCGTGTTGTTCAATTCGGGCCCCTAAGGCCTCGAGACCCTTAAGGTGCAGGTCAATTGGTCGCGTCCCAATGGCACAACCACCAGGCAAGGCAACACGCGCATGACCCAACCGCGCCAATAATGGCCCCATGACAACGATAGAAGCTCGCATCTTAGAAACATATTCGAACGGCGCTTCACTAGAAATTTGGTTAGTGGCGTCGATAGTCATTTCGCGAGCATCCTCGTCGAAATCAACTTTTAAATTCAAGAAGCGTAAAACCTTACTCATTGTATAAACATCAGACAGAACCGGAACATTTGCTAAGTGAGTGAGTCCATCTTCGCCAAGAATTGAGGCTGCCAAAATTGGCAAAACAGCATTCTTAGCGCCTTCGATCTGAACAACACCAGTTAAGCGGTTCCCACCATGAACGACAATTTTTTCCATGGGATACCTCCAAAGAATTTTATGGGTTTACTTGACCAAGTAACCCAGATTACGAACGTTATCGATGAAGTCCAGAAAAAACGAGCTGCAGCCAAAACCAATGGCCACCGCTAACATCACAATTAATAACCGCGACTGGCGAGGATAAAAAGTCATTAATCTCTCGATATGTAACCCTGAAATTGCCCAAAAGGCAATGGCAATAAAAAAGAGATGACTAACGATAGTTAAGATTCCTTGAACGCCTAGTTGCTTCATGACTTCGTTCCTTTCTGAACATTCTCGTCAACTATAGCATATTTTGTCAGGCTTGTCCCCCGAAAATCCCATGAAAGCGGCGTTTGTAATATTACAAATTTTATTTGAACAAATTCACTGCGAATTTTGACAAATGACAATAAAAAGAGTCCTCCCCAAATTGGGAAGGACTCTAACCGTTACTAGAGCTAATAAATTAGTGGTTAGCAACGTTAATTCGATTGATAGCCCGGCGCAAAGCCACTTCGGCACGAGCCAAAGAATCCGTATCATGCGAAGCCTTAGCCTGCTTGATCGTCTCTTGAGCTCGTTGACGGGCACTTTCAGCCCGCTTGACATCAATCTCGCTTTGACGTTCGGCACTGTCAGCAACGATCGTGGCGGTATCGTTAGAGAACTCCATAAAGCCTCCATTAACCGCGATGCGATCCTGTTCCTCACCGTACTTAACCCGGACTTCGTCGACCTTTAAGGTGGCGATGACCGGAACGTGTTTTGGCAAAATTCCTAATGGACCGATAGCCGTGGTTACGACTAAGAAGTCCCCTTGATGTTCATAGACTCGGCCGTCGGGAGTTACGATACTAATCGATAAAACTGGTTTATTATCAGCCAATTAGAATCCCTCCCTAATTATTTGCAACCGCGTCGTTCATCTCTTTTGCCTTAGACACAACGTCCTCTACGCCACCACAGTTACGGAAGGCATCTTCTGGTAAGTCATCGTACTTACCAGCGAGGATTTGCTTAAACCCTTCGATGGTGTCTTCCAACTTAACGTACTTCCCTGGTAAACCAGAGAATTGAGAGGCAACCGTAAATGGTTGTGACAAGAAGAATTGAATCCGACGTGCCCGGTTAACGATCGTTTGTTCCTCTTCAGACAGTTCATCCATCCCTAAGATAGAGATGATGTCTTGTAATTCATGGTAACGTTGCAAGACATGTTGAACTTCGGTGGCAACATGGTAATGTTCTTCCCCAACGATCTCTGGTGCCAAGGCCGTTGACGTTGAAGCCAATGGGTCCACGGCAGGATAGATCCCTTGTTGAGTCAGTGAACGTTCCAAATTGGTCGTTGCATCCAAGTGAGCAAAAGTCGTTGCTGGGGCAGGGTCGGTGTAGTCATCGGCAGGAACATAAACGGCTTGAATAGAGGTGATTGACCCCTTGTTCGTTGACGTAATCCGTTCTTGCAGTTGACCCATTTCAGTTGCCAGCGTTGGTTGGTAACCAACGGCTGAAGGAATCCGACCCAACAGGGCGGAAACTTCAGATCCAGCTTGCGTGAACCGGAAGATGTTGTCGATAAACAACAGAACATCTTGGCCCTTAACATCACGGAAGTATTCCGCAATAGTTAACCCGGTTAAGGCAACCCGCATCCGGGCACCAGGAGGTTCGTTCATTTGACCATAAACCATGGCCGTTTGTTTCAGAACTCCTGAGCTCTTCATTTCCCAGTACATATCGTTACCTTCACGGGTCCGTTCACCAACACCGGTGAAGACGGAAATCCCGTTATGGCCTTGGGCAATGTTGTGAATTAATTCTTGAATTAAAACGGTCTTACCAACACCGGCACCACCGAACAACCCAATCTTCCCACCACGAACGTAAGGTTCGAGCAAGTCAATAACCTTAATCCCCGTTTCAAGGATTTCAGTCGTTGGGTTCAATTCGTCATACTTTGGTGCGTCACGGTGAATTGGCATCCGTTGCGCATCTTCTCCAAATTCGGCACCGCCGTCAATTGGATCCCCAAGAACGTTAAACACACGACCTAAGGTGTCGTCACCAACTGGAACTGAAATAGAAGCACCTGTGTTTTCTACTTCCATTCCACGGCGAAGACCTTCAGTACCATCCATGGCGATGGTCCGCATAACCCCGTCACCCAATTCAAGGGCAACCTCGGTTACTAAGACACTGCCATCATCCCTCTTAACTTTGAGGGCGGTATTGATGTCGGGTAATTCATCGTTCAGTGGGAATTCAACGTCAACAACTGGTCCGATAATTTGAATAACTTTACCAGCACTCATTATTCGTTAATTCCTCCCGTCATTAATTATTCAAGGCTTCCTGACCACCGGTAATTTCTGTGATTTCAGTCGTAATCGCAGCTTGTCGTGCACGGTTATAGTGCAGTTGTAAGTCGCTGATTAAATCGTCAGCATTATCAGTGGCTGATTGCATCGCGTTCGTACTTGATGCGTGTTCGGAAGTCTTCGCGTCCAGAATAGCGCCGTAAACCAGGCTTTCCGCATATTGCGGCAAGATGGTTTCTAAGACTTCGGCTTCTGACGGCTCCGTTTCATAATCCGATGCGAGGTTAGCCGTTGCTGCGGAATCATCCACGGCATCGGACTCTAACGTCTCACGGTCAACGGGAAGCGTCTTCTCAGCACGAAAACTTGATGAAATGCGGTTCACGAAATGATTATAGCAAACGAAGAGTTCATCAAAGACTTCGCTGTCATACATCGTCGTCACGGTCTTCACGATTTCCCGAACTTCGTTGAACTCCGGAACATCACTCACGCCACGATATTCATAAGCAACATTAACGCCACGCTTCTTGTAGAAATCCGCACCAGTCCCACCAACGGCTAAGATAATATAGTCATCAGGGTTTGGTGTCCGGTTTTCGATAAACTCATTAGCCTCACGAAGCACGCTACTGTTATAACTCCCAACCATACCGCGGTCGGAAGTAACAACTAAGTAAGCCGTTTTCTTAACTGGACGGTCTGACTGTAATTTGCTTGAGGAATGTTCAAACAGTTGAGACTGAGATAAACGCAGAACTACGGACTTAATCTTTGAGACATAGTCTTGATAGCCCCTAGCATGCTTCTGAATCTTGTTCAACTTCGCAGTAGAAACCATGTGCATGGCAGCCGTAATTTGCCGCGTAGCTTTCGTGGAATTAATCCGATGTTGGACATCATGAATCGATTCAGCCATTTTTCCTCACCATCCTTCCTTCAAGCAACTTAATTAGCCGAACCATTATCTGCTGCGGCATCACCATGTTTGGTAGGTTGGAAAGTCTTATCAAACTCGTTGATTGCATCGTTCAGAGTGTCGCCTTCTGGCAAGTTCCCCGTCTCAGTAATCGTGTCCTCAAGGGACTGGTACGAGTTATCCATGAATTCAAACAATTCATTTTGATAACGTAAAACGTCTTCCAACTCAAGCTTGTCTAAATGACGATGAGCCAGTGCGTATAAGATAATGACTTCTTTGGCTACAGGGACGGCCTCGTGAAGTCCTTGCTTCAGAACTTCAACGGTCCGGGCCCCACGGTTCAAACGGGCCTGGGTAGCAGCATCCAAGTCGGAACCGAATTGCGCAAAGGCTTCCAGTTCACGGTAGGCAGACAAGTCCAACCGCAGTGAACCCGCAACCTTCTTCATAGCCTTGATTTGAGCGTCACCACCAACCCGAGAAACTGAAGTCCCGGCATCCATAGCTGGACGAACCCCTGAATAGAAGGAATCACTGTTCAGGAAGATTTGTCCGTCGGTGATGGAAATAACGTTCGTAGGGATGTATGCAGAAACGTCCCCAGCCTTAGTTTCAATGACAGGCAAGGCCGTCATTGAACCACCACCAAGCTCATCACTAAGCTTAGCAGCCCGTTCCAACAAACGGGAGTGGGTGTAGAAAATATCCCCAGGGTACGCTTCACGACCTGGCGCACGCCGTAAAATAAGTGAGAGTTCACGGTAAGCATCGGCTTGCTTAGTCAGATCATCGTAGACAATCAAGACTTGCTTACCAGCATGCATAAACTCTTCACCCATAGCGGCACCAGCATATGGAGCGATGTATAGAAGTGGAGCAGGCAATGCAGGACCCGCACTGACAACAATCGTGTAGTCCATAGCGCCATACTTCTCTAAAGTTCTAACCTGCGAACGTACGGTGGAGTCCTTTTGACCAATAGCGACATAGATACAAATCATATCTTGACCCTTTTGGTTAATGATCGTGTCAATCGCGATCGAACTCTTACCAGTCTTACGGTCACCGATGATCAACTCACGTTGACCACGGCCAATTGGAACTAACGCGTCAATCGCTTTAATCCCGGTTTGCAGAGGTTCATTAACCCCTTGACGTTCCATAACGCCGGGTGCCTTGTGTTCGATTGGCCGTGTTTTATCGGTCTTAATGTCCCCTTTACCATCAATTGGTTGACCCAAGGAGTTAACAACCCGGCCAATTAATTGATCACCAACGGGAACTTCCATGATACGACCAGTGCGCTTAACCGTATCTCCTTCAGTGATTCCAGTAAAATCACCCAAGATAACGATACCAACGTCACTAGCTTCGAGGTTTTGAACCATGCCATAAACCCCGTTATCAAACAAAAGCAACTCACCTTGTAAGGCGTTGTCCAAGCCGTGGGCCCGGGCAATCCCGTCACCAACGTAAGTTACTGTACCAGTTTCTTCAACTGAGAGTTCATCCTCGTAGCCCTCTAATTGTTGTTTAATTAGAGCACTGATTTCCTCAGCTTTAATGCTCATGAAAGTTTCACCTCTTTACCTATGAAATTCGTTATGCCAACAGTTGCTGCCGTAACTTTTGAATTTTAACTTGTAAGCTCCCATCAAAAATCATGCCAGCGGATTTAACAATCGCGCCACCAATAATATCCGGATTAACCTGGCTACTTAAGTTCACCCGGTTAGCCCCAACTCGCTTCGCAAATGCTGCCGCGATTTGGTCACGTTGCGTATCGGAAATTGCCACAGCCGTGGTAACTTGCGCATCCACAATATGTTTTGCTTCGTTATAAATAGTCTTGAATTGATCAATGATCGCAACCATTGCGTCCATTCGATCGTAGTCATAAACCATCTGGATAAGGTTCTTGATATAGGGAGATGCTGTCTTAGAGAGATCTTGCAGTAAGGCCCCGCGATCGCCAGCTTTTACGCTTGTATCCGAAAGTACGGTACTCAACTTGGGATTGTCCTGGAAGACCTGACGGAGTTCTTTCAACTCTGCCATGCCGGTATCCAGTTGGTCTTTTTCAGACAACAATTCAAACAATGCACGTGCGTAGCGCTTCGCTACCGTTGCCTTATCAAGACTCATGTTGTTCCCCCAACCCTTCAATATAAGAGTCAATTAGTGCCTTTTGATCATCAGCCTTTAATTCTCTTTGAAGAAGTTTGGAAGCAATCTCAACAGATAGATCCGCTACGTCGTTGCGCGCACTAGCCAATGCATCCTCACGTTCTTGCGCAATATCTTTCTGCGCTTTATCTTTCAGTGACTGAGCATCGGTCTGTGCTTGGGTAACGATTTGCTCCCGTTGCTGTTGACCATTTTCCTTGGCATCTTTAACGATTGTTTGCGCTTCAACTCGTGAACCAGCTAAGGCTGCTTGACGTTCTTCTGCCATTGCCGCGGCATCTTTCCGTGACTTTTCAGCATTATCGATATCGTTAGAAATCTTGTTCGAACGATCTTGCATCATCTTAGTAACTGGTTTCCAAGCGAAAATCTTAACAATCCACATTAACAGAATGAAACTCAATGCGTAAAAGATGGTATCGCCATTGTAAAGGGTCCGTGCAACCACTAAATGTAAGAGCATCTATTGACACCTCCTTTTACTGTCAAATCAGTTGATAATAGAACCATGATTACTTGTTCATCAACATCAAGGACATAACGAAGCCCAAGATAGGCATTGATTCAACTAACCCAACACCAATAAACATCGTACTACGTAATTGACCTGACATTTCAGGCTGGCGAACCATACCTTCCAAAGTCTTGAAAATAACGATACAGTCACCGAACGCACCAGCGATAGCGGCCCCAACCATAGTTACACTTGCTGCTAAAACACCCATAATCTTGTTTCCTCCTTAAATTTAAAAAACATCCAAAAGTAATTAGTCTTCTTCTTGAAGCTTCCGACCAATATAAACCGACGACAACATGATAAAGACATAGGCTTGAATGGCACCTAGGAAAGCGGAGAATCCTTGCCAAATCATTTCGATTGGCAGAGACAACGCCATCGTTAAGATACCATGTGATTCAGCTAACTGCCAAATCATTTCCAACAGAACTTCACCGGAGTAGATAATCCCGAAGATACGAAGACCTAACGTCAAGAAACTACTCAGCTCTTCAAAAATGTTAATTGGGAAGAAGAACCAAAATGGTTTCACGAAACTGGTTAAGTATCCCTTGGTACCCCAGCGGCGAATACTAGAGTAGTTAGCGAAGACCACCGTCATTAATGACATGGTCAGCGTAACCACCGGATCAGAAGTTGGGCTTCGAACAATAGCTTTACCATTAATCATTAGGTTAAAGAATAACCCGAGTTGGTTCGATAGAAAAATGAAAATAAATAGTGTAAATCCCCAAAGTCCGTAGCCACGTACTTCGTTTGCTGGAAGATTTCCTTTCAAGACCCCGTTGGTGAAGTCAATCAGCCATTCGATCACGTTTTGCCCTTTAGAAGGCCGCATCGTAATGTGCCGTGTCGTTGCAATAACGAAAATGATCGCCAACAAGAAAACTATCGCCCCTGAGACAAGGTTTGCCACACTGAACGTCAGTCCAAATAATTGAAAGGATGCAACTGTACCATTTCCCACCAAATATCACCTCTTTTCATGAACTACATATGTACGCAATAAACCGGGAAATCCTTGCCCTAACGCACGGACGCGAAATCACAGAGCTTGCGAAATTTTGAGCGAAAGAAATACCGCTCAAACACATTAAAAATGATACCACCAAATCCCCTAAAAAACAAAGACTATTTGTGGAATTAATTGATCATTTTCAATAAATTGGACTTACATTTGAAATCAATGATAAAAGGATTGTTATCGCTTCCATAATTTACTTGCGCACGCACACGATTTCAGTTTTCATAGCCACTTCCATGCGATAGATTAAAACAAAAAAGGTTCGGCTAGTAAATTAGCCGAACCCTAGGTAAGTTTATTTTGTCCCAAACAACCGGTCACCCGCGTCACCCAAACCAGGGACAATGTAGCCATCCTCGTTCAAGTGATCATCCAAGGCCGCCGTGTAAATGTCGACGTCTGGATGGGCCTTCTGCAAGGCTTTAACCCCTTCTGGGGCCGAGACCAAGCAGACAAACTTCATGTTGCTGGCACCACGCTTTTTCAAAGCATCGATTGCCATAATTGCTGAGCCACCCGTGGCTAACATTGGATCAACCACGAAGACTTGCCGTTGGTCAATGTCAGAAGGTAACTTAACAAAATACTCATGGGGTTGCAGGGTGACCTCATCACGGTACATCCCAATGTGGCCAACCTTGGCAGCAGGAATTAATTCCAAGATGCCATCGACCATGCCAATCCCAGCACGTAAGATTGGCACGATAGCCACCTTTTTGCCTGAGAGTTCCTTGGCTGTCATCTTCGCCACCGGCGTTTCGATCACCTTATCTTGTAATGGCATATCGCGTGAAACCTCATAGGCCATTAAAGTTGAGATCTCGTTAACAACTTCCCGGAAACTACGAGTACCACAACTCTTATTCCGAATAATTGTCAGTTTGTGTTGAATCAACGGGTGGTCAAGAACTTGAAACTTCCCCATGGATAAACGCTCCTTTGTGATTTCTTACAATTGTACCATTATCTACGGCATTACTGCGGACTTTTTTCAAATGAAACCGTTTTTTTCTAAATTAAGGTAACACTGTTAATGGGTGAGCCGCCGTTAGGTCCCGTACCTGCGAACGAACCCGGTCTAAAACGGCCTTATCGTCAGGATGACTTAAGGTGTCTACAATTAATTTTGCGACTTGTCGGCAATCTGCCGGTGTGAAGCCCCGGGTCGTAATCGCCGGTGTCCCCAACCGAATGCCAGAGGTCTTGAAGGGACTCAGGGTTTCATTCGGAATGGCTTCCTTATTAGTGGTAATCAAGACACTGTCCAGTAAGTCTTGCGCTTGCTTACCATTCAAACCCGTTGCTGAAAGGTCCAACGTCATCAAATGATTGTCGGTTCCGCCGGAGACCACCCGAACCATTGGTAGATCTTCAAAGGCCGCCGCCATGGCACTGGCATTGTCGATGATCCGTTGCGCATAATCCTTGAAGTCTGGTTGCAAGTCTTCGAAGAAGGCGGCCGCCTTGCCAGCAATCACGTGTTCCAATGGCCCGCCCTGGGTTCCCGGAAATACGGCTGAGTTTAGCTGCTTGGCATACTTTTCTTGCGATAGGATTAACCCTCCGCGAGGTCCCCGTAGGGTCTTGTGGGTAGTCGTCGTGACAACATCGGCAATTCCCACGGGACTTGGATGAAGTCCCGCCGCCACTAAGCCGGCAATATGTGCCATGTCAACCATTAGATAGGCCCCCACCTCATCGGCAATGGCTCTAAAGGCTTGCCAGTCAATCGTCCGCGAATAAGCGGATGCCCCGGCAACAATCATCTTAGGTTGCACCTTCAGCGCCAACGCACGGATGGCCGCGAAGTCCAAGCGTTCCGTGTCGGGATTCAGATCGTAACCATAAGTCTGATACAGCTTGCCTGAGAAGTTCACTTTCGACCCGTGGGTCAAGTGGCCCCCAGCATCCAAGCTCATCCCCAGGATGGTATCTCCGGGCTTCAAGAAGGCCGCATAGACCGCCTGGTTCGCCTGGGAACCGGAATGTGGCTGAACGTTTGCATACTCCGCGTGGAACAATTCCTTGGCCCGGTCGATAGCCAATTGCTCAACCACGTCAATGTATTGCGTCCCGCCATAGTAGCGTTTCCCGGGATAACCTTCAGCGTACTTGTTGGTCAGCACTGAGCCCTGTGCGGTTCGGACGGCGTGACTCACGATGTTTTCGGAAGCAATCAGTTCGATTGTATCTTCTTGACGTTGTTCTTCCTGGGCAATGGCGCCCCATAGAGCTGGATCTTTTTCTTTAAAATTCAATGGCGGTCCCTCCTGAACAGTAATTGGTTTCATTTTACCAAACTTTCTGCTCAGGTGGGGCCGCCACCATTCGAGATTCAATTAATTTTGCTTATTTTTCAAAATGAACTTGGCCAGCTGACTTGTTCAACCGGTTCATGTACGCCGCGCCAAGGCCGTCGTCTGGAAAACCTTGCGCCAAGATACCCGTGACTGGCGACTCCAGGTCGAAATACCGTAACCCAGCGAATAGTTGATGACTCGCCGAATCCAAGTTGGCTCCCAACGAATACGTTTCAATATTGTTAGGCAAAGTCAATTCCGCTAGGATTGAATCCGTCGCCATCACACCAATGGTACCAGCTTGATGACTCGCCCAGTCCATGGCTGCCGACCAGTCTGCTTCACGATCCACGATGGTCACCTGGGCATTAGGCGCATAGTGCTTGTATTTCATCCCCGGGGCCTTGGGAACTTCCTTGGCGCCCACCCGATGGTGACTCGACCGAACATTCCCAATGACCGCAGTCAATTCTTCTTCAGTCACCGCACCAGGCCGGAGAATTGTTGGCAGATCGGTCGACATATCAAGGACTGTTGATTCAACGCCCACCTCGGTTGGGCCGTCATCCAAGATGCCGGCGATCTTGCCATTCAAATCATGATAGACATGCTTGGCTAAGGTCGGACTTGGCTTGCCGGAAGTATTGGCAGATGGACCAACTAGGGGTACCCCCGCCGCGCGGATCAAGTCAAGGGTGACCTGGTTGTCCGGATTCCGAAACGCCGCCGTGTTCAGACCGCCGGTGACAGCCGCGGAAAGCTTCCCCGGCTGTAACTTAAAGATTAACGTTAAGGAACCGGGCCAAAAGGCCTTGATTAGCTTCTTAGCAGTGGCTGACAACGGTTGCGCATACTGTTCAACCGTGTCAATTCCCGTCACGTGGACAATCAGCGGATTGTCGCTGGGACGCCCCTTTGCCATGTAGACCTGCTTAACGGCCGTTTCATTGGTGGCATCTGCCCCTAAGCCATACACGGTTTCGGTTGGAAACGCCACAAGTTGACCGTCGCGAATTGCCTTGGCGGCGGCATCGATTTCAGTTGGTTTAAAAATCTTGGTTTCCATAAATATTAAGTCTCCCTTATCACAATTGCACCTTGACCATCCGGTCTTGGCCATTGATATCCTGGCGAACGGTCACCTTAGCTGCGGGCAACGCCACGGTAAAGATCGCGCGCACGGCTGGCCCCTGATGATAGCCAATCTCGGCGAAGAAACACCCCTCCGCGGTTAAGAATCCCGGTAGTGTTAACGCAAAACGCCGGTAAAAGTCCAGCCCATGATCCGCAGCGTACAACGCTTGGTCCGGTTCAAACCGCTTGACGGCGTCATCCATCACCGGTTGCTCTGCCCGATCAATGTATGGCGGGTTCGACACGATCACATCGAAGCGTTGCCCCGCCAACGGTGCCAGCAGATCGCCCACTTCAAATTGTACTTGAGCATTCAAAGCCTTAGCATTCTGCTGAGCCACGGCCACGGCCGCCACGGAAATATCCGTAGCAGTGACCTGCCACTCAGGTCGCTCCAGCTTCAATGAGAGCGCAATGGCCCCGCTACCGGTGCCAATATCAGCTAACTTGAGTGGCGCCTGCGAACAATCCGTTAAGACCCACTCCACCAACTCTTCAGTTTCCTGCCGCGGAATCAGGGTGGCATTCGTCACTTGAAATTCTCGGCCATAGAACGGGGCATGCCCCAACACATATTGCGCCGGCTCACCGGCTAAAACGCGGTCCAGCTGATGCCGAAACTGGTCCAACACAGAAGCCGGAACCACATCCCGGTAGTGTTGGACCAGCTGCGTGTAGCGCCAATTCTGTCCTTCGAGCAACAGATATTGTGCCGCACTCGGATCTTGCCGTGCGCCCGTTAGTTGGTCCTGGGCCGTATGGAGCAAGCTAAAGTAAGTTACTGGGTTAGCCATTGTTCTTGAGATCTTCCAGTTTAGCCGCTTGGTCTGACAGAATTAAGGCATCAATAATATCATCCAACTCACCGTTCATGATCCGATCTAACTTATTCAAGGTTAAACCAATTCGGTGATCGGTGACCCGATTTTGCGGATAGTTGTAGGTCCGAATCCGTTCGGAACGGTCCCCGGTCCCGACGGCTGACTTTCGTTCAGCGTTGTAGGCACTTTCCTCTTGTTGCTTGTAGTAGTCGTAAACCCGGGTCCGCAGAATCTGCATGGCTTTAGCCCGGTTTTGTTGTTGTGACCGTTCGTCTTGCATGGCCACGACGATGCCAGTTGGCAAGTGGGTCATCCGCACGGCCGAAGACGTCTTGTTAATATGTTGCCCACCGGCACCGGATGACCGATAAACGTCGGTCCGAATATCCTTAGGATCAATGTCAATATCAACGTCTTGTTCTTCAGGCATTACACCAACCGTAGCGGTACTGGTATGTACCCGACCGGCTGATTCCGTTACGGGTACTCGTTGAACCCGGTGCGCACCGTTTTCATACTTCAACTTGGAGTAAACCTTATCGCCAGAAATCATCAGAACGATTTCCTTAAAGCCTCCCACTTCGGTATCGTTTTCATCGACAATTTCAATCTGCCAACCCTGACGTTCGGCATACTTGGAGTACATACTAAAAAGGTCCGCAGCAAATAGGCTGGCTTCATCGCCACCGGCAGCCCCATGAATTTCCATGATGATGTTTTTGTCATCGTTAGGGTCTTTAGGCAAGAGCAGCACTTTGATGGCTTCTTCTAAATCTTCTTTTTGTGACGTTAAGTCCTTCAACTCTTCCTTAATCATGGTTTCCATGTCACTATCTAACTTCTCACGTAACATTTCATCATCGTCACTAATTTGCTGAGTCACGTCCTGATATTGGTGGTACTTGTCCACCGTCTCACGGAGTTCCCCCTCTTCTTTTGAAAGGGCCATGAACCGTTGCGTATCCGCAATAATTTCTGGGTCACTAATTAACTCATTCAGCTCGTCATAACGGTCGGCAACGGCCTGGAGCTTGTCAAACATTTCATCCATTCGATTAACCTCGTTTCATTCAGTTGTTACCAGCATCCGGTCACTTTTAACGGTGCTTAACTGAAACGGCTATTTTCCAATCTGGTCTAATGGCGGGTTAAAATAATGCCGCCGGCAGACAGGATAATAGGTTTCATTACCACCGATTTGGACCTGTTCACCCTCGTACACGGGTTTGTTATCATGGAACCGAAGATTCATGATAGCCTTCTTCGTGCAGAACCAGCAAATAGTCTTCATTTCTTCAATTTTATCTGCGTACAGCAGCAGGTACTTTGTTCCTTCAAACAAGTCGTTGCGAAAATCGTTTTTCAAGCCAAAGGTCATCACCGGAATCTTTAACTCATCGACCACTTTTGCTAGTTGTAACACGTGATCCTTCGTTAAAAATTGGGCTTCGTCAATCAAGACACAATTGGCCTTGGGGTCTAATTTCTCAATCGCCTCGTACAAATTTGTCTCTTTAAAGATCGGATGCGCGGCTCGTTTCAATCCGATGCGGCTAGTAATGTAGCCGACGTCGTCTCTGGTATCCAGGCCACTCGTCATGATGATCACCCGTTTACCTTGTTCCTCGTAATTGTGGGCGACCTTCAAGATTTCAATGGTCTTCCCACTATTCATTGCACCGTACCGAAAAAATAACTGCGCCACTGTAATTCCCACCTTTTTGACAGTTTCTATCTATTATAGCCGATCACTTAGGAAAATTCGACTGTGGGATCACCAAACTTTTCTTGCATTTTCCCAAAGTTGAACCGGATGGCTCCTCTTATCTGCCAAACCATGTTAGAATTAACACTTGAACAAACAAGGAATTCGACACGAAATTTGTCTCGATAAGGAGCGAAGTATCCATGTCATTAAGAAGCGACGTTGCAACCTTCGCGGGGAAGTCCTCGTACTGGTTTCTGCATAAATTTCTCAACGGGGGCAGTTCCCTCCCAGGGAAGATTACTCTGACTCTCGACCCAAGTATTCTACGGGCACTCGGGGCAAAGTATGATCTGGTCATCGTGACGGGTACCAACGGTAAAACGTTGACGACCGCCCTCACCGTGTCCGTACTAAATGAAAAGTACCCAGGCGTCTTGACCAACCCCTCTGGTTCCAACATGGAACAGGGCATCGTCACGACCTTTCTTAAGGCCGAGAAGCCTCAATCTGGACGGCCAATTGCCGTCTTAGAAGTTGACGAGGCAAACGTCATTAACATTACCAAATACATTGAACCCAAGGCCTTCGTCTTTACCAATATTTTCCGGGATCAGATGGATCGCTTTGGTGAAATCTATACGACGTATCAAAAGATTCTCGACGGCGTCGCACTGGCACCCAACGCCACGATTATCGCCAATGGGGACTCCCCCATTTTCCATTCAAAAGACCTGCCTAATCCAATTCTGTACTACGGTTTCGACAACGAACCCGACCAGGACTTCAAGGCCAAGGCCAACACGGACGGGGTCCTGTGCCCCAAGTGTGAACACATCTTGCACTACCACTCCCTGACCTACGGAAACCAAGGAAAGTATTTCTGTCCACACTGTGGTTTCTCTCGTCCAGAGCTCACCTACCGTTTGACGAAGCTGGGCGAACAAACCCCAACTTCCTCTAAGTTTGAATTGGACGGTCACCCATTCAAGATTCAAATCGGTGGGACCTATAACATCTACAACGCATTGGCTGCTTACGCGGTGGGACAATTCTTTGATGTCAGCCCAACCGAAATCAGTAACGCCTTCAATAGCGATGAACGGGTCTTCGGCCGGCAAGAAGTCATCGACGTCGCCGGTAAAAAGGTCACTATCATTCTGGTTAAAAACCCGGTTGGGTTGGACCAAGTCTTGCAGACCATTAGCAGTGAAACGCATCCCTTCTCATTGGTCGCCTTGCTGAACGCGAACTACGCCGACGGAATCGATACCAGTTGGATTTGGGACGGCGACTTCGAGAAGCTGACCCAGATGGATGTACCGAAGTTTATCACTGGTGGCGAGCGATACAAGGACATCACGTTCCGCCTAAAGGTGGCTGGCGTCCCCGACGACAAACATATCGTCGAACCCGACCTGAAGAAGGTCGTGGCGGACATCTCCGAGCTACCAACCGAACGGGTCTACGTGCTTGCCACCTACACGGCAATGCTCCAGGTCCGTGATATTCTGAAGGAACAAGGCTACATTAAGGAGGCCATTGGCGAATGAGTTATGAATTAAACGTTGCTCACCTCTATGGTGACCTAATGAATACGTACGGCGACGCCGGTAATATCCTGGCATTGAAGTACTATGCCAAGCAAATGGACGTCGACATCAACGTGACCGTTGTCAGCCTGGATGAAGAATTTCACTCAGACGACTACGACATGGCACTGTTCGGTGGCGGCCAAGACTTCGAACAAACCATCGTCTCTAAAGACATTCAAACCAAGAAAGCTGAACTCATCAAATTCATCGAGTCCGGCGGTCCCATCCTAGCCATCTGCGGCGGTTTTCAATTACTGGGCCACTATTACATCGGAGCCGACGGTGAAAAGATGCCCGGTATCGGGGCCCTGGACCACTACACGTTGTCACAAGATAACAACCGATTCATCGGTAACATCGAAATCAAGAACGAGGAAACCGGCGAAACTTACCATGGCTTTGAGAATCACCAAGGCCGAACCTTCTTGGGCGCAGACGAACGGCCACTTGGCCGCGTTCTCTCCGGCAAGGGAAATAATGGTGAAGATGGTTCGGAAGGCGCAATCTACAAGAACGTCTACTGCTCTTACTTCCATGGCCCTGTGTTGACCCGTAATGGGAATATCGCCAAGCACTTACTGATTGCAGCATTGAAACGAAAGTACCCCGATGTCGATTTTAGTAAACAAGCGGCTTTACCAATTCCGGCAACATTCTAAAATTTTACAATAATGACTGTCACACCGAAATCTCGGTATGACAGTTTTTTTACGCAAAAAAATCCGGATACCCTGAAATTAGGTATCCGGATAGTTGTTATTTTTCTGCTAAATAGGTGCCAATGACCGCGTTTCGTTGGTCGAGGTACGGCTCGTTCGGGGCATAGGGATGAACCCGATTGGTCAGGAAAACCATGGCCTGATCGGTTGCTGGGTCGAGGACCAAATAAGTGCCAGTAAACCCGGAGTGCCAGATGACCCAGTGGGGCGTGGGTGTCTGAGCAACCGTTAATGCCCATCCCAGAGACCGGCGTGCCTTTCCGGACGGAGTCAAATCCGCCGCCAAACGATGAATCCAAGCTGGTGGCAAGATTGCTGCAACCCTTTCCGGATGCAGAACCCCCTGACAGAAGGTCGCCAAGTCGGCTGCCGTGCTAAATAATCCTGCCGATCCACATCGCTTACCTAGGACAAATGCCTTAGGATCGTGAACTTGACCACGAACCATCCCACGGCCCGGCGCAAAGGCCGTGGGCACACATTGGGCGGGATCATTCGGCGTAAAGGTACTGTGCCTCATTCCTAGCGGTTCTAGGACGCGCTGTCGAATGAGGTCCTGGACTGGCGCCCCCAGTACTCGTTCCAAAATCCATCCCAGAAAAATATAATTCACATCGGCATACACCATTTTACGATTGAAGGTTGGCCCGACGTGCAGGGTCAATAGTGCTGCCGTTAACTCTTCAGCATTCAGAGCATCCCGATTAGGAATATACCCAATGATACCGGAGGTATGCGTGAGCAGGTGATGAATCGTCACCCGTCGATCCGGCCACTCCGGCAACCAATCATGTAACGAGTCTGTCAACCGCAGGCGCCCCTGAGCGAGTAGCTGTAGCGTAACCGTCAGCGTCCCCACCACCTTAGTCACAGACGCCACGTCATAGGTCATGCCCGGTCGAAGCACCTCCGACCGGGGCACGGTTGCCGCGCCCCCCATCACGCCACTCAGGACCCGATCGTCATCTACGAAGGCGTAGCTCACTCCTGGAACCACACCATCATCAATTAGGCGTTGCAACGCCGCCTTTGTCTGTGTATATGCCACACCAACACTCCCTCTCTGTCTTCTATTGTAGCTTACCCAGAGCAACCTGCAGCTAATACCGGTCAAACTTCGGTCGATAATAAAAATAGATTGTGCGGTGCTGCGGTCTCACGGCCAGCAAACGCCTCACAATCTATCATGATCAGTTTAAGCTAAGTTGTTTCCCTTGAATTGACTGTTGTACAGGTCCGCGTAGAACCCGTCCGCCGCCAGTAAGCTATCATGATTCCCGGTTTCAACAATATGCCCGTGGTTCATCACCACAATATTCTCGGCATTTTGAATCGTTGATAATCGATGGGCAACCACGAAGCTGGTCCGGCCAGCCAGCAGGCTTTCCATGGCCTTTTGAATCAACATTTCCGTTCGTGTATCCACGGAACTCGTGGCCTCGTCCAAAATTAACACATCCGGATCGGCAACGAAGGCCCGGGCAATCGTCAATAATTGTCGCTGACCTTGAGAGATGTTGGTTGCTGCTTCATTCAACACCGTCTCATAACCCTCAGGCAATTGCCGAATGAAGGTGTCCGCGTGAGCTGCCTTAGCTGCCGCGTACACGTCATCATCGGTAGCATCCTCGCGACCATATTTGATGTTGTCGAAGATCGAACCGGTAAAGAGCCAGGTATCTTGCAGAACCATCGCAAAATGTTTCCGCAGATCATTTCGTGATAATTGTTTGGTGTTTCGGCCTTGGAATCGAATCTCCCCCCCCTTAACGTCATAGAAGCGTTCAAGTAAGTTAATAATGGTGGTCTTCCCCGCACCAGTCGGCCCAACGATGGCAACCATTTCCCCTGGCTTAACCTTTAAGTTAAAGTCGGCAATCAATGGCGTGTCATCGACGTATTGGAAGCTAACATCGTCAAACTCCAAGATGTTGGCCGTGTCGGTCTTTTCAGTAACGGTTGCACTCGCTGGCATTTCACCCTCATCGAGGACGGCAAAAATCCGCTCAGCCGAAGCAATCGTGGCCTGAATCGTATTGGTCAGGTTAGCCATCTGGGTGATGGGTTGTGAGAATTGGTTTGTGTATTGCAGAAAGGCCTGCACGTTCCCCAAACTCACTTGGCCGTTAGCCACTTGAATCCCACCAATCACGGCGACGGCCAGGTAATCCAAGTTCTTAACGAAGTTCATCAGTGGGAAGATCAAGCTGGAAACAAATTGTGCTTTCCATGCTGATTGATAATATTTCTGGTTATGCTCTTCGAATTGTTCCTGCGTGGCCTGTTCCCGGTTGAAGGTCTTCACCACGGTATGCCCCGCATAGGTCTCTTCGACTGTATTATTCAGTAGCCCCAGGTTCTTTTGTTGTCCGGCAAAGAACTTCTGTGATCGTGGGGCAACCAGCATAACCACGAAGAGGCTCAGTGGCACGGAAACCAACGCCACCAAGGTTAGCCAGCCACTAATGGTGAGCATCATGTAGAGCACTCCGAAAAACGTCAGCACACTCGTCACCAATTGTGACAACGTCTGTTGGAGCGTCCCACCAATGTTATCCATATCGTTAGCCATACGGGACATCAAGTCCCCATTACTATGGCTATCATAGTAACTAATTGGCAGGACTTTCATCTTTTCCTTCAGGTCCCGGCGTAGTTGATAAACCACTTTTTGAGAAATCCAGTTCATGATGATGGACTGAATGACATTAAAGACGGCTGCGCCAGCATACATGACCCCAACGACCAATAGAATATGACCAATCTTGTCAAAGTTCACGGGCAAACTGTGAATTGGCAGCCCCGCCTTAAGTTCGGCTTGCCCCTTCATAACCCCCTTGAAGAGTTCCGTCGTCGCCTTCCCTAAAATCTTAGGGGTCCGAATCTGCAGAATCACTGCCACTGTGGCTAGGATCAGTACCAGGGCAATCCCCGGCAACCAATGTTTCATGTACCGGAAGAGACGGAATGTGGTCCGCCAAAAACTTTGAGGTTGCTGTTTTGTTGCAGAACCGCGTCCATTACGCATCGATCACATCCCCCTTTCGGAGTTGGGACTCCAGAATTTCCTGGTAAGTCTGGTTCGTTGCTTTCAACTCTTCATGCGTTCCTTGACCAACGATATGGCCACCGTCAATCACCAGAATCAAATCGGCATTGGCCACCGTTGAAACCCGTTGAGCAACGATAACCGTTACCCCCTGGTTCACTTGGTCATCGGCCTTAAGCGCTTCTCGTAAGGCCGCGTCCGTCTTGAAATCCAATGCTGAGAATGAGTCGTCGAAGATGTAGACACTGGCCCGCTTCAAGATGGTTCGGGCAATGACTAACCGCTGTCGTTGACCACCCGAGAAGTTATCCCCGTTCTGTTCAACCACGGCGTCCAAGCCACCAGCCTCCTTAACAAAGTCCGTTGCCTGGGCAATGTCTAGCGCATGCCAAATTTGATCATCGCTGGCGTCCGCCATCCCATAAACCATGTTGGTCCGAATCGTTCCAGAGAACAGGACCGCTTGCTGTTGCGTAATCGAAATGGCAGCGTGCAGGTTGGCCTGGCTGACCGCCGGCAATGGCGACCCATCGACCATAATTTGGCCGCTTTCGGGGTCAAACAGGCGCGGAATAAGGTTGACCAAGCTCGACTTACCCGAGCCAGTTCCGCCAATGATGGCCACCGTTTGGCCAGCCTTAGCCGAGAAGTTAACATCGGCCAACGCCAATTCTTCGGCGCCGGTGTACCGGAAGTTGACGTGTTCAAAGGTCAGGCTGGCTTCACTATGATCAAAGTTAACCGGTTGAGCCGCATCATTAATTTTGGACTTCAGGTCCATGACCTCGTTAATCCGGGCCGCCGAAGCTTGGGCCCGTGGCACGAAGACGAACACCATGGAGACCATCATAAAGCTAATTAATATTTGAGTCGCATAAGTCATGAAGGCAACTAAATTACCCACTTCCATGGCTTGGCTAGAAATCAGTTGACCCCCATACCAAACGATCCCAATGTTAGTACCACTGATAATCAAGGTGATAATTGGAAACATTAGGGAAACGATCATGAAAACCTTAATCCCGGTCTTCGTGTAGTCTTGGTTAGATTCTTCGAAACGGTCCTGTTCGAATTCATCTTGATTGAAGGCCCGGATAACTCGAACCCCCGTTAATCCTTCACGGAAGATGAGGTTGATGCGATCAATTTTCTTTTGCAGGCTCTTGAAGAGTGGCACAGCAAAGTACATGATCACCCCAGTAAAAGCAGCCAAAACGGGTAAGGCCACCAGGAAAACCACCGTCAAACGGGGGCTCTTGATATAGGCCAAGATCCCCGCTCCAACCAACATAATCGGCGCCATCAGCATCATCCGTAGCATCTGAACCATCACGTTTTGAATTTGCACAACGTCGTTGGTCGTCCGCGTAATTAAGGAAGCATTCCCCACCGTTTCAAATTCCTCGGTTGATGAGAACGTCACTTTCTTAAAGATTCCTGATCGGATACGTTGTCCCATCTTTTGTGATTGTGTGGCCGCAAAGTAAACATTGCCGGCCGCCCCCAGGACACCAATAAAACTCAGCAGGAGCATCTTGCCCCCGGTGCGCCAGATGTAAGCAATGTCATTCGTGGCAATCCCCTTATCGATAATATCTGAGGTTAACGTGGGTAAGGAAAGGTCACAGGATACCTGGATGATCATGAATGCCACCGCCAGGATAACCGCCCACCAGTCAAGGTGTTTACGGGCTAGTCGTATCATTTGATTTTGGCCTTCTTTCTATCTTATTTAACGTTCTATTTAATAAAAAGCATATGCGATAATTATACTCAACTGACTTTCGTTTGCAATCAATGCAGACCCGATCATCAGTCGCTGGTAATGCGACCAGTTTTTGTTACAATGTAAGCACTGAAGGGAGCTAGAGAATTGTGGCGAGTAACTCTGATTCAATCTATAATGTCTTAACTTATATCCACCGGCACCAACAACAGATGACATTTATCCAACGTCGAAATAGCAATGTGATTGCGGTTGGCGTTCCCGACTCGGTCACCGTCGCCAATGCCGACCTCTATTTCCCCGTTAACCACTTACAGGTCAACCTGATGAATGAAGACTTTTTGGCAAAGAATGGTGACCTACTAAACGACTTTTTCGACTTGACCAGCAGTTCTAAACTCGACTACCAGCAGGTTTGGATTACCACGAGTCATATCCCATCGGAACACACGTACCTCGTGGAGATCTCTTTTGAATAAGTCACTAAAAAAGCGAATGGCTGAGCCATTCGCTTTTGATTTTAACTTAACAGCGACCGAGACAGCCACAGGCCACCCAAGACCAATGCGGCCGCGATAAAAACCCAAAAGAAAGCCGCAAAGGCGACGAGAATAATCGTCCCAACAATCAGGGTTCCTAGCAAACCAAGTAGCCAGCCGCCCAATCCGAAAACAATCCGGAGAACGGGAAACAGTAAAAATAACGCTAATAGCCAAAAGATCACGTTGATCGCTCCATTCTGCTAAGCCGTTCAACTTAACTTGTGGTTAGTTTACACTATTTTTATTATAAAAACACGTAAAATTACTGCACTTTAAGCAACCGTAATCTGTTGCCGGCCATTTTGCTTCGAATGGTAGAGATTAGCATCCACCCGTTTGTAAAAGTCCAAGGGATTGTGGTCCGTTTCAACCAGTCGAGAGACGCCGACTGATATGCTGACCTGAATATCAATATCATTGTAAGTGACCACCAGGTGTTGGACCCCGTGAAACACCTGTCCAGCGATTGGCCGAGCCTGTTGGAGATCGTACCCCGGCAAGATGATATTGAACTCTTCCCCGCCTGTGCGGTAAAGAATCAAATCGGTGTCTAGGCTTCGTAATACATCGCTGACTTGCAACGACACCTGCTTCAACACTTCATCCCCAGCCAGGTGACCATAGCTATCGTTGACCCGTTTAAAGTGGTCAATGTCAAACATAATCATTGATAAGTCATGGTCGTGCTCCAGACTCTGCTGGAACTGATAACCAATGGCCCGGTCAAAGGCCGCGTAGTTTTGGACGTGCGTCAAAGCATCCCAGTTAGCCGACTGAAACAACCGATCCTTGATACGGCGGTCCTTATTTTGAATAATAAAGTAACCGTACATCAGTGCTGCCAGTAAAGCGTAGTCGGCAATCTCGGTTAAATAATTTCCCCAGCTTAAGTGATAACGCTGTTTGACCAGGAACCAGAGTGCCAGTGCAAACACCAAGGCAATTCCCATGTAGCGAGGAAATGGCCACCGATTGAGTCGCAAGCTCTGTTGATAAGAAACCACGTAAAAGAGAATGAAAATCATCGTGTAGACCCAGGACAAAGGTGCCGAGACGTTGCCGTTCAAGACCATGAACCCCACTCCCGAAATCAGGATAATCCAGTAAGGGATGCGCAACTGTAGAAAATACGCAACAAAGATGAGTAGCAGTAATTGGAAATTGGTGAAGGTCCACGCCAGATGGCTGTCCCGAACAATGACTTGTAACGTAAAAATCGAGGCAACGGCGCACGTTGTCCCAATAGCGACTTGAACTTTTTTAACCGTGTTCGGTTCATGATGTGCCTGAACTCGCGCGGTAACCCAGTTGAAAATTGACCAGTACAGGGTAATGACCCCGAGGACAAAGAACACGCTGGTAATGATTGGCGGTACTAGCCAAACTGACCAAGCCATCTCATCATGCTCCTTACTGTAGTTAGATTATTAAGTGACCTTTTAAAGCGGGCCCTTGTTGCGTTATCCTAATAGTAATTTACCACATTGACAATTGTGCCTATCCAAACGCTTATATTAACTATAAAACAACCCCAATTATAATGCACGAATTTTCCAGTTAAACTAATCTGTTACTCATTTTGCCGATTGGGGTGTTCATTTTACCACCGATTTCTTTGAGTTGTCACTACTCTACTTCTGCCCATTAAAGTATGATAGACATAAGGATTAAGTTGGAAGGAGGTTCCGCATGACTTATCAATATTTTGCTCAACCACAAGTCGATGCCATCAACGACAGCGTGATTGGATACGAACTTCTTCTCCGGCAAAAACAATCAGGACAATGGCTGACTCCCACCGCTACCACGGGCATAACGGTGGATGATCAAGCTCGCTTAATTGAACAAGCCGCCCAGCAACTACAGCTGAAGGTGGGGTCACTGTCCTTCAATGTTAATGAACCCCAATTTCTGGATCGTCGTATAGCGCAAGCTATCATTCAGGCCCAACACACCATCTACCCCATCAATCTGGTTCTAGAGGTCACTGAAGAACCTACCGTCCATCCGGTCACCGAACGACAACTCAGCGAGCAGATTCACTACTTCGACGACCACGGCATTCAACTCAGCCTGGATGACGTGGGTACGGGGCGCAATACTTACGAGCACTTAGAACCCCTCCTCTCGGCCGTCAGTGAACTGAAGTTTCCTTTACAGAATTTCCGTGAAGCCCATCGTGAGGCAGAAATTCTCCCCGCCCTCCAATTCTGGATGAAAACAGCGCAACAATATCGGTTGCGTTTCATTCTCGAAGGAGTCGAAACACAAGCGGACCACAACTTCGCTAACCAACTCGGTATTCCTAATCGCCAGGGCTGGTACTATGGTAAGCCCCATCCCCTACCGGATACCGTGTTAAGAAAAGAACGATAAAGACATCTGTCCCTTGATCATCGCCAACCAGGACGACTGGTTGGCACGCTCAAAGGGAACGGGTGCTTTTTTACTTTAAAGGTCCTTCACTACAATATGTTGTTATTTAATACCACAATAATCTGTCATATAATTAGTTTCACGCATTTTCATAGTAAACAATTAAAATCACTACCAATCATGGTATGGTTATTTCTTAGGGGGTTCTTATGTTAGCCAATCGCATCAAAGAATTAAGGAAGCTGCTCAATCTGAGTCAACGAGAACTGGCTGAATTACTGAAAGTCTCACAACAAACCATTGCCAGTTGGGAGACCCACCGCTCGGAACCAAGCTATGACATGATGCTTCATCTTGCCTCATTTTTCGATGTGACGTTAGACGATTTATTAGGTCGTCACGATAGCCAGGGAGCCTCACAACCCAATAATTCTCACGATTTACAACAATTTCTACTGGATAATCAAGGATTGTTAACGTATGGTGGCGCAGAACTGACGTAAATTGAAAGAAAACAGTTACGGGTCGCCATCTCGACGATCTTCTGGAACCGACCATTACTCCAGTAACGGTCAAAGATAAAATGTCGTCATTCATTCTCTTAAGTAGTGATCACAGCAAAGCCAGCAAACCAAGTTATGTGTCCAAAACTGATGACTTCAAAAGCTGAACACCTATTTTGGGAGGAAGAAAATGACTAAAGAACAACGATTTTGCGTAGAATGTGGGAAGGAGATTCCTATAGATGTCCGGTTCTGCCCATATTGTGGGACCGAACAACCCACCTTTCAGGAATCTTCAAGCAATCCCGAAAGTGAGATGGCACTCAATTCATAATCAGGTACTGGATCCGAGTCGGAAAATCCGGTCAGCTCTGATTCTGAAACGACCGTCAATTCTGAGTCAGAAACCGTTATCCCACGGGTAACCAACTCCACTAATTCTGACAAACCTGGTCTGGTCAATTCGTTTAAGCGTGGTTTTAAGGATATGTTCACTATCTCCGGTCGAATGAGCCGGGCCGACTTCTGGTGGCAATTTTTGGCGCTATTTATCATAGATTTTATAGTTTCGTTTCCACTGGCTTCAACACTTGAACACGTGAGTCTGGGTGTCATGAACGGTTGGCTATTATTCCTATTTTTAATTTCACTCATACTTGCCCTAACAAGCGTTATGTACTTTACTTCTGAGATTCGACGCCTACACGATACTAGTCGTTCCGGCCATTTTCTATGGTTAATCCTAATTCCATTCTTTGGCACGATCATTGCTATCGTGATGTTTGTCCAGCCAGCCAATGATCTGGGGGAACGTTTCGATACTAAGAAGGTCATTAAGCCCTGGCAGAGAAAATGGTGGACCTGGACCATCCTCGTCGTTGGGGCACTACTGATGACCGCGATGATGAGACCAATCGCCGAATATACAAACGACATTCCACTCACTCAAGATAGCGCTAGCCGTTCTGCGACTAGCGACAATGCTTCAACCGATGACAATGACGACGAAAGCGATTCAAGTTCATCTGACAGCATTGAACTCGGAGACGATTCTATCGATATTGCCGACCAACAAGACTTCACTAGCGACTATTCTGAGGACTGGGCCAAATCAACCTTTGCGATCGACAAGGTCACACTCTACAAAACCGATGGCGTCTACACACAAGGGAGTGGCAAAGACAAATCGGATTTCAATGGGGTTGTAAAGGTTCACATGTCCATCGACGCCGGTCGTGATATTTCAGCCTACCCAACCCAAGCAACTCTGAGCACTGACGATGGCCAACAGGTAGACGTCGATTCATTAGATAGTGATGACTTCGATGGTGACTTGAACTCTGGCACTAAGTCAGATGGAAATCTTTACTTCCTCCTCCCCACTCTGGATAAGGTGTCAGACTTATCTAGTATCCGCCTGAAGTGGGATGCCAATTATGAGACAGACGATTATGACGATGATAACGATTTCAAGAGTTTTGATGCCACGATTAATCTAAGCTAACCAGCTTTCCGGTCCTTTGACACCTCCACAGGTTCACAATTACCCTTGCTATTATTTAGCGATCTAGCCGAAACCCAATCGGTCAGGTTGAAGTGACTCCACTGAATTGGATTTTCTCCAATTCAGTGGAGTCTTTTATGTTCATCATCTTTCCAACTGAGCAATTGATACCAGCGACTTTCAATCAGTTTCAGAATAGTCCGTTGACATGAATAAAAAATTGGCCAGAAATTTTTTCTATGTGAAACTAAAGTGAGTAAAACGACTAAAATCGATAGAAATTAGGTTTTTTGGCTTGCCTGACCTAATCTGACCTTATAAACGCAATCTCAAAAATTTGCCAACAAAAAAAGAAGCTCTAAACACTGTTAACACAGCGTTTAGAGCCTCTCATGATGCCGGTACACTTCAACTTATCACCCGCACGGGACTCGAACCCGTAACTCCGCCTTGAGAGGGCGACGTCTTAAACCAGTTTGACCAGCGGGCAATGTGATCAACTAAGCAACTATTACTTTACATTACCCATCGGTAATTGTCAATCGATTATGTAATAAAATTCGAGAAAAGTCGAATTTATGCAATTTATCGATTTTTCTGCCAAAAGATAGTTGACACTAATAGTTGGACAAGTTACAATTAATTTGTTGTTTGATAACTTTATTGGGTATTCGCCAAATTGGTAAGGCAGCGGACTCTGAATCCGTAATTTACTGGTTCGAGTCCAGTATACCCAATCAGACATAAACCCCAGATATTCGATGCCTTGCATTGAATATCTGGGGTTTATTTATTCATAAAAAGGCATAGCCATTTGGCTATGCCTTTATTCGATCCCTGCACTATTTGTGGGAATGATCACTTAGTTTGACCAAGATGGGAACTCCAAATGATGCCACCATGCAAAGGACCCTTTTCCTGATACGGATATTATTGGCGGTTACCCGTACATTGGACTGACGGTGCCTGCTGGCTCAGCCAACTGGCTCCCCCTTGAAGCTATTAGAAACCGTGGCTGTTTTAGCAAGCAAAAAAGGCCATCCGATCAGCCGATCGGATGGCCCCTTCTTTACTGCAACTTTAGTTGACACCGTTATTTCGTGCGCCGTGACCACCAAAACTGGAAGCCACCGATGAACACGACCACCAGCACCCCTAAGAGCGTCAGTAAGCCACCAAGCTTCAATCCTGGTGTCCGGTAAGCCAAACGGATTTGATGCTTACCAGCAGGAATTTTAGCCCCTACAAAGCCGACATTAACCTTAGTGGTTGGCTGTTCATGACCATCCACCGTTAATTTCCAGCCCTGGGAATAAGGAATCGAGGTCGTCAGAACACTAGCAGCTTGGCTGTTGGTACTCCCCTTGACCAAATTATTCTTGACCTTCAGGTTCTTTAAGCCCTGCTTTTGCAGCTTGTGCATCCGCGTACTGTAGGCCTTATTGAACGGCACCGCCACTAACTTGGCTGACTTGAACTTCAAGCTCTGAACACCACTAAAGGTCAACTTGATCTTTTGACGCCGAGTTGGTGAATAACCCAAGTTTAACAGAACCCGTTGCTTGTTTTGGTAATCGGACAGGTTTCCTTGCCCTAATTGGTTAAAGCTCGTCACGTTTTGGAAACTCGTGGCCGTAACGGTATAAGCACCGTCACTCTGATTCCACAAGGCGCTCCGCAGCGTCTGCATCCGGGCAATCCCGGTGTAGGCTTGGTTACTGAACGCCTTTGTGTTCTTTTCATGATGATACTTGTCACGAACACTGAAACGATTAGCCTTAATCCCATCTAATTCTAAATACAACTCTGTATGCTTCGTCGATACGGGCCGGTCAATCAACAAATGATAAGTCATCGGATTCCCCATATTATCACTGGTCATGGTGCTCAACTCATTGGCGTTGACCTTCTCATTATGAGCTAGGGTCTTGGCATTTTCTTGGGCCAATTTCTTGAGCCGAGCCCGGTCGTTGGTAATGTTAACCGAACGGTCCTGATTCTTTTGACGCAAGGACGTCTGCGTGGTCGTGATGAGTTCAGGGTCAACCTGATTCCCTTGCTGCCGAAACTTAACCACTTGGCCCAAGCTATCGACAACCATGGTCTTATCCGGTTCAACATGATAATCAATCGACTTCGTGGAATCCGGTACCGTTGCGGTCTTAACCCCACTGACTGGCTTTTGTACCTCTGCACCATAGGTCAACGCCTGCTCCCGATTCAACCCGTTCATGCCAGCAAATTGTTTGCTGTTAATTTGACTCGTTTGGAGATAAGCCAATGGCAAGGCATCCTTAGACTTCAGAACGGTCGTGCCGTAGTTATTCCCTAAATCATGAACTGGCTGATCACGGTACTTAACCACCTTACCGTTGCGCTTGGCAACCTGGTAAGCATATGGAAAGGCCTGCGTGCCAATCTGGTTGTTACGGGCAAAGATGTACTTAACGCCCAACAAATTACTCATCGTCGTCCGACTATCAGCCTGATTAATCGGCTTGTTCATCTTGAATTGTGAGTTATCTAATTTTTGACTGAAATCACCCACCGCCCCGTTTTCAACGGAGAAGTACGACATAATATCATGGGTACCTAGGTTCATCCCCATGTTGGTTTTGGCTTCATTCGTGAAGTAATAATACTTACTCGTCGCACTCCGCGCGAATCCTTTTTGTTTTTTGACGTAGGCCTGTGCCCCATCGTAAAAGTTCTTTTGATACTTCGTCGATACCCCACGGGTAACCAACTGAGAACTGGCCCCACCGGCATTTGGACTGAAGTAACCATAGGCGTTACCGATCAGGTTAAGGGCTAAACAGGTCATCAACAGTGCCCCAGTCCGTTCAACGGACCAGTGGTAGAAGTGCCCTACTAGCACAATGCCCAACGTCATCAGTAACAACCCATATTGAACAAAGTCATGCGGATGATTGCTAAAGATGAAGCCGTTAGACAACCAAACCACGAGTAGCAACCCCAAGGTACTCAACATCAAGGTGGTTAAGTCACCGCGGTCTAAATTCGTCAGGTTATCAACAAACGCCATGACCGCCAGACTAAAGGCCAGACAACCCAGTAACAACCATCGTTGTGATGGCGTCGTCCCACCATTCATGATGGCAGCAACGGCCGGAATCAAGGTCCCAACAGCCATCATGACAATGGCAATATTTAACCACAGGTAACGCCGAAAATGCCGTAAGACGTAGACCAAGGCTAGGAAAGTAATCCCTGCCAGGCCTAAGTTTACCCAAAAACGCATGGGATTCCCGGTGGTAACCATCGTATTCGATAGCCGTAAGTAATAACTAAATGGATAAACAAAGTAGCCATTCGCAAATTTGGCCGTGGCCCGCGTCGACGACATAACCCCTAACAACGAAGGGATAAACAGGACACCCGCCAGCATAAAGCCAGCAAATCCGGCACCAACCAGTTTACCAATGACCGGCCAAGTATTCAGGCTCCGGTGCTCACGGACACTAAAATACCGTAAAACAGCGTAAATCAAGCTCCCAATCGCCAAAATGTAGGCAAAATAGAAGTTGCTGACCAAAGCTAAACCGGTGAAGATCGCCAGCGGTACCCACGACTTTCCCCGTAACACGTGATCTACCCCAAAGGCCAGCAATGGGAACAGGATCATCGGTAACAGGAAGAATGGGTGCCGGATGCTCACGTAAAGTGAAAACCCGGTAAAGGTGTAGGTTAGCGTCCCAAATAACTGACTAGCGGTCTTAAAGCCGCGTTGACGTGCGAAGAATAGGAAAGCCAATCCACTAACGTATAACCGCAATAGAATTAATAGGTTATACCCTAATTCAATTCGCGCGTGAGGAAAGAACGCGATGAGGTAACTGAATGGGTCCCCTAAGACATAGTAGGAGAAGGTCGTTAACTTATCGGCCCCAAGACCTAAGTCCCACGACCAGCCGGTAAGACTCCCCGAGTGTAGCCAGCTGTAAAACTTCTCCAAGATTGGAAAATGTTGGGCTAACCCATCACCTTCCCAGATAAACGACTTTCCAGTGAGGATGAAGATCCCGTAAGAACATGCGACCAACACTAGGAAAATCGCTGTATACCACAAATATGTACGTTTTGAAGCCTTCAAATTATTCTCTCCCTTGACTTTTCTGCCCCACTCCGGAGCATACCTTATTACTATACCGGTTCAAGATCGCCCCTTCAAGGGTTACTCTCTTTTTATAATCTAAACTTTAAGGTTTTGCCAACCACTCACGTTCCTACCGCCAACAGTATTTCGTCATTAGACCATAAAAATTGCCTGCAGATCAACCGATCTGCAGGCAATGACTGATTAAGTTAATTAAAGGCGATCATTCAATTCCTTACCTAGCTTTTCGAAACCAGGCTTGCCAAGCAGGGCAAACATGTTCGTCTTGTAAGCCTCAACCCCTGGTTGGTTGAATGGATTAATCCCATTCAGGTAACCAGAAATAGCAACAGCCACTTCGAAGAAGTAGATCAGGTAACCCAATGTGTAAGGCGTTTGGTCAGGAATATGAACACTCATGTTAGGAACACCACCATCGGTGTGGGCCAAAACAACCCCTTCGTAGGCCTTACGGTTAACGAAGCTCATTGGCTTACCTTCCAGGTACTTCAGGCCATCCAGGTCATCGGCCACACTTGGAACGCCCACATCATTCTGTGGTTGATCAACAGTAATGACCGTTTCCATCAAGTTTCGCCGACCCTCTTGAATATATTGTCCCAATGAATGCAGGTCGGTACTGAAGTTAGCGGATGATGGGTAAATGCCCTTTTGGTCTTTCCCTTCAGATTCACCCATTAGTTGTTTCCACCATTCTGCAAAGTATTGCAGGCGTGGTTCATAGTTTTCCAACAATTCGGTGGTGTAACCCTTCCGGTACAAGATGTTCCGCAGTGCCGCATATTGGTAAGCCGCATTTTTGGTAAGGTCAGGATCCGTATAGTCATCTTGAGCAGCGGCAGCACCAGCCATCAGTTCATCGATATTGGCCCCTGAGGCAGCGATTGGTAATAAACCAACGGCAGTCAGGACTGAGTACCGGCCACCAACGCCATCGGGAATAACAAACGTTTCGTAACCAGCGGCATCGGCTTCGGTCTTCAAGGCCCCACGTTGCTTATCGGTCGTCGCGTAGATCCGAGACTTGGCATCGGCTTCACCGTACTTCTTAACCAACATTTCCTTGAAAATCCGGAAGGCAATGGAAGGCTCCGTCGTGGTCCCAGACTTCGAAATCACGTTAACGGAAAAGTCCCGATCGCCAATCAAGTTGATCAGATCATGAACATAGTCCGGACTGATTGAGTTCCCAGCAAAGATTACTTGAGGACCTTGGCGCTTCTCAGCAGGTAAGTAGTTGAAAAACGTATCGTGTAAGAAGTCAACGGCCATCTTGGCACCTAAGTAGGAGCCCCCGATACCAATCACAACCAGGACTTCAGAGTCAGAACGAATCTTCTTAGCCGCGGCCTTAATCCGGGCAAATTCGGTCTTGTCATAATCCTTTGGTAAGTTTAACCAATCACGGAAGTCACTACCTGCACCGGTTCCTTGACGTAATTCGGCGTCTGCAGCTGTAACGAGAGCCTGCATCTCTCCCAATTCATTGTCGTGGATAAAGGGTGTCAGCTTGGAACGATCAAAGGCGATATGTGCCATATTAGATAACCTCACTTTTATTGTTATAGACAAGAACATTATAACGCAATCCCCAAGAATGTAAATGGTATAGTCCAAAGTGACCAATAAAAAAGCCCGCCACTATTAGTGACCGGCTTCAATAAACTTAATTTTTCATAATTCCCAAGGTGACCCCACCGGCGACCACGAGGAGCGAGCCAATCGTGATATAAACCATCTCACGTTTAGTCTTCTTTTCGCCTAACAGCCAAATGCTCCCGAAGGTGGAGATCACAATCCCACATTGTGCTAACGAATAACTGATGGCCAGTCCAACCTTAGGAATCGACATGAACATGAAGAAGTTCCCCACGCCCCAAACGATCCCGGTCAGAATATTCTTGGCCGTTGCCTTGTGCATTACTTGTTGCCGTGAGAAAAGGACGAAGATAACAGCCCCCAGAATCATTCCCAAGGATTGTGGGAAGATGATCCGCGTTGCCTTCAAACCGGACCACTCGACAATCACGGTGTAAAGAATGTAGCCAATCGTCGAGATAGCCAGTGCCACGGACCCCTTACCGGCCTCCATCGGTTGGCTATCACCGACAGCCGCGTTCTTATCGCGCAATGAGGTCAAAGCAGCCCCAACGATCAGGACAATCACGGCGATTGTTCCCAACGTAATCATCTTCGTGGTCGTCCATTCGTGGAAAATGAGGACCCCTGCCAACGCCGTCCCAACTAGTTGGAGCCCGGTTGAGATCGGAACCGTCCGCGAAATTCCGATAAACTTCATTGATTGAAATTGTTCAAATTGTCCCACAGACCAGCACAAGCCCGAAGCGATCCCGACGACCATCGCCATGACGGAGAGGTTTGGTTGGTAATAGAACAAAGAAAAAGTTCCAAAGAGCACCGCGCCGGCCGTCATTCCCAGTGTTTGCTGATATGACGTTCCACCCAAGCGGCCACTAATTAACCCAATACTTCCCCAACAGATCGTGGGGATTAAAGCTAGAAGAATGTCCATTGTTGTAAGCCTCAATTCTCATCTCAATTATGCGTTTAACCACTGAAAGCGGTTTTAATTGTAATAGTAAGTTTAAAGTTTTCTATTCTAAAAGTAAACTGGTTCGCATTAAAAAAAGAGTCGATCGGTAAGTGGTCTATCCTTACCGTCGACTCTTCAATTTGTGTTTTCACAATCTTTTCATTAATTAATGGTTAACCGTAATCCCTTTAAGGCTTCCCCGTGACGATCCGCAGAATTGGTTTGGAAATCATCGGGTGCGACGAACTCACTGGAAATGCTTACAGAACCGGTATATTTTTCCAGTACATCCCCCACCGTCTGCCGCAAACGCTTCATCGAATACGTGGGCGTTGTCGTGGTCAAAATGATCTGCGAGCCACTGTGCGTAACTTCCAGGGCTTGGGCTAACAAGGCGGGTAAGTCTTGTTCCAACGTGAAGGAATGCCTCTTCCCGCGAATGAAGGCTGGTGGATTAATCGACACGATATCGAAGCTCAACTCGTGTTTGCGAGCATAATCCAAATAGTTTTCGACGTCCATCGTCCGCATTTCAACCGCTGCTTGGTCCAAGTTGTTGGCGGCCAACTGCGTCTGAATTGTCGTTGTGGCCCGGCTCGTCGGGTCGACCGTGACGGCTTCAACGGCATCTCCGGCCATCGCGGCCGTCACCAGGCCGGTTTCGGCACTGTACAAGTTCAACAAATGCTTCTGAGCACTGTTCGCCTTTACCCAGGCCCGAATGTCACGGAACTCCAAGGCTAATTGTGACCGGCCCACCGTCAAATCGATCGGGTAACTCACGCCGTCCTCTAAGACCTCTGTTTGGGTTGTTGGCAACGTCCCGTTAACAATGGTTAGGTTGTCATGACCTGGCGTTGTCGCCAACATGACGGCGTCCTTACCAATGACGCGTTGGAAGCCCGCATAAATTAACTTTGATTGACGATTTAAGGCCGTGTTCTGCCAACGGAAAATGTACAAGCCGTTGTAGACATCCACCACTAAACCACCGAGGTTATCCCCGGCACCGTTAAACAACCGGTAAGCCGTCGCGTTCTTAAAAGCTGAACGCCGGGCAACCGCTGCTCGAAATTTGCTAGCGAAAAACCGGTCATCGATCGTTTCATTTTCCTTGAGGCTCAGGACATACCCGACTCCCCGATGTTGTTTGGCAAAATATGCCGTGGCCACAAAGTGACCGTGATTTTCCAACTGAACCCAGGCCCCGTTGTCAAAATCTTTACGATCTTCTAAATCCGTTATTGATACGATCGGGTACCCATCCTCAAACTTCCGGACGGACTTCCCTGTAATTTGTACTCGTTTCACAAGTTTCCTCCTTAATGACTATCTGCTATTGTAGCATGAAAAGGACGCCAGCACAGCCATTGACTAGTCGGTGTTCGACTCTTTAGCACGTTCTGAATTGGTTTGATGTTGGTCGGGAAAGATCACCGTAAACGTGGTCCCCACTCCCTCTTTACTGGTAACGCTAATTTTACCATGATGTAACTGAACCAGTTGATGAACAATGGATAGGCCCAGGCCAGATTCACCATACTTGGTGTTCTTCCGGGATGGATCGGCCTTATAGTAGCGTTCCCAAATATTCTCCAATTGATGTTCCGTCATGCCCATCCCGGTATCGGCCACCTTCACAATGGTTTCTTCATAGCCCCGCTGTGCGGAGAGCGTCACGCGACCATTATCGGTAAACTGAATGGCATTTTGAGTAATGTTAAACATGATTTGAACGAACCGGTCGTAGTCGGCAAATACCGGCACCTCCTTGGCCGCTTCCAAATCCAAGCCATCCCCCTTGTCGTCGGCCTTTTGCTTCAGCTGTTCGACGATATTATGGAGGGCATCAACGGCGTTAAATTCATGCAAATTTAGCGCAATTTGATTCGATCGAATCTTTTCATAATCGAGGTTTTCATTGACGAGTCGAATCAACCGGCTGGTTTCACTTCGCATCAACTCGATACTCTCTTCCTTACTCTCTTCGGGAATCGCATCATAGGCCATTCCTTCGAGAAGACCGTTAATCGTCGTCAATGGTGTCCGCATCTCATGGGAGGCATTGGCCATGAACTCCCGCCGGCGCTCTTCCTGGCGTTGAATCTCATCTTGGGACGCCTTCAACGAGTGGGTCATACCATTGAAGTCATTGATCAGATCATCAATTTCATCCCGATTACGACTCGCCATCTGGACATCGTAGTTTCCTTTCGAAACCTGGTTAGTCGCCGATCGCAATCGATTGATCCGCGACGTGTAGTAGCGCGCCAAGATATAGCTGGCAACAATGGCCACGATGCAAGACAACAGTAAGGCGCGAATTAAATTGCGATTGATCTGATTCACACTGGTATTGATATCGGAAACGAAAGCCCCCATGACCACGACGGCCACCAACTTGTGGTTATAGAAGTACGGCTTCATAACCTCGGTCACCGCGGGACTGACGCGGCCATTCTTGTTACGAACTTGCCGGTCCACGACCTTATGGATAATCTGGTTATTCTTCAGTTTCTTCCAATCGGCAGGTCTGATCGACTGTTGATAAACATTCGCTGGAAAAACAATCTTGTTCGTTGCACTATAAATCGTCGTGCTGACGGCTTGATTTTGCAGTAACTGTTCGCTGTTAGCCAGCGCCGTCGTATCAAAGTTAACCGTCTTGGGCTCTTGAGAACTGATCCGTAATGACTGCTCAATCAGACTGTTCGAATATTTTTCTAAGGAGTTCCAGGTATTGCTATACACCATTCGCCGGGTCATCTGCGAATATGAAACTCCCATGAGAACTAGGATAATCATAATTGCCGCGAAGAATCCGAGCATCTGTTGATACATTAACTTCATTGTTGATCGGCTCCACTGTCATCAAATTTATAACCCACACCCCACACTGTTTGAATAATCTGGGGACCAACCTTTTCAATCTTCTGCCGTAACTTTTTAATATGGGCATCCACGGTCCGCTCATCACCATAGTATTCATAGTCCCACACCAACTGCAGGAGCTGTTCTCGTGAGAAGACTTGGCGCGGCTTTTGAGCCAACGTCTTCAACAGATCAAATTCCTTCGGCGTCAGGTCCTGAATCTGCCGTCCATTCAAATAGGCCTCCCGCGTTTTGGTGTTTAACTTAAAGTTATCCGTCATCACGTCAAAAGATTCCGTATCATCGGTGGGCGTATCCGCGGTTGCCTGAGCAACGGGCCCTAATGCGGCCCGTCGATGCAACGCTTTGATCCGGGCGATTAAGGTGATAGGACTGAACGGTTTCGTCACATAGTCGTCCGCCCCCATCTCCAGCCCTAGGACCTGGTCACTTTCCGAGTCCCGCGCCGTTAGCATAATGATGGGGACTGTCGGCGAAATCTTTCGAATCTCGGCACTAACCTGCATGCCATCCATACCAGGTAAATTCAAATCAAGGGTCACCATGTCCCACTCATTGGGCGTCGCGGAAAACATGGTCATGGCTTCCTTGCCATCATAGGCAAAATGAGCATCCCACTGTTCCTTCTTAAAAAACATCGACATCATTTGGGAAACAGAATGATTATCTTCAATCATTAATAATTTCATTGCGACCTCCAAAGAAAATTACTGTCCTTCTACGGAGCCAGCAAAAAGTTAAGTTATAAGCACTCGAAGTTTATCAGACCCATCAGACAGGCGTGTGATAAAACCATGACCTTTCTGTAACTTTTTGTCGGTTCACCATTAATCATTAAATATTTAGCACTTATACCATTTATTATACTATATTGTCGGGGATCCACGACGGTTAATTACCTATTCACAAGCGCCCAGTTTTGCAAGCCTCCAAAGATGTGATAAACTATTCTAGTATCGTCATGGGGCCGTTCTGGATTCGACTGGTATAGGTTGAAGCTTGACTGCGCGTCGTAGCGGCATCTACGTTAAAAGGTCCAGTTTATTATAACTGCAAAAAATAATAACAATTCTTACGCTTTAGCTGCTTAATAGGCGCTTAACGTAGATCCTCCTAGGCTTGCCCGCGGTCTAGATCTGGGTCCTAAATTTAACGGGCTTACGCTAACGGCTCCCACCTGAAGTTCGTTAGAAGAGATGAATCAGGTTAGCTGAGTATGTGGGCCCTGACAGGCGGCAAGTTATTCAGTGAAACGATAAGTAGTCTGCCTATGCGTGTAGACGTTAAGTTGGCAATATGCTAGGACGCGGGTTCGATCCCCGCCGGCTCCATAAATGCCAGTATGACTAAACCTATGACGGGGAAAACCACATTCGCTGAATGTGGTTTTTTTGTGGCCTTTTTTAAATCGGTGATCCCTGCCCTATTCGTCAATCGAAATGCCTAACCACCTGTTTAACAGGCAACCAGGATCGCCAATTCTCCAGTCTGTGGCTAAATAGGAACCGTTAAGCCAGCAGTCATCCGAGGGGGTAAAGACGATGAATGAAACGAATCAGGACTGGCAACATGTCCAACGGACGGTGGTTGCCAACCTTAGCCTGGCCTATCGCCATTTATGGGAAAATGTTGGTATTTACTTGGCGCTCTTTCTCATTGAATACTCGGCCGCCTGGATGGGTCATTCGCAAGTCCTCCGGGCGGATGCCCTCAACAATTTATCCGGTATCTTTTCCACCAGCTTGCTTATGACTGGTCTATACATTGCTGCTAAGACGCGCGACAACGACCTTTGGGGCGCCCCCATTGCTGCAACCGACCGTTCCCATGTTGGGCCAAGAACCCAGCAATCTCGATTTCGCTTTGAAACAATCTACACCCTCTTGGCAGGAATCGTGATGGTCTTCATTGCCGCAGATATTTTATTTGAGGCTAGTCACCACTTAATCTGGCCATCCCACGAACACTTACAACCACTGCTATCAGGCCTTGCGGCGGCCACCTCAGGTCTGTTACTCACCCTACTTTGGTGGTCCAACCGCCGCTGGGCCCGGCAATTAAGGAATACTGCGTTGGCGGCAGCCGCCAAGGATACCTTCACCGACGTTCTAACAAGCCTCGTCACTCTACTCACGATTGCAAGCATTGGCTGGTTTCATCTCACTTGGATCGACGGCGTCGCTAGCCTAGCCCTGGGATTATATATCTTATACGCGGGCACTCAAATCTTTCGGCAGTGCACGCTAAAGCTAGTCGACTACTTCGATCCACGGCTCGAGGCAGCCTATCGACAGGCTGTGGCTACCTTACCTGCCGTTCAGCAAGTCCTATTCATCAAGGCTTACTATGACGGTAACTTAATTATGGTTAGTGTGACGATCGCCGTCGCTCCCAACATGACGGCAGCCACGATCTATCAACTCACCCAAGATATCAATCGGCTACTTCGCACCCAGTACGGCGTTACCGAAACGGCTTTGATGGTCATGCCAGCCGATCAGCTCAGCACAAAAAAAGGCTCCGCCACTCGTCCAACTTGACGAGAACGAAACCCAGTCATTTATATGGCTAAAAAGGTGGCAATGCTCAGCAAGCCAATTCCCACTAACCAGCCCCAAATTGCCCACATCGGTTGAACCTGCCAATTACGGTGCTGAAAGGCCACGAACAGTTGAGCCAGCCCCGTGATGATCAGACAGGCAATGCCGGCATAATAAAAAATATTCTCCATACGACTGGCCTCCTTGATCTTAGTTCTTTCAGTATACCGGATCCTTTCCACCATTTATAACTAAATGTTTAGCATGCTAAACCAGGCTTCCGCGTGGTTAAACCACGGAGAAGCCTGGTTTGTCTTAACTGCTTTAATTAGCCAGTTGGTTGATCCGTTGCCGCTGTTCATTCGTCCCATCCCAAAAGACGAGCTTAGCAACCCCGACAACGTTTTTAGCACTGACATAACCCCAGTCACGGCTATCCTCAGCATGGCTAGTTGATCGGTCATCACTTAAAACAAAATACTTTCCCTTAGGCACAACGGCACTTGACGAACCGATTTGCTTGCCTAAGCTCTTAAGGGTCCAGTTACCGGTTTGATTGCGTTGATCACCACTTAAGAATGACTGGTCAAGCTGCTTACCGTTCACATATATTTGACCATTCCGACTAATGATGCGATCCCCTGGAACCCCGATGACTCGCTTAACGAATGTGCTATGGGCCTTAGACCCCGGGACCTCGCTTTGAGCATCAAGGGCAATGACGCTTAACCGTTTGACCTTAGCCATCCGCCAAACCACCAGCGTGTCTCGATTCTTGAGGTTAGGCGCCATTCCGGCTCCTTGAAACGACTCGAATTGTAACACATATGTAAATGTGAGAAAGACCATTAGAAAGGCAAATACCACGGCACCACCCCAACGCCATAGATAACTAAACGTTTTCATATCAATAACCACCCTTCACACTCACTTATTTAACGTCAGTGTATCACAAATCGAAATCGGCGTTAACCATTATGCGAATGAATGTTAAGTATCCGATAAGTATTATCAAAAAATCAATTAATCGGATTACATATACGTCCTGCCAAGCTAATTCTCCGCCATGTCATCAGGCTTTCAATCCGGTGCTCAGATCTTTTCACCCTCATCAAAAAGGCCGTGACCCCGTCACGACCTCCTTGATAAATTAATTAATCACTCACTTACTGACTCCCACACCGAATTTTTGTAGCAGCCGGGCAGTATAAAAGACATCCTGTGCGTAATCGGCGATCCGTACGCTTTCATTAGGGGCATGTGCGCCGGACCCCGACCAATTGGCCCCAAAGGCTACGATGGGGGCATGCAGCGCCTCATCGAATGGTGCTTGAGGACCCGTACCTGGTGTATTCGGGACCAATTTAACCCGATCGCCGTAAACCTCGTGAGCTGTCGTGATCGACGTCTGGACAAACGGATCGGTCAAATCAGATCGGAATGGATTCTCCCCCAACAAGTAGTTAACGTGCACGTCCGAAAATCCATTCCGTGCTAGCTGAGCTTGAATTAAGCGGGCTAACTTCTCTGGTCGCTGGTCCGGAACTAGCCGACAGTCAAGCTTGGCTTTGGCGAACTTAGGTAGAACCGTCTTAACGCCAGCTCCTTCATACCCACTTGTCAGACCATTAATCGTCATGGTCGTCGCATTTGCAAGTGCCATCTTGGGATCATCGGTAACTAGTGGGCCCGTAATGCCAAAGGTTTCCCTGGTCTGAGCCTCGTTAAAGTTCAGATCGGCAATGGCCGCCAGTTCGGGCCCGGTCAATTCGCGGATATCATCATAGAAACCATCGACCAAAATTCGATCGGCAGGCCCCCGCAATGATGCCAACGCCTTGGTCAGGCGCCAAGCCGCATTATCGGCATAGGCGGCAAAGGAAGAATGCAAGTCGACCGCGGCAGTTTGCACGGTCAGCTCAAAGCTCATAATTCCTTTGACACCACAGGTAATATTAAAGTTTTCATCGGCATCCTTGCCCCCCGTTTCCCAAACCACGACGTCGGCCGCAAGATCGGTCGCATGCTTCTGCGTCATCTGGGGAATATGCACGCTCCCAATCTCTTCTTCACCCTCTAGGATGAATTTGAGATTGCAGGGTAAACCGCCGGCGTTCTGAAGTGCCTTAACGGCCGACAACCGCGCCATGAGTTCGCCTTTATCGTCGGAGACCCCACGGGCCACGTACTTGCCATCAACTTCGGTTAGTTTAAAGGGCTCGGTATGCCATTCTGCTAATGGTTCCGGTGGCTGAACATCGTAATGGTTATAGAAGAGTAGCGTCTTACTAGCGTTGCCGGTGGGACCTGCTGGTAGCGTCGCAAAAATGAAGGGGTTACTTCCGGGAATATCTCGCCAGACCTGAACTTTGGCCCCAAGTTCTTCAAAGGCCTGCTGAACGAAGGCCACAGTCTCTGGAATACCCTTTTTCTGGGCCGAAACCGTTTCGATGCTTAAGTATTTGGCTAATCGCTGTCGATCGGCGGTCAAGGCCTCGTCTACGGCGGTTTGTAACTTGTCGATTTTGCTTGCTGACATTCAACCACGCTCCCATTCAAATTAAAAATCGTTCTGAACTTGCCCCAGAACGATTCAACTCTCTGATGTTTTTCTGGTCAGGTGAAATTTGAGTTACTTATGACATTAAGCTTTGATTAGAAAAATGTCAAATCTCTCATAAATCATTTTATTCTGGTCTTCGGAGCAACAATCCCCGCCGAACTAGCTACGACCCAGTTTGCCTTAACCAGCTTTTGAAAATCAGCACTGTTCCCCGTCACGATGACCCCAGCAAACGGCGCCTGGTCGAATTTAGGATACTTTTGGGCATACTGCCAAGCAAACTTAAAAACGTCAAAGTTGTCGTAGACTAAGTGGTAGGGCTTAGCTGCCTCTAAGGCTCCCCGTAGCCGAATGTAATCCCCTTTAGTCAACTGGCCCTTGGGGTTCGCACTAAATCCTAAATAATTATTGTCCACATAGGTAACGTCCGTATCTCCCTTAGCCCCTAGCCAATACCAAGTTGCGTGCAGCTGTTGGGGCAGTTTGGCCTGAATCTGTGCATACGTCAACGGCCGCTTGAAGGTCAAGGCCACCTCCGCAATGGCATCCTTGGTCTTAGCCACTTTTTTAACTTCATGAACAACCTTCATCGAGTGTTTCTGCATTTTCAAATTATAAAATGACGGAATTTTTTGCTGGGTGTCCTGATCGTAGGTCGATGGTCCAAAATTGGCTGACGTTCGTGACACTAGGTCTGTTTGCGCGAACCTAAGCAACCAAGAATAATTGCTAGAACTGGTTGACCAAGGGAAGCGTTGCCCCTCAATCTCCTTATACCGGTGGCTGACCACTTTCCCTCCCATCAAGTTATTATCCACCAAGCGTAAATCATCGTGCTGGATATTTGGAGACATGATATCACCAATCACATTCATATAGCGCATCAAGGCCGAGGACTCCTGACCGGCCTTAATCTGCGTCACCTTATACGTCACGACCGTCATGACTAACATGACCCCCGCGGCCAAGACGATGGTCATTACCCAGTGTCGAACCCTAACCCGACGTGCCAACTGCTTGAACTCTTTTCCCTCATTCATGTTCCTCACTCCTCATTAGTCGTTCTAACTTACGATGAACCCTGCGCAATCGCATCTTCGTCGCCGATAACTTCAGGCCCAGCCGATCCGCCGTCTGCTGCATACTTAGGCCTTTGACATACCGCAAGACTAACAACTCGCGCTCCACGACCTTCAGTCGAGACAACCCGTGTGCTAATGCTTCATCATGATTAAAGTTCCCCTCGTTTTTCAGAGTTGGCTGTATATACAGTTCCACCAACTGTTGGTATCGTTGTTGCCGGCGAAACTGGTCGAGATACGTTGTCCAGGCCACTCGAAACATATAAGGCCGCAATTGGTCGGCCGGCAAGATCAGTTGCATTTCCAATAACTTAACAAAAACGTCCTGTGTGACATCTGCCGCGACCTCCGTGTCGGCCCCCCGGCTAACGAGATACCGACGCACAGTGACGGCCAAATCGGCCAGCTGCAATTCATATTGCTGTAAGCGCATCTGTTCCCCCTCCCACCTAGACAACGAACGACTTCCAGAAAAGTCACCAACATTTCACAATTATTTTGCCAGTCTACCTAACCGTGTGATGGCGGCGCAATCTAAATGCTTACGGACACCAAAAAAGCCGCCCATTAATGGGAGCGGCTTCTTAGCTTCAATATTATTCTGCTGATTCATTAAATGGCTTAGCCTTCAGCGGCCTCAACCTTTACTTCTTCGTTATGATTCAATTGTTTTTCCGCCGCCTTACGAGCTGCCACGGCATCAGAAAATTCACTAAAAGTTTGATTCAAGATGTAACGGCCATGGTAAAATAGGCGTGCAGCCCATTTGCCGGAACGCTTGTCAAAACTGACCCCGATAACTCCAGAAATGTTTCGCGAGCTAATCTTGGTCAAAGCAGCAACGTTAGATCCGTTAACTAAGGGCAAATTAGTCGCGTTCCCAATCTGCTTACGGGTCCGGGGATCTTTAGTCAAACGTTCCTTACTGATGTCACGACGATAACAGCCACAACTGACCGTGATGCCATGACGGAGGCGATAACTGTCAACCGTGACTAAATTGCCACAGCTACATTTACACAACCACGTGGCGTTACCGTTCTTGGCGGTTCCGTCGCGCCGAATAACCGTCAGTCTGCCGAATTGTTGTCCACTTAAGTCTAGGAGTCTCATAGGTAATTCCTCCATTCAGATTTCAAAAAGATTGTCATGAGGCCATTCTCCCCGTGAATGACCGAAGCTCCCCTGACAAAAAATAATCTTACTTATTATTCTACACGCCAAACTAAAAATTAGCTTAAAGTACGAATGATTTCGGCCCACAATCGGCAATCCACCGATCAATTCGCTGGGTATCTACTATCGAGAAAAGAAGGTTTTGTTCATGTCCATTCTAATCACTGCTTTAATGATCCTTATCGGGATTGAGCATCTCGGTATCATGGTTTTAGAAATTTGGGGCCGACCAGAGTTTCAAGCCCAGGCCTTTGGCATGCCCCTTGACTTCGTTCGCCAGGCAGCTGCACAAACGGCCCTTGCCAATCAGGGGATCTACAACGGTATGCTAGGGGGCACGCTGATCGCCAGTCAGTGGCTTCTAAACGGACCCGGCCGTTTGACCACCAGCGCGCTCCTCCTAATCTTTGTGATAATTGTCGCAATATTTGGAAGTCTAACCGTAAACCGACGTATCTTTTGGCTACAAGGAGTGCCGTCAATAGTGACATTAATCGTTTTACTTGTAACCTTAGCTTAAGTGAAACTTTAAATTTATGGTTTACAGGCCCCGTCCGGCAGGTTATAATGAACTTACATATTCAGGTGAGAGCCTGCCACGGTAACCGATCGTTGGAGGAGTTAATTGACATTTTGCCATTATTAACACCATCGGTGCTGTACACATACTTCTATTCTGCTGGTTGCGCTTCGACGTAACTAGCTTTTTTTGTGCCTCGAATTATTCCAAAATCTTTGGCCAATTATTCCATAAGAGTATATTCAATTTTTAATTTATTCCCGGCAGCTTGGACCAGAATGATGCGACAACCCCGGGCCAAAATGCCCGTTTGGCCAGCTTAACTCGATCCCCACCACCGTTTGACACACCCGGATAGTTCTTATATAATTATGGAAATAATAAGCAACTTCGTTGGCGATCAAGTCTTTCATTGGTCGCCAATTGATTGTGGATAGCTTCCCGTATGGCTGTCCAAACCGGTCCACTTCTCGATCGTCGGTTTCTTAAAAATCTATGCGGGTGAAAACGAGTCAACTATGTCTTTCTCTAAACAAAAAACACGAGACTACCTCATTGGGTTCGTCTTCGTGTTAGCAATGATTAGTCTGGCCACCTGGTCCGGCGATATTGAAACGATTATGCCCGAGTTGGGGCCCCTAACCACTGGGCTTTGGATTTATCATAACCGTGAGTGGATGTATCATCCAGAAAACATCTTTCTGGGACCATCCGGCGCAGCATTGATTGGTTTTCTGGTCAATATGCTTGCCATCAGTTATGGTTTGAAGGTCTTTGTCACGATTGCACTCATTGTGTTATTACTACGGTTCCTAAATTCTCCATTGGCCCCATCATTTGCCACCGGACTCTTACCGGTCTTGACCAACGCTACCCACTGGTCCTATATCTTTACCGTTCTGGGCTTCACCCTTATCCTGATGATTGCCATTATCCTACGTAATCATCCCGGTAACGGCTCTGAACGAACACCCATGAGTCTCAAGCACATGGCCATCTATCTGGTAGCCAGTCTTATTTGGGTCACCGCCGTGGGACTAGCCGGCCGTGGCCAAATGGCTGGTATCCCACCAGTCATGGTTGTCTTCTTCGAAGTTCTCGAGAAGCCCGACTACAATGGTAAACTGGCTATCCGGCAAGTCCTGGCTTTAACGGGGGCCGCCGCCATTGGGGTAGGCGTTCACCTAGTCGTCGCCCCTTGGTTGATGGCTGCCGCCATCAGTCTGCCGCTAGTTTTCGGCTTACTTTCGGCCCTGAAGCTTAAGCTACCAGCCGCCTATGCCTTCCCCGTATTGGCGCTGGTATTGCCTCAAGCCATGTTTAAGATGCTACCGCTGACGACCATTCTAGCAGCTAGCTTCTTTCTGGGATTCACAGTGGCCTATCGTAGACTCGCAGTTGAACCCATATTCGCCTCGAAAAATAATTAAATTTGTAGAAAAATCCTGTGTCTGCCAAGTTAGGCTGACACAGGATTTTTTGTTAGCCAGGTCTACATATGACTGGCCACTAACCATAAACGGAGCATGTGCCAAATAACATCGACCATCAGGCCGACAAAGGCAACCCCCGCCAAATAATAAAAGTAATAGATCGTTGGATGCTTCATCACATTCGCCCCCCCAGGCAAAACTGACGGTTACGGCATCAATCTAACTAACCGAACTCATCGGCCGTCGTCGAGCGGCAGCGAGGATCGCATCTTGTTCAGCAATGGTTGCGGTAAACTGTTGCATAATCTCCCGTTCAACCACCTGGCCACCATGCCGCTTGGCCCGCCAGGTCATTCGTTGAAATTGCTTTTCTTCTTCAGATAGTCGTTCAGTTAACATATGGCTCCCCCCAAATTCTCTGCGCCAGTGTTCTACTACCATCGACTACATTATAGCGAAGTGTTCACCAGTGGTCTACCTTTTTTATAAAAATGTTACAAGACATTTACAAAGTCTCAAATAGTTAGCTCACCAGCGTTACTAATACGTTTTACCTAAAACACTTTCAATACGCGAATCAATGATCACTGAATTGGTATACATTAGTTGTGCAACCGGTTAACACCAACGCCCATCTAACGTTTCAACAACATTTTACTAAGTCAACCATCATTGGTGTAGCTTGTTTGGAAGCTCTTTCACTTTGCCGGCAAATTCGTTGTTTTTTGCTTTAAATCAGCGTAATCTTGAGGCAAATGAATGCGAAAGAAGGTTGTTAGTTTGCCTACTGAACCGCGAAGATTCCCACCCCTCTACCGCACCGTCGCTAATAATGATGATGGCTTGGAGAGCCGTTCATACGTCCCCGGTAGCCTAGATATCCCCGTCAGTGATCCGCTAAACGACCGGCCTGGAGCCAATCCTGAGCAATTCATCGGACTAGCCCTCAGCACCTGTCTAAATGCCACGTTGGAAGCCATCGAGCGGCGCGACCACCTGCCACACACCGCCAAGGTTCACACCATCGTTGAAATGGCTCGCGATGTCAGAGGATTCCAATTCTATTTAACCGCTGAGGTCATGCTTCCTGGCGTTGACGAAAAACGGGCTAAGGCCATGATCGATCTAGCTGAACGACGCTGTCCGGTAGCCAAATTAATGCAGGGACAGCCCAACGTTCAGGTCAAGCTGGTCGCTAATTTCACCCCAGTTCGTCCCATCAGTAATTAGTGCGG
>NZ_BCWD01000015.1 GCF_001592085.1 Levilactobacillus senmaizukei DSM 21775 = NBRC 103853
CCCTGAGTACCGGATTAATGGGTACGACACTGGTCCATGCGGCCGCAGAACCGGTCATATCCCAGAATTCGGGAAGTAAAGGGGACGCGGGTAAGCCGGTAGTACCCGCAAGTACTGGCGACGATGACCCGCAGGCTAATCAGAATAGTAAAAATAGCGGTGACCCATTGACTGACGATAAAGAACAATCTGGTGATGGGACTGGCGACCTGGCTGACAAGAATGGCTCGGCGGCTGAAAAAGTCACGCCAGTTACCGTGAATGCCAAATATCAGCGTAGGACCCGGGCGCTGGACATTCCGGCGGCACCCACCCCCAACGCCGACGTGACCCCGACACCCGATGCCACGGGCGCGGACACGGCGGGACTTCAGTATGCCCTTAACAGTGACCAGACTGCCTATACGGTAACGGGTTACACGGGCGATGCGACGGCGATCACCATTCCGGAACAATTTGAAAACCTTAATGTCACGGCGATTGCCGATAAGGCGTTTGCTAATGGCAACTTAACTAGCGTGATTATCGGGGATAAAGTGGGCACCATTGGTGCGAGCGCCTTTGCCAATAACAAGTTAACCAGTCTGACCATCGGTAACGAGGTTCAAGTGATCGGGGCCTCCGCATTTGAAAACAATCTATTGGAAACTATCGACTTCCGAGCTAATCAGACGGGTAGCGGTTGGCTTTGGAAGATTGGTGCGGCGGCCTTTAAGGGTAACCAGTTGAAAGGGACGTTGACGCTGCCGGTTGGAGTAGCAGAGATCGATACAGCTGCATTTGAGAATAACTTATTAGAATCAATTGATTTCAAGGGTGTTCAAGCGGGAAGTACATCACTCTGGGACATTGATACGGCGGCTTTTAAAAACAATCGGTTAAAAGGCATCTTAAAGTTACCAGCTGGAGTTAAGAACATTGGTGATTCTGCCTTCGAAGGCAGTGATCAGGAAGCAATCACCGAAAATCAGTTAACCGGTGTCGATTTTGGTGTGCGCCCACTTAATGATGGGAAGAATCTCGACCTAACCATCGGTGTTGACAGTTTTAATTATAATGCCTTGACGAGCATTGCCTTGCCTGATGGCACGACCACGGTGAAAGACACAGCCTTTGCCAACAACCACCTCGTCACGGCAACGTTGGGAACGGATCTGACTACCATTGGCAATGGGGCATTCCAGAATAACCTGTTACAGACCATTACGATTCCTAAAAATGTTGACCCGATTGGTAATTCGGCATTTGCTAATAATCAGCTGACCGAAGTGACCTTTTTAGATGGCAGACTAGACACCATTGGGGTTGGAGCGTTTGAAGAGAATCACATCACTAGTCTAAAAATTCCTGACAGCGTCAGGATCATTCAAGGATCTGCCTTTACAGAGAATCCGCAATTAACCAGTCTGGAACTGGGTAATCATGTGGATACGATCGGAGCCGCTGCTTTTGCTGGCGATGCGATTAGCGGTAATCTAACTTTTCCTGACTCCGTGAGAGTCATTGGGAATACGGCTTTTGCCGGTAACCAATTGACGGGGGTCACGTTCGGTAATCAACACAGCTCTAAGCTGGAGACCATCGGTTCGGCCGCCTTTGTGGGCAACCCTGGCCTGACCGGTGAGCTGGTCATTCCCGATCAGGTTAATTTTATCAACGCTGGGGCGTTCTCAGGGGACGCCTTGACCGGGATTGACTTCGGCAAGAGTACCGGGACCATTGGCAATGGTGCCTTCGCCAATAATAAACTGGTTGGGACCTTAACGTTGTCCGATGGCATTGAGCACATCAATAGTGCCGCTTTTCAAAATAACGCACTGACTGGCTTGAAGCTGGGACAGGCCTTAATGACCATTTTAGGCGAGGCCTTTGCTGGCAATCAGATTGCTGGTGACTTGGTCATTCCGTCCAAGGTGACCACGATTGGTGAGCAGTCCTTTACCGGTAATCAATTATCCCGGTTGACGCTCGGTGATAGCGTCGCAACCATTGGGACGTCGGCCTTCGCCGATAATGCCTTGGTCGGGGATGTCTTGCCGGATGATGATACCAGCGCTGAGCACGGGTTAACGATTCCCGCCAGTGTGACCTCGATTGGCAAAACGGCCTTTGCCGACAACGCTCTCGTTGGCGTCACCTTTGCCGGAACCGTCGATTCGATCGACAACGAGGCCTTCGCCGGCAACAACCTGCAGAAAATTCAGGCGGCCGATCCCGTTACCCACCTGGGTGATCAGGCCTTTGCTGATCAACAAACCCTCACCGCCATGGTGGGTCATGCCAGCGATCAGCTGACGGGCGTCAAGACGGCCATCGCGGCGGCCTTGAAACTACGGAACTTCTCCCTCACGGATCCGATGGTCTTTACCCATAACGGGACACCGTTAAGCTATGATTCCACCACGGATCGGTTGACCTTACCCAGCGGGTTTACCGGAACCAGTCTGGTCTTGACCTTGAGCTCGGGGACCACCGGGCAGGCCACCGATCACTCCGGTAACTATGGGGTTAATCAGTTAACCCTTAAATGGACGGACCCAAGTAGCGGTGGTAGTTCTGGGACAACTGATCCGGTGTCGCCGGATCAGCCCACGCCGCCAACTATCCCGGTCATTCCGGGGAAGACGCCAACGGCCCAACCAATCCCAAGCAGAAGAGGGGCACCCATCGTTCGCCAAGGTCGCCGCAGACTCGGCAACCATGGACGCCATTGAAGGCGTATGGCCGTTCAGGAGTCAAAGCGAACGGCTGGACTTATCGTGAAGGGATCCAACCGGGCCTAACGAGGCAACCGGGTCATTCGGTGGCTGGTCAACGTCCAACGGCTACTGATTTGCCCCAAACCAACGACTCGACGACCGGTTGGTCTTGGATTGGGGCCATGCTCCTGACGATCCTGAGTTGGTTGGGACTGGCTAATCACCGGCGTCAAGGGTAAGGATTTCACCTAAATTCATTGACAAGCCTGAGCCAGACGACTATTATGAAAAACAGTTAAATAAGTCGATTATGATGAATGAAAAACACAGCGATTATTTTCAGCGAATCCGGGATAGTGTTAGCCGGGTAGTGATTTCTGTGGGTTGGCACATTCGGAGTCGTTTCCAATAAAGCTGCTAGTCCATGGACTAGAAGTAGGGTGGAACCGCGAAATTAAAACTTCGTCCCTACGTGAATTTGCCTCGGTGAATTCTCGTAGGGACTTTTTTTGCGCTTATTTATTCATTAGGTTAGCGACATTGACTGAATCACATCTTTTGAGGAGGAAACGCACCCATGACAGAAAAACTGTCCATGCAAGCAATCATCTTAAAGTTACAACAGTATTGGTCCGCCCAGGGCTGCATGCTGATGCAAGCTTACGATACAGAAAAAGGGGCCGGTACCATGAGCCCTTACACCTTCCTACGGGCGATTGGACCAGAGCCTTGGAACGCCGCCTACGTTGAGCCATCTCGGCGACCAGCCGACGGGCGTTACGGGGAAAACCCTAACCGGTTATACCAACATCATCAATTCCAAGTGGTCATGAAGCCTTCACCAGACAACATTCAGGAACTTTACCTGAACAGTCTGCAAGAGTTAGGTATCGACCCACTTGAACATGATATTCGCTTCGTTGAAGATAACTGGGAAAACCCATCCATGGGTTGTGCCGGTGTTGGTTGGGAAGTTTGGTTGGACGGGATGGAAATCAGCCAGTTCACCTACTTCCAAGTCGTTGGGGGGATGGAAGTTGATCCTGTGACCTCCGAAATCACCTACGGCTTGGAACGGCTAGCATCCTACGTTCAAGACGTGAACTCCGTCTTTGATCTGGAATGGGCCGATGGGGTTAAGTACGGGGATATCTTCAAGGAACCCGAGTATGAACACTCCAAGTACAGTTTCGAAGAAAGCAATCAAGCCATGTTATTACGGCACTTCGATGAGTATGAAGATGAAGCCAAGAAACAAATTGCTAACGGCTTGGTTCACCCGGCCTACGATTATGTTTTGAAGTGCAGTCACACCTTTAACCTGCTGGATGCTCGTGGGGCCGTTTCCGTTACAGAACGGGCCGGCTACCTTTCACGGATTCGGAATATGGCCCGGGCTATTGCTAAGGCCTTCGTTGCCGAACGGAAGAAGCGCGGGTTCCCATTAATCAAAGATGACCAGGTACGACAAGCATTATTAGCGGACGAGGAGGCCAAATAATGGCACACACATTTTTACTAGAAATCGGTTTGGAAGAAATGCCAGCCCACGTGGTTACACCGGCCATCAAGCAGTTGGTTAAGCGGACCGCGGATTACTTAAAAGAACAGCGCGTGGCTTACGATGACATCAAGCCATTCTCAACCCCACGTCGGTTGGCCCTGTTGATCAGTGGCTTGGCCGATAAGCAAGACGATATCAGCGAATCCGTTAAGGGTCCGGCCAAGAAGATTGCTCAGGATGCGGATGGTAACTGGAGCAAGGCCGCCATCGGGTTTACTCGAGGCCAAGGTCTCACGCCAGACGATATTACCTTTAAGGAAATCAAAGGGACCGAATACGTTTATGTCGACAAGTTCATTGCCGGTGAACCCGTTGCCGCCGTTCTGGCAGGGCTAAAGGACGTGATTACCGCGATGACGTTCCCAACCATGATGAAGTGGGGCGCCCATCACTTTGAATACATCCGACCAATCCGTTGGTTAGTGGCCTTACTAGATGCTGACGTCATTCCCTTTAGCATCCTGGACGTGACGACCGACCGCAATACTCGCGGCCATCGTTTCCTCGGCAAGGACATCGAGCTGAAGCAGGCGGGCGATTACGAAGCCGACCTGACCAGTCAATTTGTCATTGCCGATGCCGACAAGCGTAAGGCCTTGATCAAGACGCAAATCGACAAGATTGCCACGGATAACCAGTGGACGGTCAATGTCGATGCTGGCCTCTTGGAAGAGGTTAACAACTTGGTTGAATGGCCAACGGCCTTTGCCGGGAGCTTTGACGAAAAGTACCTGACCATTCCGGAAGAAGTGTTGATCACCTCAATGCGGGATCATCAACGGTTCTTCTATGCGCGGGATACTAGCGGCAAGTTATTGCCTAACTTCATCTCCGTTCGTAACGGGAACGATCATGACTTGCAAAACGTGGTTGCCGGGAACGAAAAGGTTCTGACGGCGCGGTTGGAAGATGCCATGTTCTTCTACACCGAAGACCAACACAAGACGATTGCCGATTACGTTGAACGGTTGAAGTCGGTTAGCTTCCATGACAAGATCAGTACCATGGCTGAAAAGATGGCCCGGGTGACGGCCATTGTGGGTGTCTTAGCCAAGCATTTTGACTTAAACGATGCCCAGACGAAGGCGGCTTTGCGTGCCAGTGAAATCTACAAGTTTGACCTGGTTACCGGGATGGTCGGTGAATTCGCCGAACTTCAAGGGGTTATGGGTGAGAAGTATGCCCTGCTTGAAGGCGAAGATCCTGCCGTTGCCCAAGCCATTCGCGAACATTACGAACCAATCTCTGCCGATGGCGCCTTGCCAGCTTCCGTGCCCGGTGCCGTCCTGGCATTGGCCGACAAGCTCGACAGTATCCTGACGTTCTTCGCCGCCGGAATGATTCCTAGTGGTTCCAACGACCCTTACGCCCTGCGTCGCCAGGCAACGGGGATTGTGCGGATTGCTCGCGACCAACAGTGGTCTCTGCCAGTCGCTGACTTGGCACGGGATGCCATTGCCGCCGAAACGGCCGCTAACGTGGCACCAGACCTGGACCAAACGGCCCAAGTCGAAGCGCTAGTCAACTTTGTTAAGGACCGGATTCGGAAGATCTTGCGTTCCAGCAAGCAACGACACGATATTATTGCCGCCGTTACCGAAGGTTCCAGCAGTGACGTCTTGCAGATCTTCACGGCGGCCAATATCTTGGCGAGCCACGCCGATGACGCCAACTTTAAGGATGTCATTGAATCCCTGACGCGGGTCATCCGGTTGGCCCAGAAGGCGCCAGCCGAATTGGCTACGGCCAAGGTTAATCCCGAACTGTTTAATAACGACAGTGAAGGGGCCTTGGACCAAGGCGTCGCCAAGGTCGCTGCGGCTGCCGATCAGGGCTTAGATGCGTTGTACGCCAGCCTGGCTGACATTCAACCAACGATTGCGGCTTACTTTGAAGCCACGATGGTGATGGACAAGGATGAAGCCGTTAAGAACAACCGGCTTACGGAACTCAGTCATTTGGCTCAGTTAGCGCTGACCTTGGGTGACCTGGACCAGTTAGTCGTCAAGTAGCCGTTATTTCATTAAATTGATTAATAAGTTAGCGAGAGTCTGGGATTAATCCCAGACTTTTTTATTAGGGCATCAGCTTTTATCGTTAAGGAATTAACCGATGGACGCAGTGCGGATCGATTGAAAAATTTCGAGCGTGAGGCCATGCTCACGATAATTGATGGGGACTGTCAGTTCAATCGAGCAAGAGGGATGATTGAGAATGTTTAAAACGAAGATGTCTGCTAAGTGGCAGTGGGGAATTCGAATCCTGAATCTTGGCCTCTTAGCGTTAATCGATCTGTTTCAGCGGTTGTCGGTGCGATTCGGGACGGTTCAGCCGGCGCGCACGGTAACCAGTCTCTTGTGGTTTACGTTGATCGCGTTGGTGACGATCAGTCTGCCGGTGATTATTCCTAGCAGCCTTAGGGCGCGGCTAGCGGAATCGGTTCAAACGGAGCTGCCCTTTGACTTAAACGTCGTGTTATTCTTATACAGTCTTATTTTTCTCATTTGGCCAACGGCCTTATTGACAACCCGGCAACCACATCAAGTGGGCGTTGTCGTCATGATCTTTCTGTCGATTATTGCCGCCATCTTGCCTTACGTTCCTCGTAATCACCTGGTCGGCATTCGGATCCCTTGGACCTACAACTCGCCGGTTATTTGGCACAAGGTGAATGTGCTTGGCGGGCAGGTTATGTTAGTCGTTTCGTTGTTGAGTCTCTTAGCCTTGGGCATCAACCAATCTTGGTTTATCGCTATCCTAACGATTGGCACTGTGGTGCTGGTGGGAACGACCATTTGGTATGCCTACGAGTTAGCCAAGTGACCGATTAAAATTTGCAAAAAAATAGTAGCCAAATCATCGTAAAATACCCGGCATTTTTCTCCCGGAACCGCGAGGCCTAAGTGTTGACACCGGCTGTAATAGGAGTAGTATGTATAGTGTATTTTTACGCACGTAGGCCAATTAAAGAGTCGCACTTTTCGGGATTCCGGGGTGCGACTTTTCATAGCTTTTAGCGCGATGGAGCTCACGGTAAGGGAGTGATGGTTTGGCAAAGATACCCGAAGACGTGATTGAAACGGTTCGAACGGCGACCAACATTGCTGATGTGGTTGGCCAATATGTTCAGCTTAAGAAGTCCGGTAAGAATTTGTTTGGACTCTGTCCGTTTCACGAGGAACGGACGCCATCATTTTCAGTAGCGGAAGATAAACAAATTTTTCATTGTTTTAGTTGCGGCCGTGGGGGCAACGTGTTTAAGTTCTTAATGGAACTCGAACACGTGAACTTTCCAGAAGCCGTGGTCAAGGTTGCTGACTTTAGTCACGTTGACCTGGCCAGCGAATATCGGCAAGACGCTAATGGTCCTGCCGTGGATTCCAAGACTGGCCAGCTGATTGACCTGCAGGAACAGGCGGCAAAGCTGTATCATCATATCCTGGTGAATACCGAGATGGGTGAGTCGGCATTAACCTATCTGCACGATCGGGGCCTCACGGATGCAACCATTGAGACCTATCAGTTGGGATTCGCCCCGGCCAAACGATTATTGAAGCCGTTCTTTGACGGTCGGGATGCGGATTATCAGCTGTTACGACAGTCGGGCTTGTTCATTGAGAACGCTGACGGCGAGCTCAGGGACCGATTTACCGAACGGGTCATGTTTCCCTTGCGGAATGCTAGCGGCCATGTCGCGGCCTTCTCAGGGCGTTTGTTACAGGTCACGGATGGCCAACCGAAGTATTTAAACAGTCCGGAGACGGCTTTGTTTAACAAGAGTCGATTGTTGTTCAATTTTGATTTGGCTCGTCCGGCGATTCGGCAACACGGCGAGGTGACGTTGTTTGAAGGCTACATGGACGTCATTTCCGCCGCCCAGGCCGGCGTTCAAAATGGGATTGCTTCCATGGGGACCAGCCTGACGACCGAACAGATTTATGCGATCGAACGGACGACGGATAAGCTCAACGTATGTTACGATGGTGATGAGCCCGGTCAACGGGCTATCGCTCGGGCCTTAACCTTGCTAGGCCAGCATAGTCATTTACAGTTGAGTGTCATCCAGTTACCCGAGGGGCAAGACCCCGACGAGTATCGGCGGGCTAACGGTGACGAGGCCTTTCGGCAGATGTTGCAAACGGCCAAGGAAACCCCAATTCGGTTTCATCTACGGTACTTGCGGCGTAATCGCGCCCTGGATACCGACAGCGAACGACTGGACTACCTGCAGCAGATCATGCCGCTCTTGGCCCAGGTGAAGGAGCCGGTTGAACTGGATCTGTATTTGAATCAACTGGCCAGCGAGTTTCAGTTGGACAAGTCAGCATTGCTGGCTCAGCTCAAGCAAACGCAGCGAACTTCCGCGGCTGAGCAAGAGCGGCAGCGCCCGGCGCAGACACCAACTCGTCAGGAACAGCCGGTGATGGTTCATCAGCAGCAACGGCCGTTGAATCGGCTAGAACGGGCCGAACGAGGGCTCCTCTACCGGTTATTACATGACCGGAACGTGTGGGCTCGCGTGAGCGCGGTTCCCGACTTTTGCTTTGTGCATGATGACTATCAGGTCATTTACACGCTAGCTCAAGGGTACTTTCAAACGCATCAGGTCTATCAGAGTGCTCAGTTCACTGATTTTATTCAGGAGGACCGCTTGCAGCAACTGGTGATTGACTTGGAAACCATGAACATGACGGCGGCCGTAACCGAACGCGAGATTGACGATTATCTCGCGGTAATTATGACCGACGCACCGGTGGAAGAGCAGCTCCGACAAAAGAAGAATCAATTGGCAGAAGCCTCACGATTGGGTAATGCCGAACAACAACAGCAATTAGTGATTGAAATTGTTCGCTTAGAGCAACAACGCCAGGCGAACAAGCAAGTTTAATCTAGGGGGTATTTTGATGGCGAAAAAGACCACAGATCAACCAATGTTTGACCAAAAAGCTTACAACAAGACGGTGCGAGCTTTAATTAAAAATACCAAAAAGGCCGGACACATCACGTATGACGAACTGTCCGATCAGGTTGCTACACCGTACACGTTGGATGCCAAGCAAATGGATAAGTTACTCGAGACCATTTCCGATGCTGGGATTAGCGTGGTTGATGCCAAGGGTGAGCCAGACCCACGGGCGGTTAAGGCGCAAAAGACCGTTTCTAAAAAGGAACTAAAGGACGCCGGCACCACGACCGGGGTTAAGATCAACGATCCCGTTCGGATGTATCTGAAAGAAATCGGGCGGGTTAACCTGTTAACTGCCGATGAAGAAGTGGCCTTAGCACTCCGGATCGAAAAGGGTGAAGAAGCGGCCAAACAAGAATTAGCCGAAGCCAACTTACGGTTGGTGGTTTCCATTGCCAAGCGTTATGTGGGCCGGGGGATGCAATTCCTGGACTTGATTCAAGAAGGAAACATGGGCCTGATGAAGGCGGTCGAAAAGTTCGATTACCGTAAAGGATTCAAGTTCTCCACGTATGCCACTTGGTGGATTCGGCAAGCCATTACACGGGCGATTGCTGACCAAGCACGGACCATTCGGATTCCGGTGCACATGGTTGAAACGATTAACAAGTTAATTCGGATTCAGCGGCAGTTACTCCAAGACTTAGGACGGGAACCAACACCCGAAGAAATTGGGGCCGAAATGGATATGCCAACGGAAAAGGTTCGTGAAATCTTGAAGATTGCGCAAGAGCCGGTTTCCTTGGAAACTCCTATTGGTGAAGAGGATGACTCCCACCTGGGCGACTTCATCGAAGATCAAGACGCGACTAGTCCGGCAGACCACGCGGCTTATGAACTTCTGAAGGAACAGTTGGAAAGTGTCCTTGACACGTTGACTGACCGGGAAGAAAACGTTCTGCGGTTACGGTTTGGCCTGGATGATGGTCGGACCCGGACTTTGGAAGAAGTCGGTAAGGTCTTTGGGGTAACGCGTGAACGGATTCGGCAAATCGAAGCCAAGGCACTGCGTAAGTTACGGCACCCATCACGGAGCAAGCAACTTAAGGACTTTTTGGAATAGATTAGAAATGATGGTGTAATCAGTGATGAGGCTGGTTGCACTATTTTTTTGTTCAAAAAACGCGAAAAAATCCGGTAAAATTTCGTTAGTAGGAGTGAGGACATCACTTACTTGGCGAATGTAGCCAAGTTGGAATCGTTTACATAGAAAAATAGCTGAAGGTAGGTTATTTTATTGCGTCAAAAGTCTTGAAATATTCGCTAAAGGGGATATAATGTATCTCGTTTAAGAATTAAGGCTTTCAAAAGTTTTTGCGGTAAAGGAGGGTCGTTTTTGAAGGCAAAGCCAAGCTTAGAGCAGGCGCTGTGCATTGTGGCATTACTGGGGATCCAGGATCGTGAGATTCCACTACATAGTCAACTTGTGGCTCAACGACTGGGGATTTCGACCAGTTATCTGAAAAAAATTGTTCAAAAATTGGCGGGAGCCAAGATTGTTAAGACGGTATCTGGTCGTGAGGGCGGCATTGTTTTGACCCGCGACCCGCATGAGATCACGTTACTCGAGGTCTTTGAAGCCATCGAAGGACAATCATTGTTTGTTAAGAACACGGGATTAGTGAATAAGGTTTTTGGATTTGACCAGAAACAAGCTTTCATGAACACCTATCAGCTAACGGACCTGCAGGACCAACAACCGGTCGCTAACGTCTTAGCCGTGTTTGGCAAGGCGGAGGATCTGTATCGGCAGGAGTTAGCAAAGTTGACCATTGGCGAGGTCTTACCCACGTCGGCTAACCAACCCGTTGAGTTGGACTGGACGAAATGGTTAAAGCAACACCCATCAGCAGAATAGAGTAGAAAATATTTAGGAGGTTTTCCCGTGCGTTGGATGAATAAACATTACACCTGGAACGTCATCGGGTGGCTAGTGATTGTCTTACTGGCCGTCCTGACGCTACCGAATATGAGTCAACTGGTGGCGGACAAGGGGCAGATTACGGTCCCCGACAGTTATCAGAGTACTCGTGCGACGAATATGCAAAAGCAGTGGGGCCGCTCCCAACGCGGTACCACGGCGGTCGTGGTGGTTTTCAGCAACGGAAACTCGGCCCTAACGAGTTCCCAGAACACCGCGATTGACGAAACGATTCAGCGAATCAAAAATCATGAATCACAATATGAAATCCGGTCGGTGACTGCAGCCAGCGATAGTTCAACGGCGGCATCACAGCTGATTTCAAAGGACAAGAGTACGCAGTTACTGCAGCTAAACGTCCACAAGTCCTCCAGTCATGGGGTGGCCACGATTCGTAGCCAAATCACAAACCTGGCCAAGACTAGTGGCGTTAGGACCTACGTCACCGGTGCCGATGTCTTGAACCAAGACTTCTCCGACGCCACGCAGGCTGCGGTCCAAAAGACCGAAGTGATTGCGGCAATTTTCATCTTCTTGGTCCTATGGTTAGTCTTTCGTTCACCAATCACGCCATTATTCTCACTATTAACGGTGGCCGTGTCCGTTATCACGTCGATTTCCGTGGTGGCCAACATGGTTGACCGCTTCAACTTCCCGTTCTCCAACTTTACGGAAGTGTTTATTGTCATCGTGTTATTCGGGATTGGGACGGACTATAACATTCTCCTATACAATGAATTCCGGGAGCGATTGGCCCAAGGGCAGGATCGCTACTCGGCAACCAAGGATGCCATTAAGATCGGTGGCCGGACAGTGCTTTACTCCGGACTGTCCGTTTTAATTGGGATGAGTGTATTGGGCTTTGCCAACTTCTCACTGTACCGATCCGCGGTTGGCATTGCCGTCGGGGTGGTGGTCTTATTGGCCGTTCTCCTGACGTTAAACCCATTCTTCATGGCGGTCTTCGGCAAGCGGATGTTCTGGCCGGTCAAGAAATTTGCCGGTGAAGGCGACAGTCGGTTGTGGCATGGAATGGCTAAGCACGCCATGATTCGCCCAATTATTACCTTAATTGTTACTGGGATCGTCTTTGTGCCATTAGCCCTCACGTCCCATGGGACCTTGGACTACGACAACCTGGTTGAAATCGGCAATAACGTTCCCGCTAAGCAAGGGTTCAAGATTGTTCAAAAGCATTTCTCTAAGGGGACGGCGGAACCAACGACCATTTATATTCAAAGTGATCATAAGTTGGATAACGAAAAGTCTTTGATGCTAATCGACCGGTTGACCAAACAATTGCAAGCCTCAACTGGGGTTAAGACCGTGGCTTCCGCGACCCAACCGGGTGGTAAGGAAATTAAAAAGCTTTACGTGCGGGACCAAATGAGTACCGTCACCAGCGGATTGGCTCGGGCCCAGGCCGGGGTTAATAAGGTCAACAAGGGCCTTAAGTCCGCCAATGACCAATTGAGTAAGCAAGATGTTTCGGGTTCGGTCACGTCGGCTAAGAAGCTAGCCAGTGGGGCCCAACAGGTCAGCACCGGGACCAACCAGTTACAATCGGCCATTTCTCAGGTTTCAACCGGGGTTAATTCCCTGAATAGTCAGGTATCTTCGGTCTCTGGTGGTAAGCAGGCGGCTCAATTAGCCCAGCTGGAAGCGGCCTTGCCACAGCTAAACGCGGCCATTCAGGAACTGAATCAACAGGTCGCTGGCAGTCGCACCAATACCAGCGGGATCAAGAGTTCCCTGACCACCATTGGCGGGCAGACGCAGGATATTGGGAAGCAATTGGCCACCGTTCAGAGTACGATGAAGAGCTTGCCAAGCATGGATGCTAGCACGGTTAGTGCCGCCTTCACCAAGGCCGGTGCACCGTTATCTGCCGCTCAAAAGCAGGTGTTAGCGGGAGTTCTTAAGCAACAGACCGCGGCTCAAGCGAAATTACAGACCGAATTAACTACGTCGCTGACTAAGATTGGGACGGATGCAAAGGCCATCGGCGCCGCCGACAAGTCGGTTGCCAGCCAATTAACCAGTCTGCAAAATTCAACGTCCACGTTGCAAAAGGCCGTGGCGACGTTGGCTCAAAAGTCCAATATCGCGTTGCCGGGTGCGACAAAAGCCCTGAATGCAGCTAGCGCTCAATCGAGCAAGTTATCCGGTGCCACTGGGAAACTCTCCAGTGCGATGTTTACCATCAATGGTAAGATGCCGGCGTTGACCAGTGGGGCCAGTCAGGTGGCTAATGGAAACCAAACTATGGCCGAAAAACTGGCGGCCATGAGTCAGCAATTGACCGATCTCCGGAATGGGTTAACGTCCGCTTCGAGCGGCTTGACTCAGGTTTCTACTGGAGTTGGCTCGGCCAACGTTTACCTAAAAGAACTGCAGGATTCTGCGGCTACCGAGACCTTCTACATTCCTAGTGCGCAGTTGCATGGGGAATCGTTCAAGCCGGCGCTGACGACCTACATGTCGCCTAACCGCAAGTTGACCAAGTTAACGTTGGTTCTCGATGACGATCCAAGTTCCGCAGCCGCCATGGCTCGGTTGCCGCAACTCGAAAAGGTTGTGAACGGGTCGCTTAAGGGAACGAGCCTAGGCCATGTCAAGGTCGCCTTTGGTGGTAACACGTCACAAACCAACGACATTAACGACATGGCTTCCGGTGACTTTACGCGGACCGTCATTATCATGTTAGCAGGAATCTTTATCGCCTTGATGGTGGTGACGCGTTCACTGGTTCAACCAATCGTTATCGAAGGGATTTTGTTGGTCGCTTACTCCGGGGCATTGACCATCGTTCATTGGTTGGTTAAGCCAGTTCTCGGGGCCGACATGTTGACTTGGAATACGCCATTCTTTACCTTCGTGATGTTAATTTCCTTAGGGGTCGACTACTCAATCTTCCTGATGCGCAAGTACCGGGAATCCTTACATGAACCGGGTGCCACCAGCGATAAGATGCTGAAGGCTGCCACGGTCATGGGGACGGTGGTTATTTCCGCCGGGATTATCCTGAGTGGGACCTTCGCCGCGTTGATTCCTTCAGGGGTCATGACGTTGATTCAAATTGCGTTGGCCGTAATTATTGGGATTATCCTATTGGTTGTCTTGTTGCCACTGGTGATGCCAGCGGTTATGAAGATCACCTATCCCTATCCATATTCTAAGATTGCTCAGAATGCGGATGAGGAGCAGGCCGAACAGTCCACGCGACGTCGGCGTCAATAAAGTTTAAAGAGGAAGCCTCAGATTGCTTTGACAGTCTGAGGCTTTTTTGGCGTTCGGGGAAAAGTTAATTGGGGAGTCGGGTAAGGTGACCGCCAACTTTTCCGATCTGGTTAGTCAAAGTCTCAGTGGACGATCGACGGGGTAATTAACCAAACGATTTCTCGTGGTTTCCCGTTTAAAAATACGGACTCTACAGTAAGATAGAGATGTATCGAGTAAAATAAAATGGCGTGATAGCAATAAAGAAAACGCTTTCTTATTGGCATTGTTTTACCTGTTTAACATTGTTATACTTTAATTAATCAATAGATAACGCACGGCAATTTGTCATTCCTAATGTCAGTCAACCATTGTAGGAGGAAGCGCCATGTATTTTAATCGGAAGTCAATTACTCATGAACATCGTAAAATGTATAAAGTTGGCAAGGACTGGGTGGTTGGATCGATCGCCACCATCGGTCTCATAACCGGGTTGAGTGTCGGCCGGCCGCTGACAGCATCGGCCGCTAGTGAACCGGACCCTCGGGTAGAGCAATCTGATGAGATTGATGGGAAACCGGCGGGAGATCCACCAGTCATTCAGAATAAAACGGGTGAACCGACTTCCGAAGATCTCGGAGATCCAACCGCCACTTCTTCCGCTAGTTTAGCGGATACCTATTCCGATGCCCAAGAGCAGGTCGATGTTGCGAACGGGAAAGCTCAGGCAGTCAATGATAGTCTAGCCAAATTACAAGATCTGCTGAACGCGGCGGACTTAACCGCACAAGCTAATTGGCAAGAAAATATCCGAGCAGCGCTGGCTGAGTACCAGAGTAAGGTGAGCGCCTTTGGTGAGACCAATGCTCAGACGCAGGCCCTAATTACGGCCTATCAAGCCAAAATTAATGAAACAATTAAAGATTCACCCAATGCCGTCAAACAGGTGACCGATACCGAAACCATTGGCGACGACCTGGTCGACTATCAAGAATTGACGGCCAATCTACAGAAAGACGTGGCGGTCCAGGTTCAAACGGTGCAGACAAATTTGGCTAACTATGTCGTGTCAGATCAGGTTAACCAAGCGAGTGAGGCGTTAACAAGCGCCGCTACAAAGTTAAATGACGGCCTTGAGCATCCGGCACTGACGAGTGCGGACCTCATTAAGCTAAAGACGACGTACGATCAAGCACTCATGGCTTACAATACCGCGGTCGTTGCCTATAACGATAAGACCGGAAAAGCCATGGCCGTCATTAGTGCCGATAAGAATCCAGAAATTACTCAGATGCTGGCCGATCTTCAGGTGACGGAGGCTTATTCGCAGGCGGTTGCGAAATACGAAGATTTTCAGGCTAAGGCCAAAGATTATCAGACGGCGGTGAGCACTTGGCAGACGGCGATGAATGAATACAATCAGGCTTTGGGCAGCTTAACTATGCCCGCAATGGCCAGTAAAGTAGAACTTCAGGATGCGCGGCAGGCGGTAGCAGCCGCCGCTAATCAGATGGTGGAGGTGCAAGCCGCCTATAGTAAGGTTGTTCAGGATCCCCAAAATGAAGCCATTGTTTCAGCCTACTTGGATGTCTATAAGGCCCGCTTAGACGCAGTTGCCGAACAAAGTAGTGTGAAAATGGACTATGACAAGTCGCTGGCTGCTCTAGAAAAGCTAGAGGAATACTTGGCGAAGACCCAGGCGGCCGGTGCAGACACCACGCATTGGGAAGCTGAAATTGCCAAGAAATCACCCAGTGTGGCATCAAATAAGATCCGATTTGATGAGGCAACGCAGGTGGTTGAGGCCGCTGAAACGGCCATGCAGGAGCCTAAAGCAGTATTTGATGACATGGCAAAGCGCGAGGAGTCGGTCAGCGAAGCCTTTAATCGGGCCCTCGATGACTTAAATACTAAGTTGGCCGGATGGCAGGAAGCCTACGCGGCATATGAGACGGCGATTACTAAGCCGGTAAGTAGCGAGTCCAGCGCCCCAGACTTTAAGGCGATGGCAACGACGGTGTTGCAGACGCAAGCAGCAGTCCAAGCCGCCCTGTCAGCGATGACAAATAGTCAGGCTGATTATCAGGTCACGTTGACAGCCTATCAAACGGCCTTGGATAAGAGTGGGCGGACCACGGTTAAGGCCACTGATGAGGCGCTCCCTGATCTAGCGGTCCTACAAACAGATTTGTCCCAAAAAATTGAAGACAATGCCACGGTACTAGTTGCCACGCCGAAGTTATTGGCAGTTATCGCGGCGCAAACCGCCTTACAACAAAGAATTAATCAAATCAATCAAATCGTGCTCGCCATTAATAGTGACCAAGCCATGCTAAAAAATATTTATGAAGCAGCTTATGCCGGGAACATCTGGACGGTCTTGACGGATAGCTTTCAAACAATTGGAACCGACTTAGCTAGCAAGGCGGTGGACTATCAATTGGCGATTAACGGCGATGATCAGGTCGCCAGCTATGCCAAACTGATCGCAACTCTAAAGGCTGCCAATGCAGACTACGGCATTACCGATGATGCCTATACTTATCCGGCGAATGATGACGTCACGGCACAATACTCGAATTTTGGCAAGAACTGGACCGGCTTTGAAACAGCTTACCAGGAATTTTTAGACTTCTTGGCTAAGAGTGCGCCAACCGAAGAGAATAATGCGACGGTTGCCGCCAGGATGAAAGATGGCGATTATCTATCAACTAACGGTGTCTACTCTGCCACTGAGGACGATGAGTTTGATCCAGGGGGCTCGCACGTTAATATATACACCCGGTATGCTCAGGGGTTAGATAATTTTCTTGGTAGGTTCGTCAAGGATTGGCTGTTAACATCTGATGTGCAAAGTACGCGCAGCAACTTTGTCACCTTTGATATCGGCAGCACAGACACTGAAAAAGCGACGAGCACAACCGGCGCGAATTATTTGACCGTTAATGAAGACAAAAAAGCCGAACTAGCCGAACTATTACAAGGAATGGTTCTGCCTTTCTATGAGAAGAATGGTACGGTCTACCATCTGACAGCATTCGCCGTTCCGGGGTTAGGACGCGATGGCTATGACAGTCCGCGGCTTGATAGTATTCAAGACGTGTACACCTTCAAGAGTTTTGATCCGGTGGAAGAGGTCATGGCGATGTTTACCGGTATGAATTATAATACCCAAACGAATACGACCTTTTATTTTCTTTACACCGCGTCACCGCAACCGGGGATCGACGATCTGACAAATCTCACCGTTGAGACCACGTTACCAAGCTTACACCCCTTTGGTGAGGGCACCTTGGCGTCTTCGGGAGCCTGGAGTACGGGGTCCTTGACCGCTGGTGGTACTGTGACGGCGTCTGAACCCAATCGAGTTGTCGACAGTGGGAGCACGGTGGCCGGTCGATACGCCGGCGGTGAAATGATTGACCATGCATTTAGCGCGTTATCCGTGAAGCAGGCACCGATCATCAGCCTGAACCGGGTCACCGAAACGCCAGCGGGCAATCCAGGAACGGTTGATCCCGGAACCACCGATCCCGGTAACGGGTCGCTTGACCCCAATGGTGACCAGGTACCAGAGATCAATCCGGGACAACCAACGACCTCGCCAACCGAGTCCCCCGGCGGCGTCGCCTTACCTGGGCGAACAGCGAACAAGGGACCGGCCGGCAAGGCGGTTAAGTTAACCGCAGTCAGGGCTAGTGATGACAGGCTTAGTGTACAAACCGACAATCGGCAACAGAGCGCCAATCGGATACGGGTTTCTGATCATTCTGCGGACGCCACTCTGCCGCAGACCAGCGGACAATCTCAGGGGATCTTAGCCCTCATCGGGAGTCTGTTATTGGCCTTAGCGAGTGGGTCGTTCGTTAAACGACGTCACCAGAATTAACTTGTGAATGACTCATGGGGAAAAGAGGCGGCCAGTGGCCGTCTCTTTTGATTGCCGTTAAATTCGCGGTATTCAATTGTCCGGTGCTGTTTTATACTAGAAGTAATGAAGTTTTACGAGAAAGGAAGATTTAACTATGGATGCAGACCATCTATCAGAACGATTGGCAACGGTCGCCGGCTACGTGCCAACGGGGAGCCGTTTAGCTGACATCGGGACCGACCACGCGTATTTGCCCGTTAACCTGGCCAAGCGGGGCGTCATTATTAGCGGCGTTGCCGGTGAGGTTGTCCGGGGCCCCTTTGAGAATGCGCGTCACGAGATTGACCGCGAAGGGTTGTCCGATCAGATCACGGCCCGCTTAGCTAACGGTCTCAAAGCCATCGAACCTGGGGACCAAATTGATACGGTCGTCATTGCTGGGATGGGTGGCGCCCTGATTACCCAGATCCTGACGCAGGACTTCGGCCGTCTGGAAGGGGTTAATCGCCTTGTGTTACAGCCCAACGTGGGCGAAATGAACGTGCGACAATTTCTGATGGACCACGGTTTTTCCTTGGTGGCCGAGCAAATCTTGGCCGAAGATGGGCACACCTACGAAATCTTGGTAGCCGATCGCCAGCCGGTGGTTCATCCGTATACCGCCGATGAGTTGCGCTTCGGTCCCTTTCTGTTGGCCGAGCACAATCCCATCTTTATCGAAAAGTGGCGACACGAGTTGGCCCGAAGCCAGGCCGTTTTGAAACAAGTCCGGTCGGCCGCGGTGGTGCCCGTCGATAAGGTTGCAGCGCTAGAACAAGCGATTGCCGAAATTGAGGAGGTCCTACACCGTGTTAGTGCGTGAGTTAATCGACCGATTTGAACGGTTTGCCCCACAGACCTGGGCGGAGCCTTGGGACCATGTCGGCCTGCAATTGGGCCGGCTGGATGCCGAGGTGCACAAAGTCTTAGTTACCTTGGATGTTCGTCCAGAGGTAGTTGATGAAGCGATTGCGGTGGGAGCTGACCTGATCTTTGCACACCATCCCCTGATGTTCCATGCCGCCAAGGACCTGGACCTAGCCAATCCGCAAAATCAAATGTATGCCACGCTGCTACAACACGGCATCACGGTCTACGGGGCCCATACGAACCTGGACAGCGCGCCGGGTGGTATGAACGACTGGTTGGCGACGGCCCTGAACTTGCAGGACTGTGCCGGGTTGGTACCTAGTAACGGGGCCACGGCGACGCCGGCGGTAACCATGGGACGCGTGGGGGCGCTGCCGACGTCCATGACGGTCAGTGAGTTTGCGATGACTTGCAAAAAGGTGTTTAACGTGCCCGGTTTGCGGTTAATCAGTCATCGTCCGGAGGCCATGGTGCACCGGGTGGCGGTCTTAGGCGGTAGTGGTAGCGAATTCTATCCGGCCGCTATGGCGGCCCAGGCCGATGTCTATGTGACGGGGGATGTTTCGTATCATCCCGCCCATGACATGCTGGCGGCTGGATTTAGTGTGGTTGATCCGGGCCACCATATCGAGAGCATCTGCATTCCCCATTTGACCCGGATGTTTCAGGACTGGACCACGGCGAATGACTGGCCACTGACGGTGGTGGCAACGCAGATCAATACGGATCCGTTTACTTTTATTTAGCGCGTCAAACGCGTAAACTAAACTTAGTGTTAATTTATTTGAGGAGTGATTTATGTTGGCAAAGTATGAAAATTTGATTCCCCGGTTTCTGAAATACGTTAAGATTAATACCCGGTCGAATCCTAATTCAACGACGATTCCTTCCGAACCGCGCTTGATGGACTTCGCAAAGGGCTTGGTCAAGGACCTAAAGGCCATTGGCTTGGATAACGTCCACATCAATGACCAATCTGCCTACGTCTACGCCACCTTACCAGCGAACACGACGAAGCAGGTGCAAAAGATTGGGTTCATTTCTCACTTTGATACCGCTGACTTTAACAGTGAAAACATCCAGCCCCAGATCGTGGAAGACTACGATGGCAAGTCCGTCATCAAGTTGGACGACGCTGGCAAATTCACCTTGGATCCAGCCGTTTTCCCTAACTTGAAGAACTACGCCGGGCAAACGCTGATCACTTCCGATGGGTCAACTTTGTTGGGGGCCGATGACAAGTCCGGAGTTGCCGAAATTATGGCAGCCATGGAATATCTGTTAGCCCATCCGGAAATCAAACATGGTGAAATCGAAATTGGCCTGGGACCCGACGAAGAAATCGGTTCTGGTGCCGATCATTTCGACGTTAAGGACTTTGGGGCCGACATTGCTTACACGGTTGATGGGGGCCCATTAGGTCAATTGGAATACGAAACTTTCAACGCGGCTGATGCGCAAGTTGAAATTACCGGAACCAACGTGCATCCCGCCGAGGCTAAGGGAGTGATGGTTAACGCGTCCCAAGTTGCCATGGACTTTCACGCCGCCTTACCCGCGCATGATCGGCCGGAAAATACTGAGGGTCGCGAAGGCTTCTTCCACTTGTACAGTATGAATGGGACGGTTGATTCGGCTCACCTGGGTTATATCATCCGAGATCACGATCGGGAAATCTTCGAAGACCGTAAGAAACTCTTCCAAGGGATTGCCGATCAGATGAATAAGGACTTCGGCAGTGACCGGCTCAAGGTGACTATCAAGGACCAATACTACAACATGCGTGAGGTTATCGAGAAGGATATGACGGTGGTTGATTTGGCTAAGGATGCCTTTGCCGCCTTGGACATTAAGCCACTCATTTTCCCAGTTCGTGGGGGGACCGATGGCTCCAAGATTTCCTTCATGGGCTTGCCAACACCCAACCTCTTCGCTGGTGGAGAAAACATGCACGGTCGGTTTGAATACGTTTCCGAAGAGACCATGGAACGGGCAACCGACGTGGTTGTCGAGATCGCCAAACTCGCCGAAGCGCAGGCTTAAATTAATTAGTCAAACTTGGTCAAATTATTTTCATTTTCGATCAAGATCAGTTAGAATATGAATGAAAAATCGAGGTTAACCGGTTGGTTGCCTCTTTTTTAGACCGAAAATTAATGAAATTTAATCGATTGAGGGGGAGTTTAAATGAATCCAGAAAAAATGACGCAAGGCTTAACGGATGCGATTGCAGAGGCTCAACAGATTGCCATGACGCGCCGGCATCAGGATGTGACGGTGGCCCATCTATTCAAGTTCTTAGTTCAGCCGGGTGAGCTGGCCCGCCAGATCTTTCAAGACGCCGGCTTAGACGTGACCGCGCTCGATCAGGAGCTCGACCGTGAGTTGGACAGCATCAGTACCGTTACCGGGAGTGGTGTGCAGTATGGCCAACAGTTCTCGCGAAACCTAACGGAGTTGTTCCAAACAGCCGATCAAGTTCGGGTCGCCTACAATGATGACTTTATGGCCATCGATACGGTGGTGATCGCGCTGATGAAGCTGACGGGTGAGTCACTGACCGATTACCTCAAGGCCCAGGGCGTCACGGAAAAGAAGTTGCGCCAGGCCGTCGACAAGCTGCGTGGTGGCGAACGGGTCACCTCGAAGAATCAAGAGGACCAATATAAAGCATTGGAAAAGTATGGGACCGACCTGGTTAAGGCCATGCGAAGTGGCAAGATTGACCCGATTATTGGCCGCGACGACGAGATTCTCTCGGTCATTCGGATTTTGTCGCGCAAGACGAAGAATAATCCCGTGTTGATCGGGGAGCCCGGGGTGGGTAAGACCGCGATTGTCGAGGGCCTAGCCCAGCGGATTGTTCGTGGCGACGTGCCGGATAACTTGCAGGATAAGACGATTTTCTCGCTCGATATGGGGTCTCTGATTGCTGGGGCCAAGTACCGGGGTGAATTTGAGGAACGCCTGAAGGCGGTGTTGAAGGAAGTCACCAAGAGTAACGGCCAGATTATCATGTTCATCGATGAGATTCACAACATTGTTGGTGCCGGAAAGACTGAAGGCAGTATGGATGCCGGCAACCTGTTGAAGCCAATGTTGGCCCGCGGCGAGCTTCATTTGATTGGGGCGACGACCTTGGACGAATACCGCCAATATTTGGAGAAAGATAAGGCGCTAGCCCGTCGATTCCAACGGGTTGTTGTGGATGAACCCAGTGTAGACGACACCGTCACTATCCTGCGGGGCCTCCGGGAACGCTTCGAAATTCATCACGGGGTCCGGATTCATGACAATGCCTTGATTGCGGCGGCTAAGTTGTCCGATCGTTATTTGACCGATCGATTCCTGCCCGATAAAGCGATTGACCTGGTTGATGAGGCCTCAGCCTCGATTCGAGTCGAGATGAATTCCGCGCCCACCGAACTAGACCAAGCGCGGCGGCAACTTATGCGGATGCAGGTCGAACAGACGGCCCTGAAGCAGGAAACCGATGCTGCCTCGAAACAACGCTTGACGGAATTGAAGAAGGAACTTGCCGATACGCAAGAAAAGGTCGATCAACTGGGTGCCCGGTGGCAGGACGAAAAGAGCGCCATTAAGAAATTGGGCGATCAGAAGCAGGCATTGGACGAGGCTAAGCGTGATTTGGCAAATGCCGAAGCGCAGTACGATCTGAACAAGGCCGCCGAGCTTCAACATGGCACCATTCCACAATTGGAAAAGCAGTTGGCTGCGTTGGAAAAGCAAGATCAACAAGCCAACTGGCTGGTATCCGAGTCTGTGACCGAAAATGAAATTGCCGCGGTGGTTAGTCGGATGACCGGCATTCCCGTGACCAAGTTGGTTCAAGGTGAGCGTGAGAAGCTACTGAAGTTAGCCGATCGGTTGCACGACCGGGTCGTTGGACAGGATCAGGCGGTTTCGGCCGTGGCAGATGCCGTCCTGCGTTCCCGGGCTGGTTTACAGGATCCCACGAAACCCTTAGGGTCGTTCCTGTTTCTCGGGCCAACCGGGGTTGGGAAGACCGAATTAGCCAAGGCGCTGGCCGAAAACCTTTTCGACAGTGAAGACCATATGGTGCGGATCGATATGAGTGAGTACATGGAGAAGGAGTCCGTGTCACGCTTGGTTGGTGCGGCCCCTGGTTACGTGGGCTACGAAGAGGGGGGTCAGCTGACCGAGGCCGTGCGGCGTAATCCGTACACGATTGTTCTGTTTGATGAGGTGGAGAAGGCTCATCCGGATGTCTTTAACCTGTTATTGCAAGTCCTGGATGATGGCCGGCTGACCGACAGCCAAGGTCGGACGGTGGACTTTAAGAATACGATCCTCATCATGACCTCTAACCTGGGGTCCGAGATTCTATTGAATGGTACGGATGATCAGGGGCATATCGAACCAGAAGCTCAGGAACAGGTTGCCCAATTGTTACAGACCCACTTCCGGCCAGAATTTTTGAATCGAATTGACGAGACCATCATGTTTACTCCATTGTCCTTGGCCGATGTCCAGCAGATTGTGGTTAAGTTGATTGACCATTTGGCGGTTCGATTGCATGAACAGCAGCTCGACCTGACCATTTCGCCGGCGGCTCAGTCCTGGATTGCCAAGGCAGGTTATTTGCCGGCTTACGGCGCACGACCATTGCAGCGCTTTATCACAACCCACGTGGAAACTCCGTTGGCTCGGGAGCTAATTGCCGGAAAGATTCCCGCGCATAGTCTGATTACGATCGATGTGGCTGACGACACGTTGACGTTCACCCATGCCCCGCAGCCGGATGTCGATTAATTGAAGACTTGTTTGAAGAGAGCCTGGTATCGTTCAGGCTCTTTTTTTGCTAAACAAGTTCTGAACGTGTGTTCGAACTTGCCGGCTGACGCCAGATTTCTGGTATAATACACTTAACGATTTTTTCAGAAGGGGGCGGCGCCATGTTTGTGCCATTACAGGTGTTAAGCACCTATAGCCTGTTACAGAGTACGAATAGTATTGATCAATTGGTTCAAACGGCCAAGGAACGGGGATACCAGGCCTTGGCCTTGACCGATCGCAACGTTATGTATGGTGAAGTGGCCTTTTACAATGCCTGTCAGCAGGCCGGCATCAAGCCGCTATTGGGGTTGACTTTGACGGTCCAGGGACTGACCGACCCCACGCAGACGGCCGATTGGGTTCTGATTGCCAGTGACTTTCAGGGATATCAACAACTCATGCAGTTGTCGACCGCGTATCAGGTGGCCGATGGTGCCGTTGACTTGTCCCAACAAGTGGCCAATCTGAGCCATCTGAAGGTGATCGCACCGTTAACGGGAGAGATTCAGGATCTCTTGGCGGCGGGAGCCGGGGATGCCGCAGTGCAAGTGATTCGGCAGTTCCAGGCCTGGTGTACACCGGCCAATGTCTTTATTGGTATTAGCCCCGAACAGTTGTCCGCGGAACAGACGGCCCGCAAGGCCTTGGCCGAGCAAACGGCGGCCCCGTTGGTAGGGTTAGCGCCAGTCGATTATTTAGACGCCGAGGATTATTTTGCGGTGACCGTCTTACGGGCCATCGGAGCCGGTGAAACGGTCACCGATTTACCAGCGGCCCAGGCCAAACGTGGCGAACACTGGTTGAAGCCGGCAGTCGAACAGTTGAGCCAATTTCAAGCGGCGGGATTGGCAGCAGCGGCCGCAACCACGGCAGAACTGGCAGCAGCCACGACGGTGACGTTACAGTTCAAACAACCGCAATTGCCGCAATTTCCAACGCCGGATCAGCAGACCTCTCAAGATTACCTGCACCAATTGTGCCAGCGGGGGTTGACGTGGCGATTGAAAGAATTGGGAATTGTCGAGTCGGCACCGTACCAGGAGCGGTTAGACCGCGAGCTAGGGGTTATTCATCGAATGGGATTTGATGATTACTTCTTGATTGTGTGGGACGTCATGCACTTTGCCCACCAGGCTCACATCCAGACCGGGCCTGGTCGGGGCTCCGCGGCTGGTTCATTGGTGGCCTATGTTTTGGCCATCACCGAAGTTGACCCGTTGACCTACAACCTCCTGTTTGAACGATTCTTAAATGAAGACCGGGCCCAGATGCCCGATATTGACCTGGATATTCCGGACGACAAACGCGAACAGGTCTTGCAGTACGTTCATGATAAGTATGGGCACGATCGGGTAGCCCAAATCATTACCTTTGGCACGTTAGCGGCCAAGGCCGCGCTGCGGGATGTGGGGCGAGTCCTTGGCGTGCCACCTTATGAGATGAGCGATTGGAGTGCCGCGATTCCGGCCCAACTCCACATTACTTTGAAGGCAGCCTATGACCAGTCGCAACGGCTGCGTAACTTGGTAGCCGATTCCGATCGCAACCAGTTATTATTTGAGACGGCTCGGCGTTTGGAAGGCTTGCCGCGTAATTATTCGACCCATGCGGCCGGGATCGTTTTAAGCCAAGGGGCGCTGACCGATCTGGTACCGTTACAGCCGGGAAGTGAAGACCTGCTAATGACCCAGTATCCCAAGGACACCGTTGAGGCGGTGGGCCTGTTGAAGATGGACTTCTTGGGGTTACGTAATCTGAGTATCTTGGCTAATGCCTTAGACCTAGTGGCGAAGCAGACCGGGACCCGACCGGACCTGAATCAAATTGACCTGAATGACCCGGCCACGTTACAACTATTTGCCGCCGGGGAGACTAACGGGGTCTTTCAGTTCGAATCGGCTGGCATTAAGCGGGTGTTGCGAACCCTGCGGCCCGATAGCTTCGAATTAGTTGCTGCCGTGAACGCGTTGTATCGGCCCGGTCCAATGGAAAATATCGATACCTTCATTCGCCGTAAGGATGGCCGAGAACCGGTAACCTTTCCGGCGGCGGCACTAAAACCAATTTTGGGTCCCACCTATGGCGTCCTAGTCTATCAAGAACAGGTTATGCAGGTGGCCGCCGTCATGGGGGGCTTTAGCCTGGGTGAAGCCGATTTGCTGCGTCGAGCGATGAGTAAGAAAAAGAAGCAAACGATGGATGCGATGCAGAAGAAGTTCGTAGCGGGAGCCCTCAAATTAGGGTATCCGGCGGCCGTCGCACAACAAGTCTTTGCCTATATGGACCAGTTTGCCAATTATGGGTTTAACCGATCACATGCGGTCGCCTATAGTAAGCTGGCCTTTCAATTGGCTTACCTGAAGGCTCACTATCCGGCACCATTTTACGCGGCATTATTAAACTCGGTGATTAATGTGCCGGTTAAGACCAAAATGTATTTGACCGAGGCCAAACGCCACGGCGTTCAAGTGCTGCCGCCGGATATTAACCAGTCTGGAGCCTACTTTAATCTCCGACAAGGAGCCATTATCTTTGGTTTGAGCTCGATTAAGGGGGTGCGCCGTGACTTTTTGCGGGCGATCCTGGCCGATCGACGAGCTAAGGGGCCGTTCCAGAATTTGCATGAGTTTTTGCAGCGAGTTGAAGATAAATACCGCAAGCCAGATCTGTTGAATGCCATGGTTTACGCCGGGGCGTTCGATCACTTTGGTTACAATCGGGCGGAGCTCTTGGCTGCCATGCCGGAATTCCTCAGTAGTGTGGAATTATCCGGCGACAATGTGGAATTGTTCAGTGCGCTGGCCCCCAAGGTCACTCGGCAACCGGATCTGGACTTGATGACCAAGTTGACCCAAGAGGATGCCGTGCTGGGCGCCTACTTGTCGGGGCACCCGGTGGAACAGTATCGCGACCTAGGTGAACGTCTCCATACGACTGCCATTACCGATCTTGCGGCCGATAACTTGGTGACGGTCATCGTCTATGTGACTAAGATTCGTACCATCCGAACCAAGCGCGGCGAACCGATGGCGTTTGTCACTGGCAGCGACGAGACCGCCGACGTTAGTATCACCATCTTTCCCAACCAGTACCGGCAAATGGCGGATTGGCTGGCCACCAATCAGGTACTGGTCGTCAAGGGGAAGGTGGAGCAGCAACGGGGCTTGCAGATCGTTGCCAACCAGGTGACTTTGGCGGAAAAGATGACGACACCGGCTACTAAGGCGCTACCTAAGGGGCCCCGTTGGTTCATCCGGGTGGATGCCGACCATGATGAGCGGGGGATTGCCGAACAACTTGGTCAATTCCTGACTGACCATCATGGATCGGTTCCGGTCATTGTTTATCAGGTCCAATCCGATCGCAAGCGCGTCATGCCCAAGCGGCAATGGCTTAGTGCCGAAGCAGCGTTGCAACCGGCCCTAGAAGCCTTAATGGGTCCGGGAAATATTGTTCTACAAAATGGATAGACCAATTTTACGAAAAATACCTCTGGACTATTTGTACCAGTGTTGGTATGATTATACCAATAACTGATGTAAATCTACTTTGGAGGTATTTTTCATGCAATTGAAAGTCAAAGTTTATTCTGATGGTGCGGAATTATCCGCAATGAAGGCAGTCGCAGCTAAAGGGGTTGTGGAAGGGTTCACAACAAATCCTAGTTTGATGAAGGCCGCCGGGATTACGGATTACTTGGCATTTGCCAAAGAGGCCGTGGCCACATTCCCCGACCAATCGATTAGTTTCGAAGTCTTTGGTAATACGCCTGAACGGATGTTGGCAGAAGCCAAGGTCTTGGCCGCACTGGGCAAGCATGTCGCGGTTAAGGTTCCGATCATTCGGGCCAGTGGTGAAGACAATGCCGCGGTGATTACTGCCTTATCCGATGCCGGCGTTCACGTTAATGTGACCGCTATCACAACTCTCGACCAAGTGAAGCTGGCCGTTTCCGCCCTGAATGCCGAGGTTGGGGGGATCGTTTCCGTCTTTGCCGGTCGAATTGCCGACACCGGCGTTGACCCAATCCCATTAATGAAGGCTGCTGCAACGGCTTGTCACGCTAAGGACAATGTCGAATTACTCTGGGCTAGCACCCGCGAAGTCTTTAACATCGTTGAGGCCGACGAAACTGATTGTGATATTATTACCGTGCCACCTAAGATTTTGGCTAAGCTGCCAAAGTTCGGGAAGGATGCTTTCCAAGTTTCCGTCGACACCGTCAAGACCTTTGACCAAGATATTGCGGAATTAGGTTTTACCATTCCCGTTGAAGGTGCCCCAGAAGTATAGTTAAAAATTATTCTTAAAATAACCTACTGGTTATACAACCAGTAGGTTTTTAAGTAGGATAATCCCTTTAATACCGGGGAAAGCGCTTACTTTGATAACTATTCAACAATCTCGGTAAAAATCGATGATCTTAGCAGACATAAAATTTTAAAAGTGATAGAATACTTTTGGAATCAAATTTGTGCCGAATAACTGAGACGCATTATTTTCTTGAAAAATAATGGGTTAGTTCGTGCCATTTCTAAAGGAGAGATTTTCTAATGAAGAAAACCAAGATTGTAAGTACCCTTGGGCCTGCAAGTACTGATGTCGATACAATTGTTAAATTAATCGAATCAGGTGCCAACATCTTCCGGTTCAACTTCTCACATGGTGACCATGAAGAACACTTAGGTCGCTTGGAGAACGTTCACAAGGCCGAAAGAATTACTGGTAAAACGGTTGGAATCATGCTCGACACTAAGGGTGCCGAGATTCGGACCACCGTCCAACAAGGCGGTAAGCTGCAGTTTTCCACTGGCGACCAATTCCGAATCTCCATGGATGACTCGATCGAAGGAACCAAGGATAAGATTGCTGTAACTTACCCTGGTTTATATGATGACGTTCATGAAGGCGGCCACGTTATGTTTGATGACGGTCTCTTAGACTCCGTAATCGACAAGAAAGACGATGCAACTAAGGAATTAGTTGTGACCGCACAAAACGATGGTGTCTTGGGCTCACGTAAGGGTGTTAACGCACCCGGCGTTTCCATCAACCTGCCTGGGATTACTGAAAAGGATTCCGATGACATTCGTTTTGGCTTAGACCATGAGATTAACTTCATTGCAGCTTCATTCGTTCGTAAGCCACAAGACGTTATGGACATTCGTGAACTGCTTGAAGAAAAGCACATGGAACACGTGCAAATCTTCCCTAAGATTGAATCCCAAGAAGGGATCAATAATTTTGATGATATCATCAAGGTTTCCGATGGGTTGATGGTTGCTCGTGGGGACATGGGTGTTGAAATTCCAACGGAAAACGTGCCATTGGTTCAAAAAGCTTTGATCAAGAAGTGTAACGCTTTGGGCAAGCCCGTTATCACGGCTACTCAAATGTTAGACTCCATGCAAGAAAACCCACGTCCTACTCGTGCCGAAGCCTCTGACGTTGCCAACGCCGTCTTCGATGGGACCGATGCCACGATGCTTTCTGGTGAAAGTGCTAACGGTGAATACCCAGTTGAAGCCGTTGCTACCATGAACCGGATCGACATCAAGGCCGAAAACGCCTTGAAGGAATTCGGTCGTGACAACTTGAACTTCGATAACGGTGACGTTACTGAATCCATCGGTGCTTCCGTAGCCCGGGTTGCTAACGAACTGGGTGTTAAGACGATTGTTGCTGCTACTGAAAGTGGCTACACGGCTAAGATGATTTCCAAGTACCGGCCAAATGCTGATATCTTGGCAATTACCTTCGATGACCGGACTCGTCGTGGTTTGATGGTTAACTGGGGTGTTTACCCAATCGTTACCGAAAAGCCTGGTAATACTGACGAAATGTTCGATTTAGCAGCTGCTAAAGCTGTTGAAACCGGCTTGGCTAAGGAAGGCGATTTGATCCTGATCACTGCCGGCGTGCCAGTTGGCGAACGTGGGACCACAAACTTAATGAAGATCCAATTGATTGGTTCTAAGTTAGTTCAAGGTCAAGGTGTCGGTGATGACACGGTTATCGGCAAGGCAATTATTGCTAATACCGCTGCTGAAGCTAACGCTAAAGTCGTTGAAGGTGGTATCTTGATTGCCAAGAACACCGACAAAGACTACTTGCCAGCAATTGAAAAGTCTAGCGCCGTGATCGTTGAAAACGGTGGGTTGACTTCTCACGCTGCGGTTGTTGGGATCTCAATGGGGATTCCAGTTATCGTGGGCGCCGTTGGTGCTAGCGATAAGATTTCCGATGGTGAATTGATTACCGTTGACTCACGTCGCGGGATCGTTTACCACGGTGCATCTAACGCACTTTAATAAGAGATAAACCTGTTATGAAAAGCGGACCCTCTGTCGGGGGCCCGCTTTTTGCTGTCTGGCGTACGCGGCCGACGGGGCTGGAGTTAGGGCAATTTCGACAAGACGATTTGCAGCTACTGAAGATTCGAGCGGCTAACTCTTAGTTTGTGAGATTGAAGCTGGCTAGTTGTGGGGTTTCCGTGTAAAATAAGCGTTAGACAGTTTTGAACGGACACTGGTTTACCCAGTAGAATTGAGGAGAATATGGCAGATTTATTAGGACGACTGATTACCGGTAAAGTCACCGATGAGAACGAAACGGATTACTTTGTTCAGGTTGAAGGGACTACCTTCCGCCTCGACAAGGCAGAAATTAAGAAACCATTGCGGATGAATGGAACCTTTACGGGTTTTGCTTACGAAAATGAAAATCACGACATGCAAATGACGCGGGATGCGCCGAAGTCTCAAATTGACCGGTATGGTTTTGGGACGGTGGTTCGGAGTCAACGGACTCTGGGTGTTTTCGTGAACATTGGCTTACCCAACAAGGATATCGTGGTGTCATTGGATGACCTACCAGATATGATGGAACTCTGGCCACAACAGGGCGACCGGTTACTGATTGCTTTGCGCGAAGACGCCAAACATCGTCTGTGGGGTGTCTTGGCCGATGGTGACATCTACCAGGCCATTGCTCAACCAGCGAATAAGCGTCTCCAAAACAGTAACGTGACTGTGACCGCTTACCAACTGAAGTTAGTCGGGACCCGGGTGATTACTGACCACTTTGAACTGGGATTTATTCATCCATCAGAACGGGAAACGGAACCCCGTTTGGGTGAGGAACTCAAGGCACGAGTGATTGGCGTCCATGATGACGGGACGTTGAACTTGTCCTTGCGTCCGCGGACCTTCGAGGCCATCGATGACGATTCAGCCATGTTGTTAGCTGCGCTGGAACATAGTGAAGACGGTCACTTAGATTTTAGTGACAAGAGCGATCCGGCGGCCATCAAGGCCTATTTCGGGATCAGCAAGGGTCAATTCAAGCGGGCCGTGGGTCATCTGATGAAGGCCCGGAAGATCACGCAACACGATGGTGGCCTCTGGTTGGCCGACGAAGCGTCCGAGACCAGCAAAACGACCAAATAAGGAGGGGATAACGTGGCAGATTTGATGACCGCGGTGGCCGACTTCGGCCACTACTTAACGGTTGAACAGGGCCTGGCCGAAAATTCAGTCAAGAGCTATGTTCAAGAACTGACCACGTTTACTCACTATTTACAGAGTCGAACGGTGGCGACCTTCGCCACCGTTGACCGCCTGACGGTCCTAGCTTATTTGAATCATCTGACCGAGCAGGGAAAGTCTCGCAACTCGGTCATTCATGCCGTTTCGGCCCTGCGGAAGTTTTATCGTTATCTGGTCCAGACGCATCAGTTGGCGGTGAATCCGATGGCCAACGTGGCCGCTCCCAAGCACGCTCAACACCTGCCGGCGGTCTTAACCGTCGCCGAGGTTGATCGGCTACTGGCGGCCCCCGACACCGCAAAAAAATTGGGATTAAGGGACCGTGCACTTCTAGAGGTATTGTACGCCACTGGGTTACGGGTGAGCGAACTGGTTCATTTGAAGCTGGCGGACCTGCACTTGGAGATGGGGTTGATTCAGACCCTGGGTAAGGGCGATAAGGAACGAATTATTCCGATTGGCGACGTGGCTGGTGACTGGATTAACCGGTACCTGCAGCAGGTCCGCCCCCAACTCTTGAAGCAGCGAACCAGTCCCTACCTGTTTCTCAATGCGCATGGCAGTGGTCTGTCTCGGCAGGCGATTTGGCAGAAGATTAAGCAGTATGTCCGGGTTGCGGGGATTAAGAAGGATGTGACGCCGCATACGCTACGTCATTCCTTTGCGACCCATATTTTAGAGAATGGGGCGGATTTGCGGGTGGTTCAGGAACTCCTGGGCCACGCCGACATCACGACGACCCAGATCTATACCCATATTTCGAAGCAGCGGTTAGTGAAGGTGTATGACCAATATCATCCCCGTGCCTAAATTGAAATAACGTTAAATAACCCTGATTGGAGGACCAAGATGTTACGGAAATACCGGAGCGATTATCAGAAGATAGCCATGGGACTACTCAGTCTGTTACCGAACTTCAAGGATTGGGATCGGTTACAGGCGGAATTAACCTGGTATTTAAGTGGCGATGACCGGACCCTCTACCTGTGGAAGGATGAGCACGATGATTTTGCCGGGATTATTGGGGCAGAGGAACAGGGAAGGTACCTAATTGTCCGGCTCCTCACGTTGATGCCCGATAAGCAATCAACCAAAAACACCTGGCAAATGTTAGACGAGTTAGCGGCTGCGGCGCCCAAGTTACGCTTGATGGGGACCCTAGCCACCGCAAAGATTATCGCAAAATGGGAGTATTACCATGGACAAAGCAACGACGAGCGGCCAGCCACTGATTCAGGTCAGTGATTTTGAGGGACCGTTAGACTTATTGTTACACCTCATTAAAACCAATGAAATGGACATCTATGATATTCGGATCTCGACGATTACGAGTCAATACTTGACGTATCTTCATCAGATGCAGACTCTCCGGCTAGACATTGCGGGAGAGTATTTTGTCATGGCCGCCAATTTAATGGCGATCAAGGCTAAACTCCTGTTACCTAAACCCCAAACCGTCGCGGTTGATGAGGATGAGGATCCCACGGTGGACCCGCGCGAGGAGCTGGTTAGCCAGCTGTTGGAATACCAACGTTACAAGCAGGCGGCGCAAAACCTGAAGGAACGGGCGGCCGATCGGCAGCAACACTTTACTCGGCCGGCGGCACCGGTGCCCGATTCGGTGGCCTTAACGGTGGCGCCAGGGGTGACCCCGGTCGATTTGCAACAAGCCTTGGTTAAGCTTCTCCACCGAGCCACGGTGATGAAGCCCGTCACTCAGAACATTCATCAGGAACATTTCACCATCAAAGCCCAAATGCAAGTGGTCATGCGACGGTTGCAGGCGGCCCATGGACTGGTTGACTTTGACCGGTTGGTGGCTAAGGTCCCCGCGATGGAAGAAGTTGTGACCACCTTTTTAGCGGTCCTCGAGTTAGCCCGGCAACGGCAGGTTCGTTTGCAACAGGTTAGTCGAATGGCCCCGTTAGAGGTTAAATTTTTACAGGCAGAAGGAAGGTACGATGCGGATGACGCCACTAGCACAGATTGAGAGCCTGCTCTTTGTGAGCGGAGATGAGGGGGTGACGGTGGCTGATCTGGCCGCGGCCACCGGTTTGATGCGGCCCGCAATCTTGGCTAGCCTCGAGCGATTGGCCCAGAAGTATGCGGCCGATCAAGATTCCGCGTTGGAACTCATGGTGAACGACACGACCTATCGGTTAGTGACCAAGGCCGCCGCCCAGGATCTTATTAAGCAGTACTTCGAGAATCCGTTGAGTACCAGTTTGACGCCGGCCTCACTGGAGGTCTTGGCCATCATCGCCTATCGGCAACCGGTCACGCGAATCGAAGTTGATGAGATTCGGGGGGTTCAGAGCGCGTCAACCGTACAGAAGTTAGTCTTGCGCCGACTCATTGAGGATGCCGGTCGCTTGGACGAACCGGGACGGCCCAAGGTCTACCGTACCAGTGAGTATTTCTTAGACTACTTTGGCCTCAAACAACTCGCCGATCTGCCACCCTTACCGGCCGCGGCCAAGCCGGATGCTACAGACGAGGATGTTCCCAACGGAGATTTATTCTTAAAAGCCTTTAACCAACAATTAAATTCGTCAGGAGATGAAGCCTAAATGGAACGATTACAAAAAGTCTTAGCTCATGATGGCGTGGCTTCACGTCGTCAGTCAGAAAAGCTGATCATGAGTGGCCGGGTTCGCGTCAACGGGACCGTAGTCACGGAATTGGGAACCAAGGTGGGGGTCCACGATGAAATTCTTGTGGACAATGTGCCAGTCAGTACCGAAACACCCGTCTACATCATGCTGTATAAGCCCCGTGGGGTCATTTCCACGGCCAATGATGATAAGGGGCGGCAGACCGTCGTTGACTTGCTTGAAAACGTGCCTCAACGGGTCTACCCGGTTGGTCGTCTGGATTACGACACGGATGGCTTGCTCCTGTTAACCAACGATGGGGAACTTGCCAATCGGCTGACGCATCCCAAGTATGAGGTCGAGAAGACCTATATCGCCCGGGTGACGGGGATTCCCACCAATGATACGCTGCGGCAACTGCGTCAGGGGATGACGATCGATGGGGAAACCTACGCGCCGGCTAAGAGCAAACTGCTTAGTGTGGATGACAAGAAGCATACGGCCATCGTTCAGCTGGTGATTCATGAGGGTAAGAACCATCAGGTCAAGAAGATGCTGAGTGGCGTGGGGTATCCCGTCGAGAAGCTTAAGCGTGAACAGTATGGTTTCTTGACGCTGAAGGGCTTGAATGCCGGGGAAGCCCGGTATTTGAAGCCGGCCGAGGTCCAAGAACTCAAACGCTTGACGGGACTAGCCTAAGCCAAACGTTTGACACGTCAACGAAAGTTTCGTATATTAACATTGTAATAAAAATAATCTGGTTCATCTTCAAGGCAGGGTGTAATTCCCGACCGGCGGTAAAGTCCGCAACCCGTGTGAGCGGTTGATTCGGTGCAACTCCGAAACCGACAGTAAAGTCTGGTATGCAGAAGATGAGACGTTGCTTTTTGCGTACTCTAACGTAAATCCCAAGGTCTTGCCCTTCTGTGGCAAGGCCTTTTTCATTGGGGCTTGTCACGAGATGACCGCAAGGAGGAACAAGTATCATGGAAAAAAGTCATAGTGGGTTAGGTGTTCGAGCAATGGTCCTGATGGCGTTGTTTGCCGGGATCGCGACGGTGCTCATGTTTGTCTCGGTGCCCATCCTACCGTACGTGAGTTATATGAAGTTAGACATCAGCGACCTCTTTGTCTTACTCGGCATGGGGATCTTTGGACCCGCCGGTGGGGTTGCGATTGCGGCAATCAAGGAACTGCTGTATTTTATTCTGACGGGGTTTAACCTGCAAAACTTCATTGGCATTTTGACGGCTTTCGTCGCCGACGTGGCCTTTATTTTGCCAATTGGTTGGATCTTAAAGAGGTCGACCAATAGTCTGCAACGGCAAGTGGTTGCGGTGGTCGTAGCAACGATTAGCCTGACCGTCATCTTGTCGCTGGCTAATTGGTGGGTGGTGACGCCGCTCTATCTGAAGTTGTTTGGCTTTTCTTTGGGAATGCCCGTTAAGCAACTGGTTCTAACCGGTGTTGTGCCATTTAATCTCATTAAGGGAATTGTATTGGGGGTATTATTCATCTTGCTTAACCGCCGACTAGGTCCTTGGATTGAAAAGCATCGTCTGTACTAAAATAATAAGACGTGATGTAAACGGGGACTGGCACTGAGCCAGTCCTTTTTGTATGGTAAACTAGGTTTTAAATAGGCTTTTTGAAAGAAGGATAACCATGGGGCCAACGGATTTATTACAACTATTGGATCGAGTCCAGCCCCGACGGGTTCGGGCCATTGAAAATCTTTTGCGGGGTCGCCGGACGGTATCGACCCTGTACTGGGGTCAGCGTTACCAATTGTTACCCTTGTTGAATCTCGCCAAGCAGCTGGATCGTGGGGCCCTGGATGCCGCTGCTCAGCAGGTCGTCCATCAGGGCTTAGCCACGTGGGATATCAATCAAGAACGGCTGGTACTGACCCCGGCCGGCCTAAGTAAACAACGGGCAGACCATTACTTTGTGCCCCAAACGGCCGATTGTTGGCCCACCATTGATCTCATTGCGGTGCGTCAACGAATCCTGCTAGCCGTTCAGGTAGCCTCACAGTTCAGTCACCAGGCCGGGCATTACTTACCCTTAACCACGGATATGGCGACGCGTCAGTTTGTTCGTCACTGGTTCCATCAGGTCAAGAACGACCAGTTGGGGCCACAGGTCTTGACGGCGCTGATGACCAGTCTAGACAAGCTGGACCCGGTGGTGGCGACAGTCATGACGGCTCAGTTTACCGGCTATCAGCAGGCGGGTCAGACCTTAGGACAATTGGCCCTAGCTTATCAGCGGACCGAATGGGAAATCCAGCTCATGCAATTCGAAGGCTTGGCCCAGATCATGGGAGATGCTAAGGAGCCCACGAACCCCTTTAATTCGTTGCTGCAACCCCTGTGGCAGACCCCGGTGAGTCGTAGTGCTCAGATCACTTTGAACACGGTGAAGCAGGGGCAAACCTTAGCCCAAATTGCTGGAGAGCGCCGGGTGAAGGTCAGCACGGTCAGAGAACATCTATTGGAAGCAGCCATTATGCTACCCTTAGCCGACTTCCCGTATGATCGGCTGTTATCGCCGGCTGCGCGCTCGCAATTTAAGGCGGTCGTCTCGGGGCCGGTGGATGATTGGCAATACACGGGGCTGCCCGAGGCGTTGCAACGGCAGTATGAATTCTTTTATTTTCGACTTTACGCAATTTGGGTAGGAAAGCGGGGTGCATTACATGACTAATGAGGCGCTGACCACGAGCTTGCAACGGGTGTTCGGTTATCGGAAATTTCGGCCGGGACAGCAAGCGGCCTTGGAGGCCTTGGAAGCTGGGCAAGACAGTCTGGCGATTTTGCCAACCGGTGCGGGGAAGACGCTCATTTATCAGCTATATGGTTATCGCCATGCTGGGTGCACGGTAATTGTGTCGCCCCTGTTATCCTTAATGGCGGATCAAGTTGACCGGATGCGTTTGACCGGTTTTCGGTGTTCGGCGGCGCTTACCTCCCAAACCAGTTACGCCGACCGGCAAACGATTCTGACCCAGCTGGATCAGTTACAGTTTTTGTTTCTATCACCGGAGATGTTGGCCCAACCGAAGATGTTAGCCCAGATTAAGCAGCTGACCATTAGTCTCTTGGTGGTCGATGAGGCACATTGTATCGTACAGTGGGGACCGGACTTCCGGCCGGAGTATCTTTTGCTGGGGGCGATTAAGGAAAAGCTTGGGAACCCCTTGACCCTGATGTTGACGGCCACGGCGGGGAAGGCTACCCGGCAGGAGATTGCTAAGCAACTACGCAGTCGGCCCACGGTGGTCACCGAGTCGGTCAATCGAGCCAATATCTTCCTGGATGTCGATCGCGTCAACGATGAGGGAGAAAAGAAGGCACGCCTGCAGACCTTAGTGGGACAGCTACGGGGGCCGGGGGTCGTTTATTTCTCTAGTAAGCAGTTAGCTACCGACACGGCCGAGTGGTTACAGGCCACGGCCGGCGTAAAAGCGGCCGCCTACCATGCGGGACTGAGTGGCGAGGATCGCTTCAAGATTCAACAACAATTTATGAGTGGAGAAATCGATTTGATTTGTGCCACGAGTGCCTTTGGGATGGGGATCGATAAGAATGATATCCGATACGTGATTCATTACCACCTTCCTGGCGATCTCGAAAGCTATGCCCAAGAGATTGGACGAGCTGGTCGGGACGGCCAACCGAGCGTGGCGATCCTGCTTTATGCCCCGGGGGATGAGCAGTTACCACTCGCTCTGGGACAGGCGAACCGACCCGATGAGGATGAGATTGCTCGCTATTACGCTCAGCCAACCAAGTTTGATGATACGGAACCAACCGTTCACCTATTGGCCTTTTATCGCCAGCACGGGATTAGTCAGGCAGCGGTACAGGAGTTGTTCGTGAAACGAGAGCGGGAACGAAATCGTGCCCTGGCGGGGATGGTGGCGTATGCCCGCGAAGACCATTGTTTACGTCAACGTTGGCTAGCGGCGTTTGATGAGCAGGCACCAGAACACTCGGAGGGCTGTTGTTCTCCCCAGAATCAGCCGTTGGCCATCGATCGGTTGGGTCTTGAACGTCAGACGCCAACCCAGGAAAATGGTGGCCCAGTCGACTGGCAAACGCAATTGGCCCGGCTTTTTTAAGAAGAATTTAGAGAATTCAAGTTTCTGGTATGGTACAATTACGGGTGAAAGTTTTTCAGGGAGGTTAGATGATGAGTCAAAAGCAGGACGATCAAAAGTCAAAGGCAAAGGATACCCACCCGTGGGATCAATCGTTTGCGGATGACCGTGATGATCAGGGAAACTTTTCCCGAACCAAGATGCGGCGACAGAACCATGGTAATACTATGGTGACGGTGATCCTGGTGGCCATTATTATTGTGATCGCAGCGGCTTCACTGGTCTATGGATTAGCCCGGCAGAGTGCGGTCAATCGGCCACAGAACACGGAAAAGGTTGCGGCCAGCTCTTCCAGTTCATCACATAAGAAGGCGAAGACCTCGTCAAGTCATAAGAAGGCTGCGAAGGCCAGTTCGTCAGCAACGAGTACCACGAAAACCAGTTCATCCAAGACTGCTAGCTCAAAGACAGAGGCTAGCAGCTCTTCTGTTACCACCAACAGCACCGGTCATGCCTCCAGTAGTTCACATGCCAGTTCAGCCGCGACGAAGAAGTACGCCACGGTTGAGGCTGGACAAGGGGTCTACCGGGTTGCCACGAATGCTGGGATTTCAGTCCAAAAACTCTATGAACTTAATGGCATGTCTTCCGGGTCACCACTTCACCCCGGACAACGGCTGCGAGTTCGGTAGATAAATAATTTTAGAGGGAGTCTGGATTTCATGGAGAAACAAGGATTACAAGTAGCCATTGATGGTCCCGCTTCGGCCGGCAAGAGCACGGTTGCTAAGATTGTCGCAACACGCTTTCATTACATATATTGTGATACCGGGGCTATGTATCGCGCTATTACTTGGAAAGTCTTACAAGCGGGCGTTGCCTTAGATGATGAGGCCGCGGTTAAACAATTATTAGATTCGATTACCATTCGGTTTGAGCCGGGTGAGCCTGTCCAAAAGGTCTTTGTTGACCAAACTGACGTGACGTTGGCCATTCGCCAGCCGGACGTCACCAATTCCGTTTCTGCTGTATCGGCGTTGCCGGCAGTCCGTAAGGAATTGACGGCCCGGCAACGAACGATTGCCGATGCCGGTAAGATCGTTATGGATGGCCGGGACATCGGATCGACGGTATTACCTGATGCAGAGGTTAAAATTTTCTTGGTTGCCAGTGTTGATGAGCGGGCACAACGACGCTTGAAGGATAACGCGGCCAAGGGGATTACAACGCCACTGGCAACCCTCAAGCATGAGATTGAGGAGCGGGACCGTAAGGATTCTACTCGGAAGGTCTCACCGCTTACACAAGCAGCAGACGCCATTCGGTTAGATACGACCTCAATGTCAATTGATCAGGTCGCCGATAAGATTGCTGAAATCATCAAAGAAAAAGAATCCCTATAATATGGGCTTTTTACTAGCTTTTACAGAAACAATCAGCTAAAATAGTATATAGAGTTGTCGCAAGGAGGAAAAATTCGCATGAGTGAAAATGGCACGAGTCAAAACAGTGAAAACAATGAATTATTAGATGCTTTAAACAGCATCGACAACGTTAAAGTCGGTGACGTTGTTAAGGGTGAAATCTTAACAATCGATGACGACCAACAAGCAATCGTCGGTATTGCTGATACTGGTATTGAAGGGGTTGTTCCCAAGAAGGAACTTTCCACTAAGCCAGTTGACGATATTAACTCTGTAATTAAAGTCGGGGACGTCTTAGACCTCGTCGTAATTTCTCGGATTGGTACGGATAAGGAAGGCGGTAGCTACTTACTGTCTCAACGTCGTTTGGAAGCCCGTAAGGTTTGGGACGACATCCAAAAGGAATTCGAAGCAGGTCACACATTGACTGCACCAGTTACCCAAGTTGTTAAAGGTGGCCTGGTTGTTGATGCTGGTGTCCGTGGATTCGTTCCTGCATCCATGGTTTCTGACCACTTCGTTGAAGATCTTGCTCAATTCAAGGGCCAGACGCTTGAATTCAAGATCGTTGAAATTGAACCTAGCGAAAACCGGTTGATCTTATCTCACCGGGCTATCGTTGAAAAGGAACGCGCTGCACAAAAGGAAGAAATCATGGCTAAGTTAACTGCCGGCGACATTGTCGAAGGCAAAGTTGCTCGTCTGACTAGCTTCGGTGCATTCGTTGACCTTGGTGGTGTCGATGGCTTGGTCCACGTTTCAGAAATCGCTTTTGAACGGGTTGAAAAGCCTAGCGATGTCTTGAAGGTTGGCCAAGACGTTAAGGTTAAGGTCTTATCAGTTGACCCAGACCGCGACCGGATTTCACTTTCTATCAAGCAAACCTTACCAGAACCTTGGGATGGTATCGAAGACAAAGCCCCACAAGGTAGCGTCTTAGACGGAACTGTTAAGCGTTTGACTAGCTTTGGGGCCTTCGTTGAAGTATTCCCTGGCGTTGAAGGCTTGGTTCACATTTCCCAGATTTCCCACCAACACATTGCAACGCCTGCTGACGTTTTGAAGGTTGGTCAAGAGATCAAGGTTAAGGTCTTGGATGTTCGTCCAGACGATCACCGTTTGGCATTGTCCATCAAGGCCCTTGAAGAAAAGCCACAATCCGCTGACGAAGGTTCTGAAGACCGGAGCAGCAATAACAACAACCGTAGCCGGAGCAACAACGGTGGTAACAACAACCGTCGTCGTAACAACCGGAACTCTGCTGAAACTTCAACGGCTAACGCCCCAGAAGAAAGCACTGGTTTCTCCTTAGGTGATCTGATTGGTGATAGCCTTAAGAAGGATATGGAAGATAACGAAAACAACTAATACGTTTGGTTGAGAATTGGGTCTAGAGCGGAACTTTGTTGGTTTCGTTCTGGACCTTTTTCATGTCAAATGAGAATGATGTAAAAGGAGGGATTGTCGTGGCATTTCCAGTAGTTGCCATTGTTGGTCGACCTAATGTGGGTAAATCAACGTTGTTCAACCGGATCGCCGGTGAACGGATCTCTATCGTGGAAGATACTCCCGGGGTCACGCGTGACCGGATCTATACTCGCGCGGAATGGTTGGGGACTGAGTTTCGAATGATTGATACCGGGGGGATTGACCTCGGTGATGAACCATTTCTAACACAAATTACTCAGCAAGCAGAAATTGCGATTGAAGAGGCAGATGTCATTGTCTTTATTGCCAGTGCGCCTGAAGGTGTGACGGATGCTGATGAGAAGGTTGCCAAAATTTTATACCGGGCCGATAAGCCGGTTCTGTTGGCCGTTAATAAGGCCGACAATCCAGAGACCCGGGAGTCAATTTATGACTTCTACTCGCTTGGTTTTGGCGAACCTTATCCGGTTTCCGGGGCCCATGGCCTGGGTCTTGGGGACCTGTTGGATGCTGTTGTGAAGGAGTTTCCCGCAAAGGAAGCTGGTCCGAAGGATGATTCGATTCGTTTCAGCCTGATTGGTCGGCCTAACGTCGGGAAGTCCTCCTTGGTTAACGCGATGCTTGGTGAAGACCGGGTGATCGTTTCTAATATTGCCGGAACGACCCGTGATGCTGTTGACACCAAGTTTACAGCCGATGATACCAAGTTTACGATGGTCGACACGGCCGGGATTCGTAAACGCGGCAAGGTCTACGAAAATACGGAACGTTACAGTGTCATGCGGGCGATGCGAGCGATCGATGATTCCGACGTGGTCTTGATGGTCCTGAATGCCGAAGAGGGGATTCGCGAGCAAGACAAGCGGGTTGCGGGCTATGCCCATGAGGCAGGTCGAGGGATTATCATCTTGGTTAACAAGTGGGATACCCTGAAGAAGGATAACCATACGTTAACTGACTTTCAAAACCTTATCCGGATTGAATTCCAATATCTGAGCTACGCACCGATCGTCTTTGTGTCGGCGAAGACCGGACAACGGTTGGAACAGCTGCCAGCAATGATTGAACGTGTGGCTAAGAACCATAATCAACGGGTTCAATCGGCAACTCTGAACGACGTGATTATGGATGCCATCGCCTTAAACCCAACGCCTTCCGATAACGGGAAGCGGTTGCGGGTTTACTACGCGACGCAAGTGGCCGTGGCACCACCAACCTTCGTGGTTTTCGTGAACGATCCGAAGATGATGCACTTCTCCTACGAACGATTCTTGGAAAATCAGATCCGGGAACACTTCGATTTTGAGGGGACACCTATTCACCTGATTGAACGGGCACGAAAGTAGTTGAATCGGCGTAGGAAAGGGTTTTAACAGGATTTTAACGATTTTTCAGTAAAAATGAGAATTTTGAGCTGTTAATTAGTAAAAAATGCCGTTATCCCTTGTCATACAAGGCTTCCTGTGCTATCTTTGATAAAGAAATGATGCGGCTGACCGTATTTGTTTCATCATTTTTGGACCACTCAAAAATGACCACTAGATGTTCATTCATCTAAGCTTCTATTCAGGAGGTGAATTCACACATGGCAAACAAAGCACAATTGGTTAGCGATGTTGCAACTGCAACTGGCTTAACTAAAAAGGACGCAACGGCTGCTGTAGACGCAGTCTTCGATTCTGTCCAAGCAACGTTAGCAAAAGGCGAAAAGGTTCAATTGATCGGCTTTGGTAACTTTGAAGTTCGTGAACGTGCAGCTCGTAAGGGCCGTAACCCACAAACTGGACAAGAAATCCAAATTCCTGCAAGCAAGGTACCTGCATTCAAGCCAGGTAAAGCTTTGAAGGATGCTGTTAAGTAATTAAATTAATTATTTAACCGTTGAAAGGCCAGTCCGGTCCTTACTGGGCTGGTTTTTTAATACGCTAAAATTAAATTGAACATTAAAACAAAAACACGTAATGGAGGCGGGTCATGAGCTATGCACAATCAGCATTAGATCAATTGGAAAAGGGGCAACTTGAGGACTTTAAGAAGCAGTACGCCTTGGCACTGCGCCACGATGACGACGATACCCTGTTTAGTCTGGCAGAAGAGCTCTACTCCCTAGGCTTCTTGAATCAGTCTCGGCGAATTTATGAAAAACTGCTCGAAAAGTTTCCCGACGAAGACGAATTGCGGACTAATTTGGCCGACATCGCCATCGACGAGGATAAGAACGATGAGGCGCTGGATTACTTGAACCAGGTTAAGCCGGATTCTCCCGCATATGTTGAATCTCTGCTGGTAGCGGCCGATCTGTACCAAACCCAGGAACTATTCGAGGTCAGCGAACAGAAGCTCCTAACGGCTAAAGAATTGGCACCAGACGAGCCGGTCATCACGTTTGCCCTAGCGGAATTATATTTTACCATGCGAGAATTTCAGAAGGCGATTCCGCTGTATTTGGATCTGATTATGGCGGGGACGACCACGCTGTCTCGGGTGAATATCGTTGAACGGCTTGGAGTGGCATATGCTAACGCCGGGCGTTTTGAACAGGCGATTGGGTACCTGAAGCAGATTCACTCTGGTGAAATGACTCCGGACGTTAAATTTGAAACGGCATTTACTTACCTTCAATTGAAGGACCGGACGTCGGCCATCCGGTTGTTTGAGGAATTAAAGGATACCGATGCGCATTACACCTCACTGTACCCGTACCTGGGACAGGCCCTCGAGGAAGAGAACCGCCTTCCTGAGGCCTTGACGACGCTCCAAGAAGGTTTGGGGGTTGACCAGTACAATGAGAAGCTTTGGCTGCAAGCGGCGCACGTCGCCACTAAATTGGATGATGAGAAGCTGGCGGAATCCTACCTGGAACATGGGCATGAGCTCGATGGGGACGATCTGAACGCGGTTATTCAATTGAGTAATCTGTACGTCAAGCAAGAACGGTGGGCGGATAACGCCAAGTTGGTTCAACCGTACGTGAAGAACGACGACGCCGATCCCCAGTTGTATTGGAATTTAGCAGCGACCGCCGAACACCAAGAAGACTTTGAGCTGGCACGCAAGTATTATGATGCTGCGCAACCATTCTTCATGGACCAGGCGGACTTCTTACAGTCAGCGATCTACTTCTATCGAGAAGAAGGGGCTAGTGACCAAGTAGTTAAGCTGCTGAAGGCTTATCTGCAGGTGGTACCAGACGATGCCGACATGGCGATGATGTTAGAAGGTTATCAAGACTAATAATTCCCGGGGTAACTTCTTAATTGAGGTTGCCTTTTTAGTTAGCACACAATAATTACTTTAACTTATCTCCATCAAAAAAAGCAACCGCAAAAACCGCGGTTGCCAACCCAGAACTCAATGTCGAAACCGACTGAACCAGTTTTTCTGAGGAATTTCAAAACTAAATCCTTCACCTAAAGCTTCATTCACGTTAATCACGGAGACAAACGCACGCGGATCGTTCCGCTGAATGATTTGTCGAAGCCGGTGTAACTCACTAGGGGCTACGACGACGTAAATCATTTGTCGTTGCTGGTGGGAGTAGCCGCCTTCTCCATGAATGAGGCTAACCCCTCGTTGGAGCTCATCCATGATCTCATCCGCAATCGCCTGATGTAAATCGGAAACCACGATGACGCCCCGAGCAGCATAGGCGCCTTCCTGAGTGAAATTAACAATTCGAGCAAAGACGTAGGAATAAATCAGGGTGTAGGCCATGTGTTGAATATCGATATAGACCAATGAAAACATCAGCACAATCACATCCAGCCACAGGAGTGTCTGACCCATGGGGACGCCCCGAAAACGTTCAAAGATTCGGGCAATGATATCGGTCCCTCCGGTTGTTCCACCATACCGGTACAACAACCCAGAGCCAAATCCACCGATAATTCCAGCACCCAGAGCAGACAGTAGCAGGTCACCGTGTAGGGCGATATGGATGGGGACTCGTTGCCAAACCCATAAGAACAGGGACAGCATGAAGGTGCCATAAATGGTATAAATTAGAGATTGCCGACCTAGATACCGCCAGCCAATCAAGATCAGGGGCACGTTAATGATAATGGTCGAGTAAGCTGGATCGATGTGAAACAAGGCCCGAAAAATAAGCGTGATCCCTGATACCCCACCGTCCGCCAAATGGTTTGCGATGTTGAAAAAGACCAGCCCAAAACCAAACATGGCACAACCAATGCCAATCATGACTAAGTCAATTAACCGAATTGATTCATCCTTACTCGTACTCATCCAAATCTACTCCTCGCCGAAGACGTTTACTACCTTTCATCATAGCACAGGAACCGGTGAAACCACGGGACCAATTCGGGGTTTCAATTCAATTCTGACAGGGAATCTGTTAGACTGACATAGGGAACCACAACAGAAATTGCTGGTAGAAGGGTGAATAATTTGAAACTAGAACACTTACCACAAGAATTTGAATTGGCGCGACCAGTTCTGCAAACGATTGAAGCTGCCGGCTACGAGGCCTATTTTGTCGGGGGAAGCGTCCGCGATACCATCCTAGGCAAAAAAATCCATGACGTTGATATTGCCACCAGTGCCTATCCGGAAGAGGTTAAGCGCCTGTTCAAACGGACCGTGGACACCGGCATCGAACACGGTACCGTGATGATCTTAGACCATGGAACCGGCTACGAAACGACAACCTTTCGATCAGAATCAACCTATACCGATTATCGACGGCCCGACCAGGTCACCTTCGTCCGGTCACTAGCTGAAGACTTGAAGCGACGGGACTTTACAATTAATGCCCTGGCGATGAAGGAAAATGGGGAAGTCATCGACCTGTTCGATGGCCTAGCCGACTTATCGGCCAAGCAACTGCGAGCCGTTGGGGATCCGGAGCAGCGTTTTCATGAGGATGCTTTGCGGATGATGCGGGCCGTGCGTTTTGCCAGTCAACTGGACTTTACCATCGTACCAGCAACCTTGACGGCGATTGCCGATCACGCGTCGTTACTGGCAAAGATTGCGGTTGAACGGACACAGGTTGAACTTCTCAAGCTCCTGCAAGGACAGACCCCTAAGCGCGGTCTGGCTGCGTTTATGACAACCGGTCTTTGGCAATACTGCCCAGAGTTTTCTGGGCATGAGGCTTCACTGAACGACCTCAGTGAGCGACTGAGCACGGGAATGTCCTCCGAAACGGCGGCATGGAGCCTATTGACCACCCAATTTAGCCTGGATGCTAGTCAAATTAGCCCCTTTTTGAAGGCCTGGAAAACCGCTAATCAAATGATTACGGACGTTCAAGCAACAACTACTGCCGCGCGATTATTGTTGGAGCGTGAACTCCAACCCTGGGAGGTCTACCAGTGCGGCGGTGAGCGACTCACCATTGCCAACGAGGTGGCGCTCATCTTGGGAGCACCCGATCGCGGGTCACAATTAGCCACACAATGGGCCGACTTACCCATTCAATCCAAGAAAGAACTTGCCGTCACCGGTCGCGATCTCATGCAGGCCGGCGTGCAACCGGGACCACAATTAGGTCAGGACCTGCAAACGCTCGAGCAACGAGTCGTTTGCGGTGAACTGACCAACGATGCGTCCCAACTGATTGCGGCAATTCAGTAATCATAGACTGTAAGATAAGAAAGTGAAGAGATTATGCAGACATTAAGAGCGGAACATTTACATCGAACTTACGGAGAAAAAACCTTATTCGATGATCTTAACTTCATTATTAATGAACACGATCGTATTGGCCTGATCGGGGTCAATGGGAGTGGGAAGACGTCACTACTGAACACTTTGGCCGGGATTGCTAACGAACCCGATGGGGAGCTCACCACGCCTAAGGACTACACCATTGGGTATTTAACGCAAAAGCCCGATCTGGATGAGAACCTAACGGTGATGGACGCCGTATTCTCCGGTGACCAGCCAGTCTTCGTCACGATTCGGCGATACGAGGCGGCATTAGCGGCTTATGGGGCTCATCCGGAAGACGACACGGATCAGAAACGGTATCTGGATGCGGAAGCCCAGATGAACGAAGAAGAGGCCTGGACGGCTGAGAGCGACGTTAAAACCATCCTAACCCAATTGAAGATCACCGATCTGTCACAATCGATTAAGACCATGTCCGGTGGCCAAATCAAGCGAGTTGGCCTAGCACAGGTCTTGATTCAATCGCCTGACTTACTATTACTAGACGAACCGACAAACCACTTGGACTTCGATTCGATTGCCTGGCTGCAACAGTACTTGGCTTCCTACAAAGGGGCCTTACTGGTCGTGACCCATGACCGGTACTTCCTGGACCAAATTGCCAACCAGATTTGGGAACTCGACTTCGGGAAGCTCTATCAGTATCCTGGAAATTACCAGGCTTACGTCCAACAAAAAGCCGAACGCGTCAACTTGGAGGCTGAGGCCGAGAAGAAACAAAAGCGCCTCTACCAGCAGGAATTAGCCTGGATGCGCGCGGGTGCGCAGGCCCGTTCAACCAAGCAGCAGGCCCGGATCAATCGGTTCAATGACATTGAGAGTCAACAAGGAACCCGCCAAGTTGAACATCATGTCGCCATTTCACTGGGTCAACAACGACTTGGTAAAAAGGTTATCGAACTCAAAGATGCCAGTTTATCCTTAGGCGGGCATGTGATCCTGAAGGACTTCAGTGACCTGATTCAGGGTGGTGAACGCATCGGGATCAGTGGGGAAAACGGCGCGGGGAAGTCCAGCCTGTTGAACGTTATCGCCGACCGCCTACCCTTGGATTCTGGGATCATCTCGATTGGAGAAACGGTCAAGATGGCCTACTATACCCAACAAATCGAGCCCATTCCCGAAGACAAGCGAATGATTAGTTATCTATCCGAAGTTGGCCAACAGGTGACCGATAAGCAAGGGAATTCCGTTAGTGTTACGGAGCTTCTCGAACAATTCCTGTTCCCAAGGTTTATGCATGGGACCCTAATCCGCAAGCTTTCTGGTGGGGAGAAGCGCCGGCTCTACCTGCTGAAGCTCCTGATGGAACAACCAAACGTTTTACTCCTAGATGAACCGACCAATGACTTGGATATCAGCACGTTGACGGTACTGGAAGACTACATTTCCCAATTCGCTGGCACTGTGATCACGGTTTCTCATGACCGGTACTTCCTGGATAAGGTCGCCGACCGGTTACTCATCTTCGATGGTAACGGTAAGATTGATCGGTATTCTGGTCAATTTAGTAGCTACCTGGCTGCCAGCCAAGCGGAATCCAAGCAGGCGACCAAGGCCAAACCAAAGGCACCCGCCAAGCCGGCAAATAGTCCCTCGGACCAACCGAAGAAAAAGGTCAAGCTGACCTATGCCGAACAAAAGGAATGGGAAGGTATTGAAGGCGAGATTGATGGCCTGGAGGATCAAAAGTCACAGGTTCAAACGGCGATGAACGCCAACGGTGATGACTATGGCAAGCTGGCCGAATTACAATCACAACTAGATGACCTCGATCAGCAACTCGACGATAAGATGACGCGTTGGGAATACTTGAGCGAATACGCGGAATAGGAGCGGCAACCATGTTAGAAGATGCCTATCTAGATTTAGCAAAAACGGTGCTCACGACCGGTCACAAGAAAACCGACCGTACGGGTACTGGAACGATTAGTTTATTTGGCTACCAGATGCGGTTTAACCTTCAAGAAGGTTTCCCACTCCTAACCACCAAAAAAGTTCCCTTCGGCTTAATCAAGTCGGAACTGCTGTGGTTCTTAAAGGGCGATACGAATATCCGTTACCTGCTCCAGCATCATAATCACATTTGGGACGAGTGGGCCTTTCAGCGGTATGTCGAAAGTTCAGACTATCAGGGGCCAGACATGACCGATTTCGGTCGACGTTCTTTGACCGATCCGGATTTTAACGCTCAGTACCAAGCGGAAAAGAACACCTTCTGCGAGCGTGTTTTGAACGATCAGGTCTTCGGCGACAAGTATGGCGACCTGGGGCTGGTTTACGGTAGCCAGTGGCGGGCCTGGCAAGGGCACAATGGCGAAACCATTGACCAACTGGCCAACGTCATTGAAACCTTGCGAACTCATCCGGATTCACGCCGGATGATCGTTTCAGCTTGGAATCCGGCCGATGTGCCTTCCATGGCATTGCCACCTTGTCACACGTTATTCCAATTCTACGTCAACGACGGTAAATTGAGCTGTCAGCTTTATCAGCGGAGCGGAGACATCTTCCTAGGCGTGCCGTTTAATATCGCGAGCTATGCCCTGCTAACCTCCTTAATTGCTAAGGAAGTCGGTCTGGAGGTGGGTGACTTCGTTCACACCCTAGGTGACGCCCACATTTACAGCAATCACATTGACCAGATTACGGAGCAGTTGACGCGAACCCCTAAGGCAGCGCCACAGCTCTGGTTGAATCCCGACAAGTCCAGCATTTTTGATTATGAAATGGCCGATATTAAGCTCACTGGTTACGATCCGGCACCGGCGATTAAAGCGCCAGTTGCCGTCTAGAAGGGTGGTATTCTGATGTTAATCTTTCTTTGGGCGGAAGGTCACGATGGGGTGATTGGTCAAAACGGGCAATTACCTTGGCATTTACCCGCTGACATGCACTTCTTTAAGACCGCTACGACTGGTCACACGGTTATCGCGGGGGCCAAAACCTTCGCATCGTTTAAGCGGCCACTACCTAACCGAACAAATGTGGTGGTCACCCATCAAGCTGCGGAAAAGTTTCCAGATGAGGTTGTGATCCTTCACAGCATCGAGGCTATCCGTGGGTATGCCCGTGAACGGCCAACCGAGAAGCTGTTCGTCGTGGGCGGCGCCCAAATTTTTGCGGCATTACTGGATGATGTCGATTGGCTCTACCGCACCGTCATTGATGCCGACTTTCGTGGCGACACTTGGATGCCCGCGATTGACTATGACCAATTTAACTTGGTGAAATGTCAAACGGGTATGCATGATGCCGCCAATCCATATGATTATCGATTTGAACAATATCAACGTAACTAAAAAATGGATGTGAGAAATTAATTTCTCACATCCATTTTCATTTGGGTTTAGGCGTATAACAAGATGCTGAAGTACATGAGGGCCGTGCCCAGCATGACAAACAGGTGCCAGATGACATGACCAAAGGGCACGTTCTTGAAGCTATAAAGAACGGCGCCTGCGGTAAATGCCACACCACCCAAGAATAACAGTAGGAATCCAACGGGGCCTAAGCCGTGATACAGGGGTTGAATCCCCATGAGACACATCCAGCCCATGACCACATAGATGATCGTTGAGAGCTTTTGGTATTGGCCCAACCAAATGGCCTTGTAAATAATTCCCAGGATGGCCATGGCCCAAATGATGCCAAACATCGTCCAACCAAGCTTACCGCCAACCACCACCAGGCTGAAAGGCGTATAGGTTCCGGCAATCAGGAGGTAGATAGCACAGTGATCAAATATTTGAAACACGTGGCTGGCGCGAGTAAAGTACAGGCTATGAAATAGGGTTGAAGCTAAATAGAATAAGACTAGAATGATGCCATAAATGGTAAAGGTGGTCATCCTTAGGACGCCCCCGTGGGCGTGGGCTTGTAGAATCAAGATGACCAATCCCGCAATACTCAAGGCGGCACCAATTCCATGAGTGGCGGCGTTTAAGATTTCATTAATGATCTGATAGGTACGGCTCCGTGTATTTGGCAAGCTCAATCCTCCTAACAGGGTTAGCGGGCAGCCAAGCCCGATAACTCCTACTTAAAAAATGTTATTAACTCTGCTATACTACTACTGTATGTTTCATTACGCATATTGTAGCATAAACCAAATTCTCTGGTTAGAAAGAGTGGGACCTAATGGCTAAAATTAAAATCGTTACGGATTCGTCTGCCGGGCTTACCGAACAGCAAATCCAAGATTACGACATCACCATCATCCCGTTAACGGTCATGATTGATGACACGATTTACGTTGAACGGGAATCCATCACAAATAAAGAATTTATCGAAAAAATGAAAACGTCGAAGACCTTACCAAAGACCAGCCAACCACCATTAGGCAAGTTTGTTGAGACCTTTGACAAGTTGGGAGCAGACGGCAGTTCCGTAATCTGTTTTACCATGTTAGCGGCTATCAGTGGTACCGTCCACACCGCCGAACAGGCTGCGCAATTGACTAAGACCGACGTGACCGTAGTTGATAGCCAATACACCGACCAAGCTCTGGGTTTTCAGGTCGTTGAAGCGGCCAAGCTTGCAGCGGCCGACGCCGATAAGCAAACCATTCTTGACCGGGCCGTGGCCGTTCGTGATCACACCCATCTCTTTATGGGGATTGTGACCTTAGAGAACATTCTAAAGGGTGGCCGTTTAAGCCGCGCGGCAGGTATGTTAACCTCGTTATTAAATATCAAAGTCGTTCTCCAAGTTACGGGTGGTGAACTCAAGATCCGGGCTAAGGGTCGGGGAATGAAGACCATTGACCGGTACTTTGATAAAGTCTATGACCAAATGAAACAAACGCCAGACATCATGGCGATGGGAATCTCACATGTTGAGGCCTTTGAGTCCGTCGACAAGGTCACCAGCCACCTGCACGAACTATTCCCTAAGCAAGATGTGTTAGTACGTGAGACCGTCCCAATCATCGCCACTCATGGTGGTATGGGTGCGTTTGCTCTGATGTACTATACCGACCCAACTAAATAGTAACTGTGTTCTTGGAAGAAGGGGTGGCGACGTCACCGCTTTTTCTTTATCCTGAGGGGGATCTAACATGAAACTCAAAAATCTAAGCAAGGTGATTGGGGTTGCCTTGCTGGTCGTCTTAATTATCCTAGCTGTCGTCACGTATTGGCATCCGGGCGCGCGGACAACCGTCTCAAGTACCCCAAACAACAAACGGTCAGTGGTTCGCGTGGTGGCATTAGGAGACTCCTTAACCGAAGGCGTCGGTGACCATCAGAAGCAGGGTGGTTATACCGGCCGATTAAAAACCATGATTCATGAGAAGGACCACGTGCGCGTGATCATGCATAACTATGGCAAGTCGGGCGATCGGAGTGACCAGATCGAGCAACGGCTCACTGCGAGTCGTAAAATGCAACGTCAAGTCAAGAAGGCTCAGGCCATTACCATGACCGTCGGCGGCAATGATCTGTTGCAAACTCTAACCAAAAATGTCACCATCAACCAGCAATCGAAGTTGAATCATCAACTGGATTCGGCGGAAACGGCCTATCAGAAAAGATTGAGGTCGTTGTTGACCGTGGTGCGTGAACTGAATCCAGATGCCCCCATTTATCTCTATACGATTTATAACCCGATCTACGTCTACTTTGCCAACCTGAATCAGATTACGGAGGCAGTCGACGATTGGAATGCTAAGACCATTGCAACGGCCACTGGCTTTGACCACCTTTACATGGTGAACATCAGCCGGGCCATGTCGGTCGGCCAATTCAAGTCGGCCACGCAGCAGGCTAAGCTCAAACGAGACGCCCAAAAGGCTAACGATGGCAAATTATCTGCCCAGAGTTTCCAAACTCAGATATTAGCGAGTGATAGTAGCGACGAGCTCAACGATTATTTGTCCAACGAAGACCATTTTCACCCAAATGCCAAGGGGTATCGACTGATGACTCGCTATGCCTATCGGCAGATGCAGGCTCATCAGCAATGGTTATTGAAGTAAGGAGGAACCTAATTCATGCAACGACGTGCCAAAACGAATGCACCACGGAATTGGTGGAAGTGGGGCTTTATTGCCCTAGTCACCATTATCCTACTAACCGCGGTTACCGTGAGTGTCAAAGTGTTCTCGGGTAACCAAGCGGCTACGACCACGAAGACCGTCACCGGTGGAACTAACGTCAATGTGACGCTTAACAAGAAACAGGTGAATGCCCTGGCCGACTACTACGTGAACAAGTCCTTGAAGGGACACCCACTGAAGTATCGTTTCCAGGTCACCGACCACGCGATGCTGACTGGTTCGACCAAAGTCTTAGGGGCTAATGTAAACTTTGTGTTACTGTTTAACCCAACGGTCTTGCCGTCCGGGGACGTAAAATTAAAGGCGCAGAAACTTTCAATTGGGTCTTTACCGGTCCCGGTAAGCTTTGTGATGAGCTACATCGATAAAAATTATCCGTTACCAAAGTGGGTCGCCATGAATGTGAAGGATGAAACGATGACCTTACACTTAACAGCCATTGGCCATGGCAAGAAGTTGTCCTATGCCGCCAAAAAGATTGATTTAAATGGCGCCGGAAAATTTGTCTTCCAGGCCCGGATTCCCAAAAACTAAGGAGGATTTAGATGCCAAAGTCTTTTTACCAATATCTAATGACCCAACGTAACCCCGAAAGTTATGATCCGGTCGCGACTTTTGCCAACAATGCCTTCTATGACAGTTCCTTTCCTAAACAAGAAACTGACTTTACCGAGATCTCAAAATATTTGGAGGAAAATGCCGGCTACTTGCCATCGATGACCATCTTTGACGATGCTTGGCAACTCTATCTCGCTGCACTAGCCTAATTGGTCAGCTCCAGCGAAAATCCGTTTAGCGACGTCCTAAACAATCGGTAGTGCCCCAATTTCCCGAGTGAGAGTTGCTGCGCTAAAATTAACGATAAATCGTTTTGTATGAACAAAGGAGATTAACTTATGAGCAACATTCAATGGTTCCCCGGCCATATGGCCAAGGCCATTCGCCAGATGGAAGAAAATATTCACCTGGTCGATATTGTATTTGAACTCGTCGATGCTCGAATTCCCGGTGCCTCTAGAAATCCCGAGATTGCCCGGATCGCTAAGGACAAGCCCCATTTAATCATCTTGACCAAGCAGGACTTGGCCGATCCGCAACAAACCGCAGCCTGGATTCGATACTACCGTAGTCAGGGTAAGGGCGCGATTGCGATTGATTCTCGGGCCAACGTGACCCCAAAACAAATTACGAAACTGGCACTCAATCTTTTGGCAGATAAATTAGCTGCGGAACAGGCCAAAGGACTGAAGGAACGGCCAGTTCGGGCCATGACGGTTGGGGTGCCCAATGTGGGCAAATCTACCTTGCTGAACCATTTGGTTAACCGCAAGGCAGCCCAGGTTGGCAATACCCCGGGGGTTACCAAGGGGCAACAATGGCTACGTTCCAGCAAACAACTGGAACTCCTGGATACCCCCGGAATTCTCTGGCCAAAATTCAAGGATCAAGAAACAGCGCTCAAACTGGCTCTGACCGGAGCTATCAAAGAAAAACTGTATGCTAAGGACGATGTCGCTCTGTATGCATTGGGGTTCTTCCGTCAATATCACGCGGACGCTTTGCAGGACCGTTACCACTTAAGTACTGCTGACCTGGCTCTGAGTGACGTCGATCTTTTACTGAAAATTACCAGTAAGATTGGTATGCGAGACGACTACGAACGGGGCAGTGAACGCCTCATTCAAGATGCTCGGCGAAAAAAACTTGGCGGATTTACCTTGGATCGAGCACCTCAAGGCGAGGTGACAGCCAGTGACTAAGCAACCCAGCCTCAGCCAACTAAAACAGAATCTAAACGACGTGGTTAGCCTCAAAGATGAGCGTTTAACCACGCTTCGTTTGGATTCACGTAAGGGAGCCCAACAATTAGTCGGCCAAATTGAGCGGCGGATCGCCAAGGCTCAGGCCGCCGAAATGGCCTTTCAAGCACGACTCAAGTACGAGCGGACCTTCTGGGCCCAAGGCGACCAGGTTGCTGGGATCGACGAAGTGGGGCGCGGCCCGCTGGCGGGCCCCGTTGTCACCAGTGCCGTCATCTTACCACGCAACTTTGATATTCCCTGGGTGAATGACTCTAAGCAGTTAACCGCCAAGGAACGGGAACGACTTTATCCCTTGATCCTGGAGCAAGCGGTGGCCGTGAGCGTGGGAATCGGTAGTCCCAAGTTAATCGACCAGATCAATATCTACCAGGCTACTCGGGTGGCCATGCGGCGGGCGGTCATGGGATTAGGGGTTGTCCCACAGCAGCTAATCGTTGATGCCATGCAGATCCCCGTTCAGGTTCCGCAAACCCGCTTAATCAAAGGCGATGCAAAAAGCGCTAGCGTCGCGGCAGCCAGCATCGTGGCCAAGGTCTACCGTGACCATTTGATGGCCACCTACGACGTCCTATACCCCGGTTATGGGTTCGCCAACAATGCCGGTTATGGCACCAAGGAACACCTGACTGGACTCGCGGACCGCGGGGTTACCCCGATTCATCGGACAACTTTTTCACCGGTACAAAAGATAATTAAGCAGTCATCACGGAGTTAATCCTCAAAAGAGGAAAAGGGAGGTTGCGGCTATGCAACTGACACTTCGTGATTTTTTCATGCGTTTACCACTGATTTCTGGCATCGGGCAGCAGGCTTGCCGAACTTGTTGGCATTGGATTCAAGCCCGGCCAACTTTATCAGGACTCACGGCGGACTTAGTCGACCAGCTCTGTCGCGAGACAACCTTGACGAGTCCACAAGCCATTGCGATCAGAGAGCAACTATTCTCGCCAAGACTCGACGACCAAGTCCGTAAAAATTTGATCTTTGGCGGCTGCCTGACCATTGCTGATCAAGCCTATCCCGACCAGCTGCGTGAGATTTATGCGCCACCGGTTGCTCTATACTTTCGGGGCGACGTTCGTTTATTACAGGCCACACAGTTAGCGGTCGTTGGGTCGCGGCAGCCCACAGCGTATGCCATCCAAGCCATGCGTTGCCTATTGCCTGCCGTCGTCGATCACCAGATTTGTATTGTCTCCGGGCTGGCCCAGGGCGTCGATACGCTAGGTCATCAGGTTGCCTTGGCCCATCACGGGCAGACCGTGGCCGTGATCGGTACCGGGCTCGACCGCTGTTATCCGGCCAGCAACCGCGATCTCATGACAACGTTGATGCGGGAACAACTGGTGCTCTCGGAGTATCCGTTGGGAACTCCCGGAGCGCGCCATCATTTTCCGGAACGAAACCGTATCATTGCCGGATTGGCACGGACCATCCTCGTCGTGGAGGCCGCTCACCATTCGGGAAGTCTGATTACCGCCAATATTGGCCTACAGGAAAACCGAAATATTCTTGCGGTTCCAGGACCGATCACGCAAAAGAATTCGGTGGGAACGAACGAATTAATTCTAGCGGGGGCAAAGCCAGTTCTTAATTCCGGCCATATAATAGAAGAATTTTAGTTGACAACCCACCCTATGTTGAAATATCATGTGTGGGATTAAACGTGAAAAATTTCGCGAACTTAAAATTCCGCAAAATAATCAATTATGGGGACACGAAACCCAGACCTTACAGGGATCTTCGTTGTTCATTCGAGGGAGTAATGTACATTGCCTACCAAGACAAAAACCAAAACCAGTACCAAAAAGCGGCGGGCGCCGCAAAAAAAATTAGTTATCGTTGAATCGCCCGCAAAGGCTAAAACGATTGAAAAGTATTTAGGACGGACTTACAAGGTCGTTCCTAGTTTGGGCCACGTGCGTGACTTGCCTAAGAGTTCAATGGGAGTCGATGTCGAGCATGACTATGACCCACATTACATCTCAATTCGGGGTAAGGGTGATGTCATCAAAGGCCTACGTTCCGAAGCCAAGAAGGCCAAAGCCGTTTATCTAGCATCTGACCCTGACCGTGAAGGGGAATCCATTGCTTGGCATTTGGCCCACGTCCTAAATCTAGACGTAACGGCCAAGAACCGGGTCACCTTTAACGAAATCACTAAAGATGCCGTTAAAGAGGCTTTTAAGACGCCCCGTTCGATCGACATGGACCTGGTCGATGCCCAACAGGCTCGGCGGATCTTGGACCGGTTGGTGGGATATTCCATTTCACCATTACTATGGAAAAAGGTTAAGAAGGGCCTCAGTGCCGGGCGAGTCCAATCCATCGCCCTGTCATTGATTATTCAACGGGAAAAGGAAATTAAAGCCTTTCAACCTGAAGAATACTGGACCATCGATACCGAATTTAAGAAGGGCCGTGCCACCTTTAACGCCAGTTTCTATGGCTTAAACGGCAAGAAGGCCGGCCTGAAGGACAACGATGCCGTTCAGGACATCTTAAATAAGCTCGACCGCAAAGGTAATTTCGATATTACCAACGTCGTTCGTAAGGAACGGAAGCGGTCACCACAGCCGCCATTCACGACGAGTTCCATGCAACAAGACGCCAACCGGAAGCTAAACTTCCGGACGCGGAAGACGATGATGGCGGCGCAACAGCTTTACGAAGGGATCAACTTGGGTAAGGAAGGGACGCAAGGGCTTATTACCTATATGCGGACCGACTCCACCCGGATCTCTAGCATTGCCAAGCACGAAGCTTCAACCTTCATTCATGAAAAGTATGGGGCCGAGTTTGCGGCAACCAAGCCCATCAAGGGTAAGTTGCCTGAAGGCGCTCAGGATGCCCATGAAGCCATTCGCCCAACCTCGGTATTCCGGACCCCAGCCAGCCTTAAAGAAAAGCTGACGCGGGACCAATTTCGACTCTACCAGTTAATTTGGAACCGGTTTGTTGCCAGCCAAATGACCAATGCGATCATGGATACCATGGCCGTAACCATTGAACAAAATGGAGTGACATTCCGGGCCAACGGTTCGAAGATGAAGTTCGAAGGGTTCCTGAAGATTTATAAGGACGGTAAAGAAAAGGATAATCTGCTTCCCGACCTTGAGATCGGTGACCAGGTTAAGTTAGCCAAGACCGATCCGGCACAACACTTTACTCAGCCGCCTGCACGTTACTCCGAAGCCAACCTAATCAAGGCTTTGGAAGAAAATGGGGTGGGTCGTCCATCGACGTATGCCCCAACGTTGGACACCATTCAACGCCGGTACTATGTTAAATTGGTTGGCCGGCGCTTTGAACCCACGGAATTAGGGGAAATTGTCGACCAAATCATCAACGACTACTTCCCAGATGTGGTTAACGTCGACTTTACCGCCAACTTGGAACATGAGTTGGATGGGATTGAAGAAGGTCATCAGGACTGGGTTAAGGTTATTGACAGCTTCTACAAGCCATTCTCAACCGAAGTGGCACACGCCGAAGATGCCATCGAAAAGGTCCAGATCCGCGATGAACCAGCCGGCTTTGACTGTGATATCTGTGGCGCACCCATGGTGATTAAGATGGGCCGTTACGGTAAGTTCTATGCCTGTTCCCGTTTCCCAGATTGCCGAAATACCAAGGCAATCGTCAAGGAAATTGGCGTCACCTGTCCCGTTTGTCATAAGGGCCAAGTCATCGAACGGAAGTCCAAGAAAAACCGGATCTTCTACGGCTGTTCTCGTTATCCAGACTGTGACTTCGTCTCATGGGACAAGCCCGTCGGCCGTGATTGCCCTAAGGACGGGCATTACCTGGTTGCTAAGAAAATTCGTGGTGGGAGTCAAATCGTTTGCCCTAATGGGGACTACGAAGAAGCTCCACAAAAGTAACGCTTATGAATTAC
>NZ_BCWD01000016.1 GCF_001592085.1 Levilactobacillus senmaizukei DSM 21775 = NBRC 103853
GCTTCGGTAAAGGCGGAGTAGTCGCGTTTTTGAATAGATTCGGTTAAAGCGTGGGCAGAGTAATAGGTGTTTTTGAATTGCTGATTTAGTTCTACACCTTCCAGTACAACTTGCTCTTGGGTTAAATGGTCTTTAAGGTGTGAAAACCAGTGTGTTTTGGTCTTCTCAAGGTCTTTATAGTTCTTCAAGTAGAGACGCCAATAATACTTAAGAACACGATATTCACGAGTCTTTTTAGGGAATTGTTTCATCAACTGAACGCGGGTCTGGTTCAGTGAACGTAAGGTCATTTGAACCAGATGGAAATTGTCGGCGACTATTACAGCTTTAGGGAAGATCTTACGGATAACGGATTGGTATTGTGCGTTGAAGTCCATGACAACACGAGTAACTTTTTTCCTATTCTTTAGAGAATAGTGATTTAGGAAAAATTCTCCAATTTCTTTGTTCTTTCGTCCTGGCAAGATGGTGATAAGGTCGTGCTTTTTAGCATCAATAGCGATAAAGCTCATTTGATTGCCAGTAGAACGAAACTCATCAATACACAAAGAAGTGGGAAGACCATTGTATGCCGGCCTGGTTTGCTTCCCAAGGGCTACTAATTGTCGACTAACTGTGTTAGTCGACACGTTGTATTGTGAAGCGATACTGGTCATAGTTCGATCTGTGGTTAGCTCTTTTGTAATGCTATGATTAATGCTTTGAGATATCTGATGTTTTTTCTTTACGACAGGTGTTTGGGCAATTTGTGTGTGGCCACAGCTCTTGCAGAGAAAACGTTGTTTGCGTAAAATTAGTAGAGCTGTCCGTTCGCTAATATTAGGAATCTTGATATTCACTGTTTTGAAGCCATTTCTAACGACTTCATGTTTGCCACAACGTGGGCAAACATTTACGGTATACGACAGGTCGGCATAGATTCGCAAAGCGTCACGTGAATTATCTTGTACGCTAAAATTAGTAATATTTTGGTCTTTAATTTGCAGTAGTTTTCTTGTAGACTGTTCTTGGGACATGTCATCATTCTCGCTTTCAATTGGTTTTCGTCGACTTGATTGTAGCACAGAGGTGACATGCCTCTCTTTTTGACTAAAAATGGTGTTGATGGATTTCTCCATCAACACCAGATATCATAGAACCACTAAATTATGCGGACGACTAGCTTGCTAGTCGTTTTTTTATGGATAATTTTATTAGGCGACTTGACAGGTTCGGATTAATCCAGTATTCTAGGATAACTAGTTAGTTACTCTAGTAATTAACCAATACAGGAGGAATCAACATGAAAATAATTAAACGACTATTGGGGTTAGCCGCGTTATTGATAGGGGGACTGGGATTAACGGCTGCGTTTATTCCCCAGGTGACCCGCAATCAACATTCGGAATGGGCGATGGCCCTGGATAACGTGAACCCGCTAGTAAAGTCTGAAACTGTGTATGCGTCAACCTCGGCCAAGCCCGTTCGTGAGTATATTGGGGGTGCTGGTGAAAAGGAATATACTTACCAGTTGTTGACTTACAACTCGGCTGGAAAATCTCGGACATTAACTTTCGATTCCCAGTGGCGACTGAAGCCTAATAAATTCCTGCAGATCGAAACGAAGGGCCAGAATGTTGAATCATGGTCGGCCGTGTTGAATGACCGTATTCCGGGTAGTGTGAAGCGAAACTTGGCGACGGTTTAGTTCCTGAAATTTGCTAGATAATTGCTTTTATTATCCTTTTTGTCATACACAACTAATCAGGTTAAATGGCCTTGGCATTTGTCTGATTAATGGTCTCGTTGATATTGGAAAAGTTTTGGAAGTTACAGCTGGTGACTGTTCAATTTGCTGGTTACAAGAAGCCATTTATCAAGAAGTGACCGCCTAACCAAAAAAGTCCTTCCGACGACATGGTCGGAAGGACTTTTTTCATTTAGCGCCGATGTTGCTGCTTACCGGCGTTTCTTTTATGATTATTTTCGTGGGTCGCAGAGATTTTAGTTGGGACAACTGGTTTTTGTTTCTCAGTTGGCGCAACCGGCTTGGGAGCTGGCTTCACGACTGGAGCTGGACGATTCTTAACCTGTTCTTGAATTTCCTTACGAATCTTTGGCCGGTAGAAGTTAATAATGAGAGTTTGTAGGCAGGCAAACAGTCCACCAACGAAGAAGTACAAGCCTAGTCCGGCTGGTGAGCTCATGGTGAAGAAGAGAATCATCACGGGTGACATCAGCAAGGTAATCATCATTTGTTTCTTCTGATCTTCCGGCATTCCTAACATGGTGAGGTAGCCCTGTAACAGGTAGGAAAGAAACGCTAAGATGGCTAGGATCCAACTGGACTTTCCCAGGGGAATGCCCATGAAGACCGATCCACTAAGTTCTGGTGAGTACCGGATTGCGGCATATAAGGCAGCGAAGACGGGCATTTGGATTAAGAGCGGTAAACACCCAATCCCACCGGTCATGCTGATACCATTATCTTTGTAGAGTGCCATCATCGCCTGCCCGGCAGCGGCTTGCTCATCTGGTGTCTTGGCAGCCTTCTGCCGTTTTTGCAATTCTGTCATCTGTGGTCGAATCATCGAAATCTTTTCTTGTTGAACGGTGGAGCTCCGCATTTGACGGACCATCAATGGCAACAGAACCATCCGGACGACCACGGTCAGCATAATAATGGCCCAGCCATAACTACCACCGAAGGCGTTGGCGAACCAATCCATAACGTGTTGCCCGGGAACGGCTAAGTAGTCGTAGACAAAGCCATAAGGCTTACCATTCTTGGTCTGGACGCAGCCGCTTAAAACCAGGGCGAGCCCTGCGAGTGCCGCAGTGACCGAGACTTTCTTGGAGATTTTCATTTTATGTTTTGAACCCCTTTATCTTTCGCGATGTAGAGCACGTAGCCCCCGACGGCGAAAACGCCGTCAACATCAAATATCTTACTTGATCTGGTAGCCTTTTTCAAATAATTATCTGAAAGTCCGCAAAATGGTGGACCGGCAAGTCAGTCTTCGTAATATTGGCGACGGTAATCCAGGGGGTGAGACCACGCTGAAGCCGATCGGTGAAAGCCACCAGTTGTTCGCGTTCACCGGTGACCACGATGGCCACCTGACCGGTTCGAAGGTTTTGAACGGTTCCCGTGACGCCCAATTGGTTCGCCAGTTGCTGAGCGGACCACCGAAACCCAACGCCTTGAACCCGGCCTGAAATAAGCCACTTTTGTGTCAGCATAGCATCGCTTCCTTTTGAATGAAGTTTTTCTACTATCATAAGCCAAGTCCGTCAGTCTGCCCAGGGGTATGGTAAACTTAAAGAAACGAGTCGATGGGAGTAATCAGCGTGAGAGAAAAAATAACATCCGGCCAAAACAAACGCGTGAAGCAGTGGCGGTCGTTGAGCAGTAAAAAAGGACGTCAAGCAACACAAAGCTACCTATTAGAAAGCTGGCACTTGGTTCAAGAAGCGATTAAGGCCCGGCAACCACTCACCGCCATTATGGGTACGGCAGATGAGCTGGCGGCTCATGAGGTGCAATTGCCACAGGCAGTGCCAACCTTCGAGCTGACCGACAGTATCGCGAAGACCATTGGGGACACGGGAACCCCGCAAGGAATTTTTGCGACGTTACCTATGCCTAACGCAACGGTGGTCGACCCGACAACTGCCGCGGGCACCTGGTTATTCTTGGATTATGTTCAGGACCCCGGTAACATTGGCACGATGGTTCGTACGGCCGATGCTGCGGGACTCACAGGGGTCGTATTTGGTAAGGGGACGGCGAGTCGTTTTCTACCGAAGGTTTTACGTGCAATGCAAGGAAGTCAGTATCACCTGCAGCTGGTTGAAGCCGATTTGCATGACTGGATCAAAGCGTTTACCAGTCGGGGGTTGCCCGTCTATGGGACCAACCTTGACCCCAAAGCCAGGGACTATCGCGAGGTCAACCCAATGACTGCGGGCGCGATCGTCATGGGCAACGAGGGTAACGGCATGGCGCCGGATCTACAAACGATGACCACGACTAATCTCTACATTCCGATCAAGGGCCAGGCCGAGTCGCTTAACGTCGCGATTGCGGCTGGTGTTGTGATGTTTCGGGTTGTGGCATAAAGGTTAAGAATCGCTAAACAGCGGGCTTTATGAATCGTTATGGTTGCATTCTGGCCAAAAGAAAGTATGATATACAGTAACTGAGAGTAATAATAAAACCATACTAAATGAAAAGGAAGCATTTTATGACCAAACTGACTTGGCGCGATGACCCCGAGTACCTGGCTTTAGTTTCTGATCTGTTGGCAAAGGAGCCGGTTCAACGCCTGGCAAATTATACCCAGCACCACCATTCAAACCGACTGGACCACTGTATTTCAGTTTCCTATAATAGTTATTTGATTGCGAAGAAACTTGGTTTGAATACCCGGGCCACTGCACGGGGCGGGTTGTTACATGATTTGTTTTATTATGACTGGCGGACAACCAAGTTTGACTTGGGTTCGCATGCCTTTATCCATCCGCGGGTGGCTTTGAGGAATGCTGAGAAGCTGACTGATCTGAGTCCCATGGAGAAGGATATTATTTTGAAGCACATGTGGGGTGCCACGTTGGCAACGCCGAAATACCGGGAGAGTGCGATTGTTTCCTTGGTGGATGATTACGAAGCCGTTCACGAATTTTGTGGACCCATGCGTAAGCGAGTGGCAGCACTCAAGCAACGAATGACACCGAACGCTTAGGAACAGCTAGAGTAGGATTGGGGGCAGAAACTTTGCAAATGATGACGTCAAAAACTGACGAAGACTCATCGGTCGACTTCACACTGTGTCCCCGATTTGAGCAGACCTTTTCTTTTTTGGGGAAAAAGTGGAACGGCTTAATCATTGATGTCTTGTTACACGAGGGACCACAGCGGTTTCGCGACTTGGCACGTAAGGTGCCCCGTTGTAGTGACCGGGTTCTCGTGGAACGATTGAAGGAATTGGAAGAGAACGGCGTGATTGTTCGTCAAACCTTTCCAGATAACGCCTTAATTGAATATGAATTAACCCAAAAGGGCCAAGAATTTAAAGCCGTGATGGCGGCGGTTCATGCGTGGTCCGATAAGTGGTATTGTTCAACGGAAACCGACCAGAAGTAGTTGACAGGTCGGTTTTTTTCGGCTAACCTTAGTGAATGTAATAATCAAATACGATGATAGAAAAGTAGTAATCGATGGAGTTTGTCAGGAAGGGTTGGCCGTGACTGAAAGCCAGCCTCTAATGCTGTCGGTGAATTCAGTTCTTGAGTAGGCAACGGGATTCGCGTTAGCGATGAATGACTGCCCGGTAAGTGACCGTTATCACGTCTGAGTGTGGTTTAGTGAATGCTAGACTGAATCAGGGTGGTACCGCGATGCTTCGTCCCTAATCTAGGGGACGGAGCTTTTTTATTTGCCCAGTTTCTTGAGAAGTTCCAGACTCAGTCAGCAAATTGTCCGTCGTAGAAAAATAATTGGAGGATGTCGTATGTCGTTAAAAGATAAGTTGGACGAGCTACAGCAACGTGGCTTGGCCGAGATCAAAAAGTCAAATGACCTCAAGGATGTTAACCAAGTTCGGGTTAGTTTATTGGGAAAGAAGGGTCCCATCACGGAAGTTCTCCGTGGAATGCGGGATTTAAATGCCGATGAACGGCCAAAGGTTGGGGCCTTTGCGAACAAGGTCCGCGACGAGTTAACCGCAGCCTTGGAGCAGCGTCGTGAAGAACTGGAACGCGCAGTCTTAAATGCGCGGTTGGCCAAGGAAGCGATTGACGTTACCCTGCCGGGAACACCGGTAGCCAAGGGTGAACCACATGTGATTCAGCAAATTATCGACCAGATTGAAGACCTGTTCTTGGGGATGGGTTATCAAGTCCTGAATGGTCCTGAAGTTGAAGAGGACAAGTACAACTTCGAAATGATGAATTTACCTAAGAATCATCCAGCACGGGACATGCAGGATACCTTCTACATTACGAAGGAAATCTTAATGCGGACACAAACGTCGCCAATGCAGGCCCGGACCCTAGAGAAGCATGACTTTAGCCAGGGGCCATTGAAGATGATTTCTCCCGGTGTCGTTTATCGGCGGGATACCGATGACCCGACCCATTCGCATCAGTTCCATCAAGTAGAAGGGTTAGTCATCGACAAGCATGTTACCATGGCTGACTTAAAGGGAACGCTACAGGTACTGGCCCACGAGTTATTTGGTGACAAATTTGACGTGCGACTTCGACCAAGTTACTTTCCGTTTACCGAGCCCTCAGTTGAAGCAGACATCACCTGTTTCAACTGTGGCGGTAAGGGTTGTGGCGTCTGCAAGAACACCGGGTGGATTGAAGTGCTGGGTGCCGGCATGGTCCATCCTAACGTGTTGAAGATGGCTGGCGTCGATCCTGACGTTTACGGTGGGTTTGCCTTTGGTGTGGGTCCCGACCGGTTTGCTATGTTGAAGTACGGTGTCGATGACATTCGGAACTTCTATCTCAATGACGTGCGCTTCCTCAAGCAATTTACGAAGAAAGGATAATCGCCAACCATGAAGATTTCATATAACTGGATTAACGAATATTTAGATTTAAATGTTTCACCCGCAGACCTCGCCGAAAAGATTGAGCGAACTTCCGTTGAAGTTGACGGCGTAACGCAACCAAGCGCAGGTTTGAAGAAGATCGTGGTTGGTCACGTACTCTCAGTTGAGATGCATCCCGACTCCGATCACCTTCACATCTGCCAAATCGATGTTGGTGAAGATGAACCCTTACAAATTGTTTGTGGTGCACCCAATATCGCCAAGGATCAGAACGTTATTGTTGCCTTACCCGGTTCACGAATTGCCGGCAACGTGAAGATCAAGAAGTCCAAGATGCGGGGCGTGCCATCCGCAGGGATGGTCTGTGCCTTACAGGAAATTGGATTCAGTGAAGACGTGGTACCCAAGGAGTATGTTGACGGAATTTATGTTCTGCCCGCAGACGCGACGCCTGGGGACGAAGTCTATGATTACCTTGGGATGAATGACAGCCTGATCGACCTTGATGTCACGCCTAACCGTGGGGATATGCTCAGTTTGAACGGGACGTTGCATGATCTGGCGGCTATTTATGACCAACCCGTTGAATTGGACCAACCCAACGTTAAGGAAAGCGGTGCGGCCATCGATTCCGAACTGACGTTGCATGTGGACGCTGATCTAGCACCGCAATACCGAATGCGGTTGGTGAAGCAGGTTAAGATTGCCCCAAGTCCCATGTGGTTACAGATTCGTCTATGGAATGCCGGGTACCGGCCAATCAACAATGTGGTTGATATCACGAACTACATCATGTTGAAATACGGTCAACCGTTGCATGCCTTTGACTATGATAAATTTGACGGGCAAGATGTTTATGTACGGACAGCCACGGCCGGTGAACCTTTGACCACTTTGGATGAAGGGGAACATGAACTGACGGACCAAGACATTGTGATTGCCGACAGTAATCGACCAATCGGGTTAGCTGGGGTCATGGGTGGTTTAGATGCCGCCATCACCAACCAGACTAAGACGGTTGCCATCGAGGCCGCAGTCTTTGAACATGACCATATTCGTAAGGCGGCGCAACGTCACAACTTGCATACGGATGCTTCCCAACGATTTGAACGGGGCGTTAATCAGGCTGGCGTACAGGATGCCTTGGACGCTGCCGCTCAGCTAATGAACGAGTTAGCCGATGGGGCGGTACAGACCGGTACCGCCGTTGGTTCTGACAATGAGCCAGAACCAGCCGTGATCACGATCAGCATGGGCCATATTAATGCGGTCTTGGGAACGGATTTGACCCAAGCCCAAGTTATCCATATTTTGCAGAGCCTGGAATTTACGGTCATGGCCGAAGGTGACACACTGACGGTGACGGTGCCAGTTCGGCGTAATGATATCCATATTCCAGCCGATTTGTTGGAAGAAGTCGCTCGGATTTACGGGTATGATGAGTTGCCAACGACGCTACCAACAGGGCGCATGACGATGGGCACTTTAACGACTGCTCAGAAGCTAATGCGGGCCACGCGACATTCTCTGGAGGGTCTGGGGTTAAACCAAGCCATTTCTTACGCCTTGACGACGGAAGATAAGGCGAAGATGTTTACCATGCAGGCTAGTGAGATCACTAAGTTGGCTTGGCCAATGAGTGTCGATCACGCCGTCCTACGGATGAATGTGATTACTGGCTTACTGGATGACATTGCTTACAACACTGCGCGGAAGGTGAAGGATGTGGCCTTGTATGAACAAGGACGAGTCTTCTACCGCGAAGACGGCAACGACCGGCCTAGCGAAGAGGAACATATTGCCGGTGTCATTACCGGGACTCTGATGCCTGCCGGCTGGAATCAACCGGCCCAGGCTGTCGACTTTTTCCAAATGAAGGGAATCGTTGAGGCTTACCTACAAGACATGGCTGTTAACGGAGATGTTTCCTTCGTGGCTAACAGCGAGATGCCAGAGATGCATCCCGGCCGAACAGCTGACGTGCTCGTTCATGGTCACCGAATCGGCTTCATCGGGCAGGTCCACCCATCGATTGCTAAGCAATTCAAGATTGGGGCCACCTACGTCTTTGAATTAAATCTGCAGGCGATCATCGATATGCCAAAGCAGGAAAACCAATACGATTTGATTTCTCGTTACCCAGCAATTACGCGAGACATTGCCATGCTGGTTAGCGATGAAACCACCAACGAAGAAATTATGGCGTTGATCGACAAGCGAGGCGGGGCTTATCTCCAATCCGTTAAGTTGTTTGACGTTTACGATGGGGTCAAGGTGCCAAAGGGCAAGAAGTCTTTAGCCTATACCTTAACTTATCAAGACAAGCAGGGAACGTTGGTTGATGACAAGGTCAACCAGGCCTTCGATAAGGTCACCCAGCGGCTTGAAGACGACTTGGACGCTGAAATTCGTTAAAGGATGGCAAGTGCGCTTGATTTCTGTAAATGAAATCAAGCGCACTTTTTGTTGAAAAGGGGTCAAAGATTACATTTTTATCAAAGTAGCGCTTTCATGTTTCCGTAGCCTCATAAATTCTGTATAATAGAGAAGATTATGGCAAAGAACGGAGGAAACAAGTTGGAGAATGGCACAGATCCCACCCCTACGCGGCAGGACTCAGGAAATAAACGGTCGTTTGGCCGCAGAATTATGATTGGCGTGGCCAGCCTACTCGTTGTTTTAGCGGTCATTATTGGTTTCTTTGGTTATCATTACTTTCAGACGGCTTTAAAACCAATGGATACCAGTAATCACGAGGTGGTTCAGGTGCACGTACCGATGGGGGCAACGTCCAATAAGATTGGTCAGATCTTACAGGATAAGAAAGTTGTCAAAAGTGGCATGGTCTTTAACTACTACGTTAAGTCAAATAAGTTTACCAATTTCCGAGCGGGCTACTATCAGCTGACCCCGTCGATGACGCTTAAGCAGATTGCCAAGCAGCTTCAAAAGGGGGGCTCCGCGGAGCCCATTCAGAGTACCGCGGGTAAACTGTTAGTCAGAGAAGGCGAAACGGTTGATCAGTTGGCTACCGAGGTGCCCATCCAAACGGACTTCACTAAGAAGGAATTCTTGAAATTGATGAAGGATCAAGCATTCTTTAATGAGTTAGCGGCGAAGTACCCACGGCTGTTGAATTCGGCCAAATCGGCCAAGAATGTTCGTTATCGTCTTGAAGGTTATTTAGCCCCAGCCACGTATCAAGCTGGTAAGAAGATGACGCTTAAGGACATTGTGACCCAAATGGTAGCCAAGACGGATCAGAACTTGGCCGGTGATTATGCAACGATTAAGAAGCAAAAGTTGACGGTTCAAGAGACCTTAACCTTGGCATCGCTGGTCGAACGCGAAGGGGTAACGCCGTCGGACCGTAACAAGATTGCGGGGGTCTTCTTTAACCGGTTGAAGGCAGGAATGGCCTTACAATCCGACATTTCCATTCAATATGCGTTGAAGTCCACCAAGAAAAATTTGACTTACAAGGATCTTAAGGTCAAGTCGCCGTATAACCTCTACGTTCATACGGGGTATGGTCCAGGACCATTCGATAGTCCAAGTACAGATTCTATCAGGTCGGTCCTGCATCCTGCTGATAAGAGCAAGGGGTACTATTACTTCATTGCCAATAGCAAGACCGGGAAGGTTTACTTCTCTAGGACCTATGACGAGCATCAAAAGTTAACCAGTTCATTAGCAAGCGATAATAAATAAAGGATGGCGACAAAGTTGGCAAACAAAAAGCGACCGATTATTATTGGAGTTACCGGGGGTTCCGGGAGTGGGAAGACCACCGTTAGCCGGGCAATCTTTGACCAGTTAATTGGGCATTCAATCATGATTTTACAACAGGATTCCTACTACAATGACCAGTCCGAAATGACCATGGAAGAACGGGCAGCCGTGAACTATGACCATCCACTGGCCTTCGATACGGACCTGTTGATTTCTCAGTTGAAGACGTTGTTGAATTACGAGCCGATTGAAAAACCGGTCTATGACTACACCTTATCAACTCGGAGTGACAAAACGATTCATCAAGAACCACGGGACGTCATCATCTTGGAAGGAATCTTAATTCTAGATGATGAACGGTTGCGTGATCTGATGGACATCAAGGTCTTTGTTGATACGGATGATGATATTCGGATTATTCGCCGAATTGAACGGGATATGAACGAACGGGGACGGACATTAGATTCGATTATTCAACAATACCTGGCGACTGTTAAGCCAACTTACCATCAATTTGTTGAACCAACCAAGCGTTACGCGGACTTGATTGTTCCTGAAGGTGGGGAGAATCAGGTGGCTATCGATCTCTTGGTAACCAAGATTCGAGCAATCCTTGAAGCTAGCGGAAACAAAGAAGTTTTTGACAATCCAGATACAACCATATAGAATAGGACGGGTTAGCCGATGAGGCTAGCCTTTTTCTAAAATCATAAATGAAGTTGGCCAGGCCAACATGAAAAAAATTGCGTAAAAGGGGTGGCCACTGTGGCACAAGATAAAATGTATCCAATGACTGAAGAAGGTAAGGAAAAACTCCAAGCCGAATTAGAAAACTTAAAGATGGTCAAACGACCAGACGTTATCGAACGGATTAAGATCGCCCGTTCATACGGGGACTTGTCCGAAAATTCGGAATACGAATCAGCCAAGGACGAACAGAGTATGTTGGAAACGCGAATCAGCACCGTTGAACGGATGCTGCAATACGCGGAAATCATTGACAACGATGGCACCGACAAGGATCAGCTGACGGTGGGTAAGAAGGTTGTCTTCAAGGAATTACCCGATGAAGAACCCGAAGAATACACCATTGTGGGTGCTGCCGAGGCCGATCCAATGGTTGGTAAGATTTCTAACGACTCTGCCATTGCTAAGGGCTTGTTAGGTCACCGTAAGGGTGAAGAAGTCACCTTTGAAACGCCAGGTGGCGACATGTCCGTTAAGATTTTGGATGTCGAATAGCAGAAATGAAGCGTCGCCCAGGTTGGGCCGGCGCTTTTTCTTTGAGCAAATAGTTTGTTTTGCGCAATTAAATCGAGCATAATCTAGATAGTGAAACAATACTTGCTAAATGGAAGCTAAACGTGTTATAAATGAACTATGAAAACGGATTCATGGACCGTGCGAGGAGGAGTCTTGTGAAGATGAAAATTACTGTGACTGATAAGGCAAGCGAATGGTTCCGTAACGAAATGGGCATGACCGGCCGAGGAATTCGTTTCTTTGGTAAGGTCTACGGTAAGACGCCGGTGCATGAAGGCTTCTCGCTGGGGATGACACCGGATGACCATCCGCGCGACCCCGTCGTGACGGAGAAGAAAGACGATGTGACCTATTACATCACCGAGGGTGACCAATGGTTCTTCGTCGGGTACGACCTGACCATTGACTACGATCCCGTGACGGATGGTCCAACCTATATCTATCAAGACAATGGCGAACTCGATCACTGATTTGTCAAGTGTCTATTGATCAAAAAGAAGCACGATGGCTAGCTGTCATCGTGCTTCTTTATTTTGACCACGTGGTTAGTGCCGCCGGTGGAAGAACCACCAGCCACCTGTCAGAACTATGAGTGTTCCGGTGCTAATGGCCAAGCCGAGGTTCAGCAGTGGTGGCCAATAGGACAGGGTGACCTGACTCTTGCCCTTAGGGAGCTTCAGAGCGGTGAACATGCCGACGGTCTTATAGGTCTTGGCCGGGTGACCATTGACGGTTGCGTGCCATCCCTGCGAGTATGGGATGGATGTGTTGAGTACCTGACCGGCGTTAGCGGTCGAGATGGACCCGCTGAAGTAGCGGTTGTTGTGTTTGGTGAGGTGCCACGGGTGGGCTTTCAGGTCGGTGACGGCTGACCTGAATTTGGGGGTGTTGAGCTGGTATAGCGTGAAGTTATCTAGCCACAGAGACCCTTTCTTCAACTGAATGGTCAGCGTCTGCTTCTTTCCCTTAGCGTGATCGGCAACACTGACCATGATGGTATTACGGTAGGTCTTGTACTGGTTCAGCGCCTGACCGTTTAAGACGAAGTTGGCGTTATCGGAATTAACTGTCGACCCAAAGGTTAGATAGTAGGCGTCATTAGTGGTTGGTGTGAATGTCAGCGTCATCTTGGCGGGCTTCAACAGATTCTTCTTCTGAAGCACGGCGCCAGTGATCTTCGACTGTTGCCCAATATTTTGGAAGGTGACCTGATCGAAATTTTGGGCGGTGTAGAGCCGCCGGTCCGCCGAGTGACCCGTTAGAGCGGCCAACCAGTTGGTTTGATACTGTGAGGGATCGGCGGTCTTATTCTTAAGTGTCAGAATATCACGACTGGCAGCGTAGCCCATTGGTAGGGCATACGGGTTCTTGTAGGTGGTGGCCCAATGATCTTGACCAATCGATTGATAGTCGGCCAGGTCGGCCTTGTTGCTGGAAGCAGGCAACATACTGCTACCACTAAGGGCACCCGCCAGTTGTTTTTGCTGGAAGTAGTATTTCATGTTCAGCAGTGAGTCGGTCACTAGGGTGCCGTTACTGTATTCAACGAAGCCATCTCCATCCGGATTCCCGGTGTTACCGAAGAAGGTTGGGACGGCCTTGGGCAGAACGGAGGAGAAGACGCCACCACCGTTGAAGCCGGTCTGGAAAGCGTCACCCTTGGTTCGGAGGAAGGTCTTACCAATCCGGTAAGCACTGGTGTCTTTTTGCTGAACGTGATCAACCAGTCGTTGCAGTTCGTGGGTGTAGTTGCCATACTCACTCTGTGAGACGTAGCTGATATTGTTCAGGGACATGAAGGCATTGGCGGAGATTTCAGTTGCCCCAATGACGAAGAAGGTTAAAGGATAAATCCAGTGCTGCTTCACGGGGAGCGTGATCAGCCCCAGTGCTAGAATCACAAAGAACAAGCCCAGCAGGACCTGATTCATTTGCAGATACTTGAAATGTTTGATGTTTAGGGCGATGTAGCCACTACCGATCGTGATGATCAGGGTGATTACGGCGATGGCTAACCAGCCGGGTTCAAAGTCATCGGTCAGCGTTTGGGCAGCTAACCAAATGAGCCAGAAAGCTACGACAAAGGAGAACCGGTAGGGGTACCAAACGGGAAACTGGCCGGCGTGCCATAGGAGATCCAAGGGTTGTACACAGAGGGACAATGCTAGAAATACTGTGACCAAGCCGGCGGCGATCCGACTGCGAAGCTGGATACGGTGGTCGGCGAAGAAAAACATTGCTCCCAGCAAGGCAATTGCCCCGATGAAGAGGTTGGCGGTTCCATCGGGCATCTGATCAAAGTTAAAGGCCCCCATGAAGAATTTGCCGATCATCTTTGGTGGAAAGAATTCGAATTTCCACTTAAAGGAGGTGACGGTATACTGGGCTTTGCTTTGCGACAGTGACCACCACGTTGGTAGCAGGACAAACGCCGCGAGTAGACCACTCGCCACCGAACTGAGGGCGAATTGACTGCCTTGCCGCAGTAATGCTCGCCAGTTGGTCCAGCGATCGACGGCTAACCAGATGAATGCCAAAATTAAGAAGAGACAGATCATGTAGGCCATGTAGTAGTTCACGATCAGCATAATGGTCAACCAGGTAACGTAGAGGCGCCACTTAGCGGCATGCATCAACAGAAACAGCCCGTAGAAAATTAGGGGTAACAGGTAGGCAGCATCTAACCACATGACGTTCAGTTGATTGGCAATCGACCATCCCATGAGCGCATAGGCGGTGGCTAATGTCACGGCCCGCAGACCGGTCTGTGATGTGGTCTTTGTGATCAGCCAGGCAAAGGTTAGACCGGCTAGTCCATATTTGAGAACGGTCAGGAAGAAGACCCCCACCGTGAGGGAGGCGCCCGGACAGAGTAGCAGAATCCAGTTCAGGGGACTCAACAGGTAGTAGGACCAGGTACCGAACATTTCGCCACCGAGCCCATTGCTAAAGGAATAGAATAGGCTGCTAGGATCATGTAGGATGGTCCGTCTGAGATAGGCAAAGAAGTCAATATATTGTTGACCGAGATCGACCGTGAGGAGGCTACTCGATCCAAAGGGGGCCATCTGACGATAGATAAAATAGGCCGTCATAAGGATAAACGGGGTGATGAACGCCCCCAATAAAGTGAGTTGACGCGTGGTAGGTTGCCAGCGTCGTTTTTGGTCTTGCAATGAAGCCACCTCAATCTTTAGAAATTATAAAAGTTAACTTGGACCCTGTACATTTGTGTTTACGGTCTCTAGAATAGCATAGAATGATTAAATTTCGGTAGTGGGATAGTGACCGGCGGCGAAGTTTGGTAAAATAGTAGCTGTACAATAAGGAGCAGAGCAGTTGTGAAGAATTTCTATAATCGTATTAGCAACCGGAGCAAGCGGTCTGATGGCCCGACAAAGTCACAGATTCCCTTTCGGTTAAATTTTCTTTTCATTATCGTTGCCCTGTTATTTGCGGCGTTAATTGGCCAGTTAGCGTATTTGCAGGTAATGTATGGGTCGCAGTTTAAGGCAGAGGTCAATCAGACCGACACCACCATTGAAACAACGAATGTTCAACGGGGGATGATTTACGACTCAAATGGTAAGGTGCTGGTGGGGAACAAGTCTCATCAAGCCATCTCATATACCAAGGGGGTCAACGTTTTATCTACAGATATGTATAAGATTGCGAATCGGTTAGGCACCTACTTAACGGTCTCAACCAGTTCGCTTACGCCACGGCAGGCGATTGATTATTATCTGACCGATACCGACAACCTTAAGGCGGTCGAAAAGAAACTCAGTTTTCCTAAGAACTCAACGGCATCCCAGCGGTATGATAAGGCCTTGGCTTACTTACAAAAGGATGCTTCATTTAAGTTAACTAAGAGTCAACGGAACGCCGCCACCATCTTTGCTAAGATGAGTGGGGCCTACGCGTTGTCGACCACCTACATTAAGGACTCGGGCGTTTCGAGTCAAGAAATCGCCGAAATTGGGGAACACTTGTCGGCGATGCCTGGGGTTCAAGTGGGCACAAGTTGGTCACGGAATTATCCCAATGGGTCGTCAATCAAATCGATCATCGGCACGGTTTCGTCTGAAAAGACGGGGCTTCCCAGCGATAAGATCAATGAGCTGTTAGCCCAAGGTTATTCACGTAACGACAGCGTGGGTCAATCCTACCTGGAACAAGAATATGAATCCGTTCTGCGGGGAACCAAGGCGCAGAAACAGGTTGAAGTTGCCGGTAACAATACGGTGACGAAGGAAGTTAAAAAGTATGGCGGGCAAAAGGGTGATAACCTGCAATTGACTATCAACTCCAGCTTCCAAAGTAAACTACAGTCATTGGTTAAATCAGCTGAAGCCGGTGCCGGTGGGAACTCCACTGGGACTTATGCCGTTGTGATGAACCCGAACACGGGTGCTGTCATCGGGATGGCGGGGGTTGATCGGAATCCTTCAACCGGTAAGACGACTGAGAATGCCCTCGGGACGATTAACAGTGACATCGTTATGGGGTCCGTGGTTAAGGGAGCGATGGTATCAGGTGCCCTGATGAAGGGGGTCATTACGCCAACCAATAGTACCTTAACCGATATGCCAATTACCGTTGGTGGGGTCAAGAAGGCGTCATGGTTTAACCATGGTGGGGGTGCCAACATGGCGGTTAACGCCGCGACGGCCCTGGAAGTTTCTTCTAACTCCTACATGATGCAATTGGCCATGAAGGAAGCGGGTTTTAATTATTCTGATGGCGCTGCGCTAACCATGAGTACCAAGGCGTTTGATATCGAACGGGGTTACTTTAACCAATTCGGCTTGGGTGTTAAGACAGGGATTGACCTTCCCGGCGAAAGCTCCGGTTTGGAAGGGTCGAGCTCTAAGGCCCACATTGGGAACGCGTTGGACTTGGCGTTTGGTAACTACGATGCCTACACGGTGATGCAAGTGGCCCAGTACATGTCAACGGTTGCTAATGGTGGGACGCGGATCGCGCCTCACGTGGTTCAATCCATTCGCGGGACGAAGTCCGATGGGACCCTGGGGGCCGTTAAGTCGAACGTTTCGCCGAAGGTTTTGAATACGATTGGCATGACGAAGGCGCAAAAGGATCTGGTTAAGGAAGGGCTCTATGATGTGGTTCACGGAACCAACACCTATAAGACTGGTGCCGAACTGGCCTCTATCTCGCCAGGTATTTCTGCTAAGACGGGGACGGCGCAAACGTACTACAAGGGGAATGAAACCGTGACCCTGAGTTTGGCTTCCTATGCTCCATCGAATCATCCACAAGTGGTGGTTGCTCTGGCCATGCCTAATCTGGGGGTCAATGCCGAAGACAACAACATGAAGCTGGCTAAGGCAATCTATGCCGCTTATTGGAAGAGTGTCCAGTCAACGTCAACGTTAACGAACCCAACGAAGGCAACTTCGGGGGGATCCGCACAAAACACCAACGGGTAATTTAGCTGTTAAGTATTTTTCCTTAACATATTTAGGATTATGACTGGTAATTAGTACTGATTAATGGTAATATATTACGAGTTAAGGGCTCTAGCCTGTAATTTTGAATAAGTTGGGAGGTTACCCACAATGCGTGTACACATCACTTTAGAATGTACAGAATGCCACGAACGCAATTACTTATCCAGCAAGAACCGGCGTAATAACCCGGACCGGGTTGAATTTAAGAAATACTGCCCACGTGACCGGAAAGTAACTTTGCATCGCGAAACTAAGTAAGGTACGGGCGAGAGTCCGCACCTTTTTTTATTGAATTTTTCTATCGAGGGGGTAAATCATGACAACTAAAGCAGCACTTCGCCAACAAACGATTCAGGCGCTGAATGGAATGACTGCCGATGAACGACTACGAGCGGCCGCAGACCTGTATCAACAGCTCTGGGATACTCAGGCCTGGAAGTCGGCCGTCACCATTGCCACCACGATCAGCGGTGGGTTTGAACTGCCGACGAAGCCGATCATCGACCGGGCCCATGCCGAAGGCAAGACCGTGGCTGTCCCTGAGACGCTGCCTAAGCGTCAGATGGCCTTCCATGTTCTAGATGATCGAACTCACCTAGAACGGACTAAATTTGGCCTATTAGAGCCCACTGATGGTCGGGTGATTGCCCCCGAAGAGTTTGACTTGATTTTGGTTCCCGGACTGATGTTTGCGGCAACCAGGGAACGGTTAGGCTTTGGTGGCGGCTATTATGACCGCTATCTGCCCAAGACCACCGCGACCAAGGTTGCCTTGGCCATGCCAGCACAACAGGCCGCACAGCCTTTGTGGCCAGTGGAGTCGTTTGACGTTTTACTGGACGCAGTACTGGCCGCTAGGGTAAAGTAGAACAAGAAGAAAGGGGGCCTAGCGGTGACTCAGTGGAAGCGACGACTGAACCGCTTGGACCAACAACCATTCGTGACAATTAGCTTAATTGCGCTAATGGTGATAGTCTATGGGGCAATGACCTTGGCCGGCGGGAGTACGAACATTAATGTGCTCATAACCTTTGGCGCTAAGGTCAATGCCTTGGTTCAACAAGGAGAATGGTGGCGACTTGTCACCCCTATTTTTCTCCATATTGGTTTTACTCATATTTTAATGAATATGATTACGCTCTACTTTGTTGGGATGCAAATCGAGGCGGCATTTGGTCATACGCGATTCCTGATCATGTTCTTAGTGGCAGGAATTGGTGGGAACGTTGCCAGTTTTTGTTTCTCCGATAGCTTGTCAGCAGGAGCCAGCACAGCCATTTTTGGCCTGTTTGGGGCGTTCCTCATGTTGGGGGAATCGTTCTGGCAGAATCCCGTGATTCGGCAGTTGGCCCGGACTTTCCTGGCCTTTGTGGTCATGAACATTGCCTTTGATGTCTTCACGCCGGGAATTGATATGGCGGGACATCTTGGGGGCCTAGTCGCCGGATTTTTGATAGCGTATACAGTTGGTGTTCCTCGTATTGGAAAGGTTAGCATGGTCAAACGCGTGATTGCCACCGTGGTTTTAGTTGGTGGTTTAATCTTTCTTTACCTGCAAGGAATGGCGGCGTAAAGGCCAGCGGAACGTGCATTTTTAGAGAGGTTGTGGCACAATGAAAACGTTATATGATGTTCAGCAATTATTAAAAAAATATGATATCTACGTCTACGTGGGACGCCGGATGTGGGATATCGAAGTCATGGCATTGGAATTGGACCACTTACATCAAGCACGAGTTGTTGACAATACAACATTTATTCAGGCAAAGCTGGTGTTAACCCACGAACATCGGTTAGAAGAAGAGAAAGCAAAACGTAAACACCAATCCATTGGAGGGATCTAGCGTTATGGCACGGAATTTGATTGGAATTGACTTAGGCGGAACAACCACGAAGATGGCGTTTCTTTCCACTAACGGTGAAGTTTTAACCAAGTGGAGTATTCCCACGGACATTAGCGACGAGGGGCAACACATCGTGCCCAACATCGTTGATTCGATTCGTTCACACATTATTAATTCTGAGTTTAGTAAGAGCAATTTCTTAGGAATTGGGATGGGAACGCCAGGTTCCGTTGATATTGAAAATGGGACCGTAATCGGTGCCTTCAATTTGAACTGGAAGAAACGGCAACAGGTTCGTGACCAGATCCAAAATGGCATTGGCTTACAGTTTATTCTGGATAACGACGCGAACGTTGCGGCGTTGGGTGAATACTGGAAGGGTGCCGGTGAAAAGGACGATGATGTGGTGTTCGTCACGCTCGGGACCGGTGTCGGTGGCGGGGTGATCGCTGGTGGTCACCTGCTCCACGGGATCAACGGTGGTGCTGGCGAACTGGGACACGTCACCGTTCAGCCCAATGGATACCTGTGTACCTGTGGTAAGCGGGGTTGCTTGGAGCAATACGCGTCAGCTACGGGGGTTGTTCACGTAGCAGCCGACATGGCTAAGGACTTCATGGGAACTTCTCGGTTGAAGGAAATGGAAGATAATCGCGAGAGTGTCACTTCTAAGATGGTCTTCTACTTGGCCGACAATGGGGATATTTTAGCTAATCAAGTGGTGGATCGGGTAACCTTCTACCTTGGGCTGGCCTTAGCCAATGTCGCCAACATTTTGAATCCAGCGAACATCATTATTGGTGGGGGAGTGTCGAATGCCGGGAACACGTTGCTGCAACCAACAACCCGTTATTTCCAAGAAAATGCCTTCCCAGCTGTTCGTGACTCAACGAAGCTTAAGTTGGCCCAGCTAGGAAACGACGCTGGTGTGATTGGTGCCGCCTCATTGGCACTACGTTTTCAAAAAAGCAATTAGAATTTAGTGGTTTAGGAAGGACGATTTAGTTTTGGTAATTGGCGAAATCTCAGGCGGACTGGTGTACAGTATCGTTTTAATTATTTTATTGGTCGCATGGGGACTGTGGTCTTTGATCACCATCATCCGGCGGAACAAGGTTGCAACCTTGCTTGACCAAAAGGACTTCCAGGAGGGCATTCGGACGGCTCAAGTGGTTGACCTACGAGAGAAGAAGGACTTTGATGCTGGGCACATTTTAGGTGCTCGGAACATGCCTTACTCTACTTTCAAGGCGAGTCACAGTGGGTTACGTTCGGACTTGCCCGTCTACCTGTATGATCAAGGCAAAGCCCTGAGCACTCGGGCAGCCTTCATCCTGAGCAAGGAAGGCTTCAATGACATTTCAATCCTCAAAAAGGGGTTTGTTCGTTGGGAAGGTAAGACCAAGAAGGCCAAGTTTTAAATGCAAATGGCCAGATGAAAAGGCAGTGGAATAAAATTCCACTGCCTTTTTTGTGGGTTTAGCCGTTATGTGCGGCGTGACTCTTACGATTGGCTCGCTTCCGGTTTTCTTCAAACCGTGCTTCTTGGTCTTCGATTGGTTGAACGACCGTCTTCTTGAAAGAAAAGACTGCACCGGCAACTGCACTGGCAGTAGCAACGACACCGAAAAAGAATCCTTTGGAGAATGACTTCATAACACTCGACTCCCATCATTATTATAAATTTGGTTTGTTTAACTGTATTATGCTGGTTTCGGCTGAAAATTACCAGTATTTTTCCTGTCGCTGAAATGATGCAGGACCCAGGAATTTGGTAGGTGTGGTAATCTTATTAGTAAAGAATTGTGACACTGAAGGGAGTGTTAGGCACCATGCAGAAAGTATTGGCCATCGTTGGGCCAACCGCAGTCGGGAAAACGGCGTTAGCAATATCATTAGCCCAGCAGTTTGATGGTGAGATTATTTCTGGAGATTCGATGCAGGTTTATCGGCACCTAGACATTGGCACCGCGAAGGCCACACCGGTGGAACAGGCGCAGGCTGTGCACCATTTGGTGGATGTGCGGGACGTGACCGAACAGTTCACAGTTGCCCAGTTCGTGACGGCAGCTCAGAAATTAATTGCGGCGATCCACCGGCGGGGACATCTCCCCATCATTGCCGGTGGTACGGGTTTTTACCTTCAGGCGCTCTTCGACGGCTTGAAATTAGGGGCCGACGCACCAGGCGATCCGGCCGTTCGTGAGCGGCTGCAGGCAGAGGCCCGGCAGAATAGCCGTCAGGCCCTTTGGAAACGACTGCAAGCCCTAGACCCGGTAGCGGCCGCCAAGATACCAGTGACCAACGTGCGGCGGACTGTCCGGGCCTTAGAGGTCATTGAGGTCACCGGTCAGCTGTTCTCCCATCAGGATAACCAGGGGCCCCAGTATGATGAACGTTACCTGGCCCTGAACACGGATCGAGCGCTACTTTATCAACGGATCAACCAACGGGTGGATTTGATGATGCAAGCGGGACTTTTAGACGAGGTTCGTTGGTTGCAAGAACAGGGCGGGACGGCCTTGCCACCGGCAACTGGTATAGGTTATCGTGAGCTGTTGCCTGTCCTCGACCAACCGGCTAAAATTCCGGCGGCGGTGGACCAAATCAAGCAAGATTCTCGGCACTATGCGAAACGTCAATTGACCTGGTTTCGGAACCAAACGACAGCTGAATGGTTCGATTTAGTCCAGCATCCCGAGGAACGTCAGAAGATCGAACATGAAATAACCGCGTGGTTATCGTAAACCGCCGTAAAAACGGGTTGATTAAGGAAAAATTAAAGACTGATGTCATATTTTCTAACATTTGTTATTGACACCACTTTTCAGGGTGGTATGATAACGACATGGTTTAGGAGGCCACTTGCATGAAGGAGAAAGAATTGCGTCGCTCACTGGCTGTTTTGCCAATTGGTACGGTTATGAAGTTAACGGACCTGACCGCACGGCAAATCCGCTATTATGAAGCCCAACAACTGATTCAACCCGAACGTAATGAAGGAAACCGCCGGATGTATTCACTGAATGACATCGATCGGCTACTGGAAATTCGGGATTACTTGGCTGAGGGTGTCAATATTGCTGGTATTAAGGCGATCTATGAGCAACAAGCTAGTGCAGCGCAAGCGAAACAGGAAAACCAAGAGCACCCGTTGACCGATGATGACGTTCGGCGAATCATGCAGGATGAATTTCTTCGGCAAGGGCGATTAGGGCAGACCCGACCTGGCATACAACAACGCCCTCTATAACCTTGGCAACTCAGAAGATAATTGACAGGGAGCGATTTTTAATGGCAAAGGCAACATACAGTAAAGATGACATTCGTCAAATTGCAAAGGACGAAAATGTCCAATTCTTACGGTTAATGTTTACGGATTTATTTGGAACCATCAAGAACGTTGAGGTTCCAATCAACCAGCTTGAAGAATTGCTCGACAATAAAATTATGTTCGACGGGTCGTCAATCGACGGCTTTGTCCGGATTGAAGAAAGCGATATGTACTTATACCCCGACCTTTCCACGTGGATGATTTTCCCATGGAGCGCCGATAACAAGGGTAAGATTGCGCGGGTTATTTGTGAAGTTCATACGACCGATGGCAAGCCATTTGCTGGCGACCCACGGAATAACCTGATTCGCGTTCTTGATGATATGCGCAAGGCCGGTTTCACCGACTTCAACATCGGACCAGAACCAGAATTCTTCCTGTTCAAGTTGGACGATAAGGGGAACCCAACGACTGACCTGAATGACAAGGGGAGTTACTTCGATATGGCCCCAATGGATTTGGGTGAAAACTGTCGGCGCGATATTGTGTTGACTCTTGAAGAAATGGGCTTTGAAGTCGAAGCCGCCCATCATGAAGAGGCCCCTGGTCAACATGAAATTGACTTTAAATATGCAGATGCCTTAGCCGCTGCCGACAACATTCAAACGTTCAAGTTGGTTGTGAAGTCCGTTGCTCGTAAGCATGGTCTGTACGCAACCTTCATGCCAAAACCTTTGTATGGGATTAACGGTTCGGGGATGCACATTAACATGTCCCTCTTCCATGACCAAGGCAACGCCTTTTATGATAAGGATGGCGACCGTGAGCTCTCTCAAGATGCGTACTACTTCTTGGGCGGCCTGTTGAAGCATGCCCGGAGCTACACCGCGATCTGTAACCCAATCGTAAACAGTTACAAGCGGTTGGTTCCCGGCTACGAAGCACCAGTTTACGTCGCTTGGTCCAGTTCTAACCGTTCACCACTCGTTCGGGTACCTAACTCTCGTGGCGTGGGAACGCGGCTGGAATTACGGAGCGTTGACCCCGCAGCCAACCCATATCTGACGATTGCTGCGGTGCTGGAATCCGGTTTGGATGGCTTGAAGAACAAGATTAAGCCAGAAAACGCCGTTGACCGGAACATCTACCGGATGGATACCGATGAACGAAAGGAAAACCACATTACGAACTTGCCAGATTCCTTACACAATGCATTGAAGGATCTTGCCGGTGACGACGTAATTCGTAAAGCCATGGGCGAACGGCTCTGCAAGAACTTTATCGAAGCCAAGAATCTGGAATACGATTCTTACCGGACCCAAGTTTCTGAATGGGAACGCGACACATATTTACCATTATATTAAGCAAATAATGAATAATTAATCGAGATGTCAGTGAAGGGGCTCCCCTTGGCTGGCATCTTTTTTCAATTATGAATAAAAAATGACGAAATTAATGTAATTTTTATGCAAAGGGCTTTTTTCTCAGCAGATTTTTGGTAACATGAACGTATAACCTAATGTCTCTGGGTTCACCGGGGATGTTCAAACGAGGGATAAAAGCCATGGAAAACCAAGAACAAACAGCAAGTGCCGCCGATATTTTGACGCAGGCAATCGCCAACAAACTCGATTATTTAAGTACTTTACAGGCCGCTGTTCAGCACGGTGACGACCGTAAGGTGTATGAACTCTTAGACCAAGTTCGTTACTTCCAGGAAGTTAAGAAGACGCGGACGACGCGGACCGTGAATCATTTAGCAGAATTAGTCGATAACATTCATCCCCAAATCAGTCACTACTTAAGTGATAACTTGATTGATTATTTAGGGCATATTTATCCATTTTTCTATTATGAAGAATATACGACCGGACTCTTCCACATCTATTTTGGTAATTGGTGGGACCGGCGGCTATTCGGCGACCTGGACGTTGTCAATGTGAAGTTCGAATTCGATCAAGCCGAATACCAGAAGCTACGGGATTCCTTTGCCTTAGAAAGCCAGAATCAACGCTTAAATACCGCTAAAATTGAACAAATTTCCGCCAATAGCGAACGGCTACAACAGTTGGTTGACGACCAAGCCAAGCGTGACACCGAAAAGGCCACGTTGCGCGACCAGCTTAAGGAAAACAGTGGCCGGAGCAGCATGCCTTGGGAATCCGGTAAGGTGAAAGACGAACGGCAAAATATCATTGATCAGCTAACAAAGTTGGCCGATGAAGATGAAAAGGCTTTGGACGCCCACAAGGCGATCAAGGAAAACGATGATCAGATCTTGGTTCTGTCCAAGGAAGACACGATTCTGAATTATGAAAAGCAAAGCATCCGCGATGCCTTCGATGACTTTGAACATTTCGAATCTCACAATGCTAGCCTATACGCTGACTATTTAAACAGCTTGCTGGGTAAGAGTGAAGGCGGGGTGACTGTCGATGATTAATGAGAATGATCCGTCGACCCTGACAACCAGTGGCCGGTTGTTAAATTACAATGAAGCCATCAAAGCGGGCTTGGAAACTGGGATTACGTTTACCAAGCTCATGGACCAACTGATTAAGACCACCGATACGGATGAATTGGTGGCCGCAGCCACACAACTGGCCAGTTTTCAATTGGACTCCGACTTTGTGACCTTCCCACATCAATATAGCAATGCCGATTACTACTTATTATTTATGTCACGGATGTTGGAACTGCACGATCAAGGGAATAACGTGATTTTACAATCACGGGATCACAAAGAAGAGTTAACCCAACAGCTAACGCCGCTGGGAGATCGTGGGACCTTTAACTTTCGGATCGAAACGTCCGAAAATGGTGGGGTTTTCTATCGTGAACGTGCCACGGGACAAGCTCTGTTCTACCTGAATTTGGAACGTAAGATGTTCCGGTTTAGTAGCCACGCACTGACCCAGTTATTTATCATTGATCTGCATGACACGGTCCCCGCCGAAACGGTGAAGACATCGGTGCAAATCTTGGTTGATTTTGCCCGGTTCCTCAAGGAAGACTACGGTTACTCCGTGGACTTTAACATTTTGGATGCTGCTAATCGTCAAAACTACGCCGTGCGAGCCGCCGACTTGCCAGCCGGCATCGTTGACCGTCTCTTCGTGGTCGCGGCCCAAAACGATTACATGTTGACCAACGGGGTTAATGGTAATGGGGCGGAGATCGCCTTGGATGGGGATGTCGTCGTTGACATCTTCAATAATCAGTTGGAAGGTCAACCAGAATGGGTCCTGACGGTTCATGACAATGAGCAGAAGGTTTCCTGGTTTGACGTGCTGATTAAGTACCCATTTATTCGCGACTGGTACTTAGAAAATTTGACGGATCTGGAAGTTAAGTCGGACCCATTGGTCTTTGATTAGAGAGGGATTGACGTCGTGTTAGAGTTAGCAAAATTAGTCCAACAGTCGATTGCATTAGACAATCAGATCACGACCGAACGAGACATTGAGCTGCCGCGTCATCGGCAGATTGAGAATGCCTATGTCGCATTAGACGTGGAGTTAGCCGAAGTGGCCAACACCTCGGAGTGGTTTAAGGTCTGGAAGACTCATCGTGGGAAGGCCGATGACGGCTTCACCGCAAGAGAGACGTTACTGACGGAATACACGGATGCCATGGATTTCTTCTTCCTAGTTGCGGCCAAGAAGGTTTGGACGCAACTGATTATGTTAAAAGAAGAAGATTTGCAGGCTTTGGCAACGAGCCAGCCAGCAAAGGATCCCGACCAACAGTATTTAATTCTGAAACGGATGGTCTTCAATAGCCATTTCTCCCATCGTCAAGAGGACTTCCGACACGCTTGGCGATTGTTCCTGAAGTGGGGCTTTGTCGATTTTGGTTTCAGTCAAGATGAGATTCAGGCGGCTTACGAAGCCAAGCGACAGGTGAACCTCGACCGCCAAGCAAATAACTATTAGCAACAGGCAGGCTAGTTCGTGCTTACGGGCTAGCTTTTTGTCCACTCAAAGGGGGAGTTCGGTGATGGAAATGATTGATCCACGGGTGGTCCGGACAAACGAGCGTCTTCGTCAGGCCTTACATCAACTCTTGCAGGAACAGTCCTTAAAACAAATCTCAGTCCAGAAGTTAACCCAGTCGGCGCAGCTTACCCGGGGAACGTTCTACCTTCATTACAAAGACAAGGCGGACTTCTTGACGCAAACCGAGGATCAGGTGGTTAACGAATGGTTTACCGCGGCCAAGGTGACGTTAGCCCCGAATGGCGAACCCGTCGCGGGGTTTGCCTTGGCACCGGCTTTGCGCTACATTGAGAGCCATCGGCACATCGTGTCCGTCCTGTTAGGACCGGATTTTGGCCGATTCCGACCCCATTTACGGGAACGCTTTGAACATGAACTGATGGGTTATTCGCGGCAGTTGACGCCACAACTGGCTAACCTGCCTCCCAAGGATATTCAGGTGACGTTCCTTGTCACGGCCTTTCTTGGTCTGGTTCAGCAATGGTTGGACGACGATCTACGGTACCGACCAGAGTTTTTGGCACGGGCCTTTCGGCAGATGATTTCGCCTGAGCTACGGCCCTTGGCGGGGTGGTTTTCTTTGGTAGGACTGGATGTCGACTCGATTTCAGAAAAGTCTTGACTCGGGTTATTGGTTCAGGTATAATTTTCATGTTGTATTTGTGGACTTCCACAGCTGCAACCGCTCGGAATAAGTCTTAAGTTTTCCGCCTTGCGGAGCACTTATCTTCGGCGAGTCTAAGTCTAAATATACAAGGAGGTGCACATACATGTACGCAATTATCGTAACTGGCGGCAAGCAGTACAAGGTCGAAGCAGGCCAAGCTGTTTACGTCGAAAAGTTGAACGTTGAAGCTGGTGAAAAGGTTACTTTTGACCAAGTTGTCTTTGTTGGTGGTGACAAGCCTAAGATTGGGACGCCAACTGTCGCAGGAGCAACTGTTACCGGGACTGTTGAAAAGCAGGGTCTGGAAAAGAAGGTTGTTACTTTCAAGTACAAGGCCAAGAAGGGCCAACATACGAAGAAGGGTCACCGTCAACCATACACCAAGGTTGTCGTTGATGCGATCAACGCTTAAAGCCTAAAGATTAAGAGAGGCGATCCCGATGATTCATGCGACGTTCCATCATGGAACTAACCGAATCAATTCATTCCAAATCACTGGCCACGCTGACTCAGGTGAGTATGGTCAAGACATTGTTTGTGCCGCAGTTTCGGTGCTCGCGATTAGTACGGTGAACGGCTTACAACGAATCGCTCAGATTCCAGTTGAAGTCGAGAACCGCGATCAGGCAGGCGGCTTTCTGGAAGTCCGCTTACCACCAGAGCTGGGGGCAACGGCTGAACTTAAGGGACAAACACTTCTCCAGAGTTTTGAGGATGGATTACGAGATGTCGCCACAAATTACGCGGATTTTGTTAAATTCGTAGAAGTCAAAGATTAATTTGCGGAGGTGAAACTTATGCTGATGAACATGAACTTACAATTCTTCTCTCACCATAAAGGTGGTGGGTCTACTGCTAACGGTCGTGACTCTGCTGGTCGTCGTCTTGGGACGAAGGCTGCTGATGGTTCTACTGTTACCGGTGGTTCTATCCTTTACCGTCAACGTGGGACGCACATCTACCCTGGCCTTAATGTAGGTCGCGGTGGTGACGATACTTTGTTTGCTAAGGTTGCTGGCGTCGTTAAATTCGAACGTCTGGGCCGTGACAAGCGTCAAGTATCCGTATACCCAGTTGCAGAAGAAGCAGCTAAATAACACGAGGTTTTCCTCGTACGACTGAAGAGCTTGAGGCGAGACCAATTCGCTTTGAGTTCTTCTTTTTTTCCATTAAAATGAAGCGTGCGAGACGCTGGCTTCGGTTAGCTTATCAGAAAGGGGGTTGTTCATGACGAGTCGAATTGAACAGCTTCAGGCAACCTTTGCTTCATTGAGCATTGATGCGTTCCTGGTTTCATCACCGAGTGATCAACGTTATTTGACCGGAACGAGTGTTGAGGCCGGCGACGGGTACCTGTTGGTCTTGGCACATTCGGCCGTCTTTGTGACGGATGCCCGTTATGAGGCTGAACTTGCCGTAACGATGCCGACCGTTCCCAAGACGATCACTCGGGACTATCTGCAGGCGGTTAATGCCGCCTTAGAGGGTGCTGGTGCGACCGTTCTTGGGATCGAGGATAGTTTAACTGTGGTCGAATACGAGTGGTTAGACGAGCACTTGATGACGGACATTGTTCCCATGACGGGGGTCGTTGGTGCGTTGCGTCAGATTAAGGATGCAACTGAGCTAATGGCTATTCGGCAGGCAACTCGGTTGACTAGTCAGGGGTTAGCAGCCCTCTTGGCTGTCCTGAAACCTGGGATGACGGAACGGGGAGCTGCCCAGTGGTTGGAACGGTGGATGCAAGACCATGGGTCGACCGGCCCAAGCTTTGGTACCATCGTGGCTAGTGGGGAGCGTTCCGCTTGGCCCCACGGACAGGCGAGTGATAAGCAACTCAAAATGGGGGAACTAGTCACGATCGACTGCGGTTTTTACGTGGATGGTTATACATCAGACGTGACCCGGACGGTGGCTTTGGGTGATCCAGGTCGCGAATTGACGGCAGCCTATCAGGCGGTACAGCAAGCACAAGAGTTGATTCGTGCTGCGGTTAGGCCGGGCGTGACCGGCGATGAGTTGGACCGGATTGGCCGCGACTACCTCACCGAGTGTGGTTACGGTTCCGCGTTTCTTCATGGAACCGGTCATGGCATCGGGGTCGATATTCATGAGGGGCCGAACATTGGTCGAGGCTGGCCTGATGTGATGCAGGCTAACGAGGTCATTACGGTGGAGCCCGGCGTCTATTTCACTGGCAAGGGGGGCATCCGAATTGAGGATGACCTGTTAGTCACGGAAACGGGCAACGAGTGTTTAACGACCACACCACGGAATTTAATTATTCTGTAAGCGGTCCGGGTATCTTGCTTTTTATGGGTAAGAATTGATATTATAAAGAGGACATATTTTAGGAGGCTGACACATTATGGCAATTTCAACTGCTGATTTTAAAAATGGTTTAACTATCGAGGTCGATCACGCAATCTGGCGGATCGTTGAATTCCAACACGTTAAGCCTGGTAAGGGTGGCGCTTTTGTTCGTTCAAAGCTTAAGAACTTACGGACGGGTGCCGTTCAAGAAAAGACTTTCCGTGCCGGGGCCAAGATGGAAAAAGCTGACATCGTGACTCGTAGCATGCAATACCTTTATGAAGATGCTGATAACCGGGTCTTCATGGATACTGACAACTTCGAACAAATCGAAGTGCCAGACGACCAAATCAAGGGTCAATTACCTTACTTGCAAGAGAACATGAACGTTGACTTGGTTCAATTTGGTAACGAAATCTTAGGGGTTGAAGTTCCAAACACGGTTGTCTTAGAAGTTACGGCAACTGAACCTGGTATCAAGGGGAACACCGCTTCCGGTGGATCCAAACCCGCTACCATGAACACTGGCTTAGTTGTGCAAGTACCATTCTTCGTTAACGAAGGCGACAAACTTTCGATTAACACGACCGATGGAACTTACATTTCCCGGGCATAGTTTTCAAACTTTAATCAGTAAGGGAGGGTCAATGAATGGCAGAAGAGACTAATATCATTTTAGAATCAAAGGAACCGGCTTTGGGCAAGATTGAAGTGGCACCGCAAGTGCTTGAAATCATTGTCGGTATTGCTGCAAGTCAGACTGATGGGGTTGCCCGGATGCGTGGCTCACTTGCCAACAGTTTTACCGAATTGCTGGGTCGTAAAGAACAGCACGGTAAGGGTGTCAAGCTGGTATTTGATGACGGTGAACTGGCCGTTGACGTGTACGTCTACTTGAATTACGGCGTGGCGGTACCTAAGGTTGCCTTGGCCATTCAAGACAGCGTGAAGCAGCAACTATTGTTCATGACCGATCTCGACTTACGTGAAGTCAATGTTCACGTGGAAGGCGTCATTCCCGAAAAGACGGCGCAACAGGTTGATCCCGATCACCTGTTCAACGAAGCCGATGAAGGAGACAGTGATCAATAGTGGCACTTACACGACACCAGATTCGGGAACGCGCTTTTCAGATGCTTTTTGCGCTGAATGCGAATCCCGACGCCGATCATGACGCTCTGTATCAACGGGTCTTAACGGACGACACGACGCAGGTTGTGCCGGTACCGGCTTACTTAGACACGTTGGTCACGGGTGTTTTGACCAACCAAACCGAACTGGATGCTCAGATCGAACAGTACCTGAGTACCGGTTGGCAGTTAAAGCGAATTGCCAAGACCGACTTGGTGATCTTACGACTGGCCTTTTTTGAAATTGACCATGTCGATGATGTGCCGGACCGGGTTGCGGTCAATGAAGCACTGGAACTGGCTAAGAACTTTAGCGATGACCGTTCACGTCGTTTTATCAACGGTGTGCTGGCTCATACGCTGGACGACTCGTCAGCACCTCAAGACTAATGAATTAAACGACCGATGATGGTTTGCCATCATCGGTTTTTTTGTGCCAGAATGCCGGGGTGCTCGTTCCCGTTTTCAGAATAACTATGCTAAAATGAAAGATAACTTTGAATTTTAAACTGGGAGGAAATTCTTCATGACGACCATTATTGACGGCAAGCAATTGGCCAAACAGGTGAATGCAGCGACCAAGGAACGGGTTACCCAACTGGGTCAACGTGGTATCGTTCCCGGACTCGCGGTGATCATGGTGGGAGAAGACCCAGCGAGTGCCATCTACGTGCGCAACAAGCATCGTAAGGCCACCCAGTTAGGCATTAAGTCTATTGTTCGCGAGTTACCGGCCACGATTACACAGGCAGAATTACTGGCGGTGGTTCAAGATTATAATCAGGATCCCTCGATTCATGGGATTCTGGTGCAATCGCCGCTGCCGACGGGACTCGACGAACGGGGAATTGTGGCGGCGATCGATCCCGCTAAGGACGTCGATGGGTTTCATCCCCTAAATGTCGGGAAGACCTTTGCTAATTTACCAGGCAACTATCCCGTCTCCTGCACGCCGCGGGGAATCATGACCATGTTAAGGTCCTTGAACGTTCCTCTAAAAGGCAAGCATGCCGTGGTCGTTGGTCGGAGCATGATTGTTGGTCGGCCAATGGGGGCTTTGTTGCTGAACGCCGATATGTCGATGACGATCACGCATCAGTACAGTGAAAGACTAAGCGATATTACCAAGACGGCCGATGTATTGGTCGTGGCCACGGGGGTTGCCCATCTGATCAAGGCGGCCGACGTGAAACCCGGCGCTATTGTCATCGACGTGGGCATGGATCGTGATGAGGATGGTAAGCTAACCGGTGATGTTGATTTTGACGGCGTGTTTGCCAAGGTTGGTGCTATTTCTCCCGTACCAGGTGGTGTGGGTCCCATGACGATTGCCACCTTGATGCAACAGACTGTGGATTTGTGCGAGTGGAGTGAATAATTTGGCAAGTAACGACTATCTATCGGTAACGGTATTGACGCAGTATTTAAAGCGAAAGTTCGACGTCGATCCATACCTGGGCAAGGTCTATCTGACTGGTGAAATTTCTAACTTTCGGCTCCGGCCCCACGCGCATCAATACTTCAGTTTGAAGGATGATCACGCCAAAATTAACGCTATCATGTTTCGGTCAGCCTTTGAGAAGCTAAAGTTTACTCCAGAAACCGGGATGAAGGTGCTGGTCACCGGTCGGATTTCGCTGTATGAACCTACCGGCAGTTATCAAATCTACGTTGAGCGGATGGAGCCGGACGGAATCGGCCAGTTATATCAAGCCTATGAACAATTGAAAAAGAAATTAGCAAATGAAGGGCTGTTTGCGGCCCCGAAACAACCGCTCCCCCGTTTTCCCAAGCGAATCGCGGTTGTGACGAGTCCCAGTGGGGCTGTCATTCGCGACATTATCACCACGGTGCGACGGCGTTATCCAATCGCTCAAATTGTGTTATATCCGGCGGTCGTTCAGGGGGATGCTGCCGCTGATGACATCGTTCGCCAGATCGAACGGGCCAATGCCGCCGGAACCTTTGATACCCTGATCATTGGTCGGGGGGGTGGGTCGATTGAAGACCTCTGGCCTTTTAATGAGGAACGGGTTGCCCGGGCCATTGCGGCGAGTCGGTTACCGGTGATTTCCTCGGTTGGTCATGAGACTGATACGACCATCGCTGATTTGGTAGCGGACGTGCGGGCGGCAACGCCCACCGCCGCGGCCGAATTGGCGGTTCCCGTGTTAAAGGATGAACTATTGAAGCTCACCCAGGAGCGGACGCGCCTCCTGAATGCCATGGCTAATCGGATTAATTTCCAGCAACAGCGCCTGAACAAATTGATGACGGCGTATGTCTTTCGACAACCGCAGCGACTCTATGAGACCTATGTTCAGCGACTCGACCGAGCACAACAGGGGTTGCGGCAGGGAATGACCCAACAGGTTACCCGGCGGCAACAGCAGTTTCGCTTAGCCAGCCAGGGCTTAAAGAATCAGTCCCCATTAGATCGAGTTCGTCGAGCGCAAACAGACCTCGGTCAGACGACGCAACGGTTGAATGAAAATGCCGAACGACTCCTAACCACGAAGAGACAACGAGTCGGTCAGTTAATTGAAGGATTAGACTATCTGAGTCCCTTAAAGATTCTAGGGCGGGGTTATAGCTATGTCACCCAGGATGACCGGGTGATTCGGCAAACGGCCGATTTAAAGCAGGGGCTCGCCACCATTCATTTGAGTGACGGGACCGCCGCCGCAGAGATTCAGACCATCACACCAGCAACGGAGGATCAACATGAGTGAAGAAAAACAACCAACATTTGAAGAAAATTTAGCAACCTTGGAGACCATTGTGGCCCAACTTGAACAGGGTGATGTTCCGCTGGAACAGGCCCTGGATCAGTTTCAAAAGGGGGTTGCGTTGAGCAAGAGCCTGCAAAGTACCTTGCAGGACGCCGAGAAGACGTTGACGACTATGATGAATGATGAAGATCACGAAGAAGCTTTCGAGGCACCACAGGGAGGCCAAGGGAATGCCGAGTAATGAACGGCTTCAGGCCTTTGAACAGGCCTGGCTCCCACAATTAAATCAACCCTTAGCAGCGGCGATTGCGGCGGACACTGGCGACGATCAGTTGGCAGCCGCCATGCAGTACTCGGTGTTGGCCGGCGGTAAGCGGTTGCGGCCGTTGTTAACTGTGGCTACATTGACCACGGTTGGCCCCACTGTTGATTTAGGCCAGGACTGGCGACCGATCATGGCGCTGGAACTCTTGCATACCTATTCGCTCATTCACGATGACCTGCCGGCTATGGACAATGATGACTTGCGCCGTGGTGAACCCACGAATCACGTGAAATTTGGCGCGGGCATGGCCACGTTGGCCGGGGATGGGTTGTTGACGTTAGCCTTTCAATGGTTAACCGCGACAGCATTACCACCGTTGGTTCAGGCTAAATTAACGCAAGCCTTGGCCCGGGCGGCTGGCCCGAGCGGGATGGTTGCTGGTCAGGCCAAAGATATTCGGTCTGAACACATCGACTTACCCTTATCAGACTTGCGGGTCCTTCATCGTGAGAAGACGGGGGCCTTGCTGCACTATGCGGTCCAGGCTGGTCTAATCTTGGCCGAATTACCGGAGGCACAGTGGACCCCGTACCTGAAGTTTGCTGATGCCTTTGGCCTGGCCTTTCAAATCTATGACGATATCTTAGATGTGGTCAGCACACCCAGCGAATTGGGTAAAGCAACTCAAAAAGATGCGGGTGAGGCTAAGAATACCTATCCAGGTAAGTTAGGTCTCGAGGGGGCCAACCAAGCGCTGATTGCGACCATTGAACAGGGACAGACTGCACTGGCGACCTTGCCGGCGACGGTGGACACCCGTTTGTTGGCAGCTTTCTTTAGTTACTTTGATACGAAACGGGTGAAAGCATGAAGAAAAAACGGGTAGCAGATTTGCTGGTCGAGCAGGGCGTCTTCGAGTCGAAGGATGCGGCTAAGCGGGCCGTCATGGCTGGTGAAATCCTGGGGACCAATGAAGAACGGTTGGATAAGCCGGGCACCATGGTGCCCATCGACACGGAATTACATATCAAGGGCCACCCCTTGCCATACGTTTCCCGGGGTGGGTTCAAATTGGCTAAGGCGTTAGAGGTTTTCCATATTGACCTTAGTAACCAGACAGTGCTGGACATTGGTTCCTCCACTGGTGGGTTTACCGATGTCATGTTGCAAAATGGGGCCAAGTTGAGTTACGCCCTGGACGTTGGCAGCAATCAGCTGGTGTGGAAGTTGCGGCAGGACCCACGCGTCATCGTTATGGAACATACTAACTTTCGTTACAGCAAGTTGGCCGACTTTACGCAGGGGCAACCCACGTTTACTTCGATTGACGTTTCCTTTATCTCGTTACGGTTAATCTTGCCACCGTTGAAGGCCATTCTTGCGACGGATGGTGAGGTCGTTGCCCTCATTAAACCGCAATTTGAGGCGGATCGTGAAGATGTGGGACAACATGGAATTGTTCGTGACCGCGCGGTCCATTTGGCCGTGGTCCAAGGAATTATCGACTTTGCGGTTGAAACGGGATATAGTGTCATCGGATTGGATTATTCACCAATTCGGGGTGGTGAAGGCAACATTGAATTCTTGGTTCATTTACGCTCAGTTGATAAACATGCAGTCTGTGCAAGTTCAGTTTCCGTTGAAGAAACGGTTGCAGCAGCCTATGAAGGCCTTAAACAATAGACTATGAGAAAATTATGAGAATTTACTTCCCAAATACTCACGTCTGGTATATGATAAGAATATACATTTTTACCAGATAAAAAAGGGGGGCTAGGTATGAAGAAGCAGGAACGCCAGCAGTTGCTGAAAAGACTGCTGACATCGCGGGAAATCGAACGGCAGGAGGATTTTGTTCGCCTACTGGCCGAAGATGGCATTCATGTTACGCAGGCCACGATTTCACGGGATATTAAGGAGATGCAACTCGTTAAGTTACCCGCTGATTCAGGGGGTTACCGGTATAGTCTCCCAGTTCAAAAAAAGATTGATACCCAGAAGAAGCTGCAGCGGACATTGCAAAATGCCTACATTTCCTTCGCTGTACAGGACCAATTCACGATCCTGAAGGTGTTGCCAGGGAATGGCCCAGTGATTGCCTCCTTGCTGGACCAGATGCGTTATGACTTTATCTTTGGCACGGTTGGCGATGACAGTTCGGTGTTAGCCGTTTGTGTTTCGCATCAGGGTGCCCTACAATTAGAGAAGACAATCAATCAGATGTTAGAAGATTAACTTTGGCGCGATCACGACTCACCAATCAGCGGTTAGCTGACCTAGGCGGCGTGGTCGTTTTATTTTTGAGGAGGTCAGACCGTGTTACAAGAGTTATCCATTAAAAACTTTGCGATTATTGATCAGCTGGATGTGACGTTTAAGAAGGGCATGACCGTTCTGACCGGGGAAACCGGTGCCGGTAAATCCATCATTATCGATGCGGTGGGCCTCCTAGCCGGTGGACGGGGATCGGCCAACTTTGTCCGCACCGGAACCGATAAGGCGATCATCCAGGGGAGTTTTGTTTTTCCCGATGGCGGAACGACCTACCGGGTATTGGATGAGCTGGGCATTGACCACGACGATGGTAGCGTGATTTTACAGCGAGAAATTCATCAGAATGGCCGGAATACCTGTCGGGTCAACGGCATGTTGGTCAACACCAATACCCTGAAACGTATTGGTGAAACCGCCGTGGATATTCATGGGCAGAATGAACATCAGGAACTCATGCAGCCAGAGAAGCATTTAGGGATGTTGGATGAGTTTGCGGGGGGCAGAGTTGCCAAGTTACGGACGCGCTATCAGACCATTTATCACCGCTATACGCAACTCCAATCGACGTTGGAGAGTCGCCGGACCAATGAGAAAGAGTGGGCGCAACACCTGGATATGCTGAAGTTTCAGGTTAACGAGATCGAGTCGGCGAATCTGCAACCGGGCGAAGAGGACGACCTGATTGCTGAACGGGAACGCTTGGACAATTACCAAAAGATTAACGATGCTTTACAACGGAGCCAGATGACGCTGACGGGTGAGGATGCCGCACCTGGCGTGAATGATCAGCTCAGCAGTGCTCTGCAGGCGATGCAGGGGATTGCCGACTTCGATCCGGCGTTCAAGCAGATCAGTGCCAGCTTAGAGACGGCCTACTATGCCCTGACCGATGCCGTGGGGGATGTTTCCTCCCAATTGGATTTGTTGGAATGGGACGAGGGTCGGTTAGACGAAATTGAGCAGCGGTTGGATGTGATTAACCAGTTGAAGCGTAAGTATGGCGACTCCGAGTCGCAGGTTCTGAAGTACTTCGATAAAATTGCGGCCGAACTGAAACAGATGCAGACGACCGATGCTCAGGCCGACGATTTGGAAGAACAGGTGGCCGCTCAGGAGACCAAGCTGCATGAGGTCGGGGAACAGCTGAGTGAGGCCCGGCACCATGCCGCCGAGAAGTTGGAACGCGCCATTCACGGTGAATTGGGCGACCTGTATATGGCCAAGACGGTCTTTGCTGTTCGCTTTTCGCGGCCCAAGAACGAAGGCTTACTGAGCACGGGACTGGACCACGTGGAGTTCTATCTGCGCACGAATCCCGGTGAGGATATGCGACCCTTGGCTAAAATTGCTTCCGGTGGGGAGCTGTCCCGGATTATGCTGGCCCTGAAGACGATCTTCTCCGAGTCTCAGGGGATTACCTCGATCATCTTTGATGAGGTGGATACCGGGGTTAGTGGCCGAGTTGCCCAAGCCATTGCCGAAAAAATTAGTGGTATCGCTCGGGCCTCACAGGTCCTGTGTATCACACATTTACCCCAAGTTGCTGCGATGGCCGACCACCACTACTTCATTGCTAAGCAGATCGTGGGCGAACGGACTGAGACCAATTTGACCCGGTTAAATGCGGATGCACGGATCGATGAAATTGCCCGAATGTCCGCGGGAACCCAGGTGACGAAGCTCGCCTTGGAACACGCCAGCGAACTCCTGGCCCTGGCCGATGAAACCAAGCAGCGGCAAACAAATACGCAAAACAAGTGATCATCCCTAGTGGTTTACCAGTCATTTTGATGGGGACCACTATTTTTGTCTGCTCAGGTAGTTTAAAAGGTTTATAAAATTCAGCTTAAATTATTTCGGTGATTGGCTTATACTAAGGATAATAACATTGTTTTAAGAGATGAAAAGTTAGTTGAGGGTGTGAATTATGAAAAAAAGGATTATGGGCTTAGTCATCGGGCTATTGTGCCTGGTGACTGTCTTGGTAGCCGGGTCGATTACGGCCCATGCCACAGATATTACGGCTCAAACGACGGGGTTAGATGGCCCATCATCGATTGCTGAGGAAACCGGCAACAATGTCTATACGCCAGTCACAGATACTACTCAGCTTGATTCTGGTCAAAACTTTCAATTGTATTACACCTGGGGCGTCAAGGATGGTGTTCAAGTGAGGGATGGCGACACCGCCACAATTACGATGCCAACCAATGCCTCGGCCTCACCGGCCAAGTTTGACGTCATGGCTAAGGACGCCAACAACACGGTCGTCGGTGAAGTTTTGATCAAGGTTGGCACGAATGTCGGGGTCATCACCTTTAATAATAAGATGTCTAAAACCAATGTCGGTCGAACGGGGACGCTCCAATTTAATGCCGTCGGGACCAATAAAAAGGCCTCCAGTGGTGGGGCAACTTACGTGATCAATAAGAATGGTTGGGTTAACGAACATGATTACACGGGGGTCTTACCTAACAAGATCACTTGGGATATTGTGTTCAACCCTAACAATAAGGATATGGGGAAGGTCACACTGACCGATACCATTGGTCCCCTGCAGACCTTTATCAACGACAGTTCGATCTCGGCCAAGTATGATGATGGCACTGTGCTTAAGCCAACGGTAGCCGCTAACGGGTCTACGGTGACGTTTACTTTCGACAACATTACCAAGAATACGACTCTGGTCTATTACACGTCGGTGGATACCGCGGCGATTACGGGTAGTACCTCAGGGGTCTTCAGCAACAAGGTTGATCTGGTGAGTGCCGCCGGGGATACCGGGAGCTCGAGTACGGGTGAGGATCCCGGTTCCAGCACCCCGGATGGGCCCATCAAGTCTGGTTCGACCAAGAACTTTCATTGGGGTGGTAAAGCCGTTTTAGATGGTGATTACGTTGGAGGCTTCAACCTGACGAAGTCGGCATTAGGCGATGCAGCCATGACGTTACCTGGCGCCGAGTACAAGGTTCAAAAGCAGGCGGATGGTGGGAGTTGGTCCGATATTCAAACCGGACTGACCACCGATGCAACGGGGGTCTTAAGCGATCCACTGCTTCCAGTTGGGGACTATCGGTTGATTGAAACCAAGGCACCGGATGGCTATCTTTTGCCGGATTACAGTTCAGATAAGGATAAACCGATTGAATTTACCATTGCCGCCAGTGACGCCGCCGCAGGCAACACGATTCATGAATTAACGCAGGTCGACAATCCTAACTCGGTCACCTTGACCAAGAAGGATGCCAGCACCGGTGACGTCCTTGCGGGAGCCACGTATCAGCTAAAGGATTCAACTGGGAAAGTTGTTGCCGACAATTTGGTCACGGATGTCCACGGTCAAGTGACCGTCAGTAAGCTGGCACCTGGTGACTATAACTTCTATGAAGTGACGCCACCGGATGGTTATGAGAAGAATACCGAACCGGTACCCGTAACCGTTTCGGCTGCCGGAACAGCGGCTGTCGGCGTCGAGCAAGTTGACAAACCAATTACCGTGGCTTCCTCGAGCTCTGCCGAGACGTCAAGTACGCCATCGTCGAGTGTGACTAGTTCGACTAGTACTTCCGCAATTCCAAGCAGCTCGAGCTCAAGCTTGGCGTCTTCATCCATATCGACCGAGTCAAGTTCCAAGCCGGTGGTAAGTTCCTCGATTCCATCCAGTTCAAGTTCCGAAGAATCTAGTTCCTCGACCCCATCGGCTTCGGCCTCGATTCCGAGTGCCTCTTCTGAACCGATGTCGAGCGAAAGCGGCAGTTCTACGACCTTCGATAGTGACTCAGCTGTTACGCCGTCCAAGAAGCCAACGCCGCCAACATCGGAGCCAGAACCAGATTCGAGTTCAGACTCAACAAGCTCGAGCGAACCTGAGCCAGTCAAAAAGGATTCAAGTTCGTCTTCGAGTTCCCATCCAGCAACCGTCAAGCGCAACCAGAGTAGTAGGGCGGATCTCGCCTCGAACGCTCTGACGACGGCGAATGCCGGTGGCACAAACCTGCCTTCCGCTAGCGGTGCTGCTGCTAAACCCAAGGGCTTGAAGCGTTTCCTGCCACAAACGAATGAGCAAAAGAGTCTCTTTGCCATGATCTTAGGCCTTTTGGTCTTCGGCACTAGCGTGAGTGTTTGGCAATGGTGCCGGTCCACTAAACGGTAAGTAAGTGATGATACGACAAAAAAGCAACCTTCCTAGTCTATGGTCTAGGAAGGTTGCTTTACGTTAGTAACGTTGAATTGAACGCAAGAGGCGGGGTGCGACGATGGTCGTTAGCCGGTCTTGCTTCAAGACGAGGTGACCAGCGGCATCTTCACTTAAATAACCACTCGCCGTTGCGGGGGCAACGTCAGGGGCGCTCTTGAATTGGAGACGGACAAAGTAATGCCGGTCAAGTGATTGTCGGATGAAGTAATGAAGCTGTTCATCGGGCATTTGCGACTCAATCACTTGGCCTTGAACGACAGGCCGACTACTAAAGAGTTCCTTATAGGCAGTTGCAACCCGATCTGACAGGGCTGCACGAGTAATCTTTAAGTTTTGCATACTGCTCACCTCGAACGTTTGTTTGTATTTATATTATACGAACATCCGTTCGAGAATGCAAGAACTTTTTATCGGAGTCCTAAAATCCCGATATTTCGGACTTTTTCTGGATTTTAAGAGGTAAACCAACCTATTCGGACAGAAATAGTGGTAATATAGTTATCTATAGATTGTCGATAAGGCCGGCTAACGGCTGGCACGCGACCCGCTGCATTTCGGCCCAACGGACGAATGGGGTCAGTAATTAAATTTTTTGGATGAAGGGATTTTTTCAGAATGGCTAAACGTGGAATGCTCATCGTACTCTCAGGTCCTTCGGGAGTTGGTAAAGGAACGGTTCGAAAGGCATTGTTTGATACCGGTGCGACCGACTTCTCTTACTCCATCTCAATGACGACTCGTCAACCACGAGAAGGCGAAGTCAATGGGGTCGACTACTACTTTGTTTCCAAGGAAGAATTCGAGGAGAATATCCGTAATGGGGAAATGCTCGAGTATGCCAAGTATGTTGACAACTACTATGGCACCCCGTTAAAATATGTAAATGAAACCCTTGACCAAGGTAAAGATGTCTTCTTAGAGATTGAAGTCAACGGGGCCATGCAGGTTCGGGCCAATTGTCCGGACGCCGTCTTTGTTTTCTTGACACCGCCTGATCTGATGGAACTTAAGCATCGATTAATTGGACGGGGGACGGATGCCATGGATGTCATCAACAAGCGTATTAAAAAGGCCGTTGGTGAGATTCGGATGATGCGCAACTACGATTACGCCGTGGTTAACGATGAAGTTAGCCAGGCAGTTGCCCGGATTCAGATGATTATTCGCAGTGAACGGTTACGGGTAACCCGGGTCATGCCGGATTACGAACAAATGATTGGAGACGAAAACTAATGTTACTTTATCCCTCAGTTGATGATTTATTAGCACAAGTTGATTCACGTTACTCATTAATTATGCTGGCTAGCAAGCGGGCCCACGAGTTGGACGCCGGTGCCAAGCCATTGTTAACCGACTACAAGTCGCCTAAGACCATTGGTCGTGCACTGGAAGAAATTGCTGCCGGTGCGTTGATGATTGATCCGGACGAAAAGGATCTGGACGCCTAACTTGGCGATTCAGGAAGGACCAGATTACCGTTGGGTGATCTGGCCTTTTTTATCGTAAGTGACAAGGAGGGACGAAATGTTAACTGGAAAACATGTGACATTGACGGTCAGTGGTAGCGTGGCGACCTATAAGGCAGCGACCTTAGCCCGTGAGTTGCAGCGGGCCGGTGCGGAGGTTCGGGTGGTCCTTACCGCGGCCGCCGCTAAGTTTGTGACGGCAGCAACCTTTGCTGCGTTGACCAAGGTACCGGTCCTAAACGATGAGAGCTGGTGGCAGGCTTCAGGTGAAATCGATCACGTCGCTCTCGCCGACTGGACGGATTTAGCCCTTGCCGCACCAGCTTCCGCTAATCTCATGGCCGAATTGGCAAACGGACTGGCCGGGGATGTGGCTAGTGCTACTTGGTTGGCGACCGACGCTATTAAAGTGGTGATCCCGGCCATGAACACCCACATGTGGACGGCGCCGGCAACCCAGCGGAATCGGCAACAATTGGTGGCCGATGGCGTCCATGTTTTGACGCCCGCTACCGGACTGTTGGCCGAAGGTTACGCCGGTCAAGGCCGGTTCCTGGAGCCGACTGAGATTGTGAGCCAGATTAATGATCTAAACCTATTTCAAGCCCCCATTTTAAAGGGTAAACGGGTGGTCGTTACCGCCGGCGGCACACGGGAACGGTTGGATCCGGTTCGCTTCCTGTCGAATGATTCCTCTGGCAAGATGGGCTACGCCGTGGCAGCTGCTGCGGTGGCCGCGGGTGCTGATGTGACCTTAATTACCGCCCCAACGCGACTGGATCCACCGGTTGGAACCAAGGTTGTGCCAATAGAGAGTACAACTGAACTGCGCGATGCCGTGATTACGGCGTATCAACGGGCCGATGCTCTGGTGATGGCGGCTGCCGTGGCCGACTTTCAACCCTTGCAAATGGCCGATCAGAAGATTAAAAAGACGCCTGGTGAGACCGAGTTTACCTTACGTCTGCAACCAACGCCTGATATTTTGCAGGAAGTGGCAGCCATTAAGCAACCCCACCAAGTTACGGTGGGCTTTGCTGCCGAGACGCAAGATTTACTGGCTAACGGGCAGAAAAAGTTAGAGGCCAAGCACTTAGACTTGTTAGCAGCAAACGATGTCTCACAGGCCGGAATTGGATTTAACAGCGATGATAATCAGGTGACCTTTATTCAACCGAATGGGGTCACCGATCAGACGCCGAAAACCAGTAAAAAGTTGATAGCACAGGCGCTAATTAAACGATTAGCAGAAACTTTAGCAAGTAAGTGAGGTGACAGTCGTGGCCCAGATTGGTCAAATTCTAGTAGATGTACCGACGATGCAAACCAATGATCCCTACTCCTATGCGATTCCAGCCGAGTGGGAACATCAACTTCAGGCGGGGATGCGGGTCATTGTCCCATTTGGTCGCGGTCATCGGATGGTTGACGGCGTGGTGGTTGGCGTCACCGATGTGACCAGTTTCGACGGGACACTTAAGCCAATCGAGGCCGTACTGGACCTTTCCCCCGTGCTTAATGCTGAGTTACAGCAACTCGCCGACTGGTTGGCAGACGAAACGTTTGCCTTTCGGATTACTTGTATTCAAACCATGTTACCGAACCTATTAAAGACCAAGACCGAGCGGGAGATTGCACCATTGGACGCGATTACTCCCGCCGAAAGAGCGACCTATTTTCCAGACGGTACCCCGCGGCCATTCGACCCCGATAAGTTGGATGAGGCTACGGTAGCCGGCTTGTTGAAGTTACAACGAGCGGGCAAGGTAACCGTGCTCTATCATGTGAAGAATCAGGCGGCGGCGAAGACGACCACCGGTGTGGCACCGTTATTACCACCGGATAAGTTGGTGGAAATTCAACACGCGGTTGCCAAACGGGCGCCTAAGCAGGCTGATCTGTTGGCCTACTTACAGGGAATGACTCCGAGTCAGCCTCAACCCCAGGCCAAGGTGGTTAAGGCGGCCGGTGTTTCCAGCGCGGTGATTAATACCGGAGCGGAAAAGGGTTGGCTGGAGAAATCCAGCCTGGAGGTCTACCGGGACCCGTTCCATCAGCCCGTCAAGCCGACCCACCCCCTGACATTGAATCCTGATCAGGCCAAGGCCGTGGCGGCCATCACCGCCGCCATCGATGGGGATGACACTCAGAACTTTTTGGTTGAAGGGGTCACTGGGAGTGGTAAGACCGAGGTTTACCTCCAAAGCATTGCCGTGGCGTTGCAACAGAAGCGTACGGCCCTGATGCTGGTGCCGGAGATTGCGTTGACGCCGCAGATGGTCAATCGGGTGAAGGCCCGGTTTGGCGAACAGGTCGCGGTCCTTCACAGCGGTCTCTCAAAGGGTGAACAGTACGACGAGTGGCGACGGATTGACAACGGTGAGGCCACGGTCGTCGTCGGGGCTCGCTCCGCGGTCTTTGCTCCCGTTAAAAACGTTGGGCTGATCATCATGGATGAAGAACATGAGAGTAGCTATAAGCAAGACGAGACGCCGCGGTACCATGCACGTGACGTGGCGCTCTGGCGTGGTCGATATAATCATTGTCCGGTGGTCTTAGGTAGTGCTACGCCTTCGCTGGAAACACGAGCGCGGGCGGCCAAGGGGATCTATACCCGTTTGGTTTTGCCGAAGCGGGTCAACGATCGACCCCTGCCCACTGTGCACATCGTGGACATGCGGGCCGAGATGAAGAGCATTGGCGACAGTGACTTCTCAACACCATTAGTGGCCGCGATTCAAGCAAGATTGGATCGCAAGGAACAGGTTGTGTTGATGTTGAACCGACGGGGTTATTCTTCATTTGTCATGTGTCGTGATTGTGGGTTTGTGTTGAAGTGTCCCAACTGTGATATTTCATTAACGCTACACATGGATAGTCACTCCATGAAGTGCCACTATTGCGGGCATGAAGAGGCCATCCCCAAAGTTTGTCCCAACTGTCACAGTCGTAAGATTCGCTACTATGGGACCGGGACTCAGAAGGTCGAAACGGCTCTGCAGGCACAATTTCCAACGGCTCGAATTCTGCGGATGGATGTCGATTCCACCCGGCGAAAGGGGGCCCACGAGCGGATCTTAAAACAATTTGGAAATCACGAGGCCGATATTCTATTGGGAACCCAAATGATTGCCAAGGGACTCGACTTCCCTAACGTTACCCTGGTTGGGGTGTTGAATGCCGATACGGCCCTGGGGTTACCCGACTTTCGAGCCAGTGAACGGACCTTTCAGTTGTTGACCCAGGTCAGCGGCCGGGCCGGTCGGGCCACCAAGCCGGGTGAGGTGTTTATTCAAACATTTAATCCGGACCACTATGCTATCCAGTTGGCACAGAGCCAGGACTACGAGCGCTTCTTCGTGACCGAAATGGCGATGCGTCACCAGGGCAGTTATCCACCATATTACTTTGCCGTTCAGGTGACAGCCAGCCATGAAGATGAAGCGGTCGCGGCTAAGGCGATGTATCAGATTGTGGCGGCACTGAAGGGCGACCTGAGTGACCAAGCGATTGTGCTGGGACCAACCCCGAAGGCAATTGCACGGGTCAAGCGGAAGTATTATTATCAAGTTGTGATTAAATATAAGAATGAACCAGATTTGAAGGCGGGCTTGGAACAGATTCGCCAGGCAGCCCAGATCCCGGCCCGTCACGGCTTAGCCGTAACGATTGATCCGGAACCCATGAACTTTATGTAGAAAAAAGAAAGTATGGTGTGACATGACATCTGTTATTTTTATGGGGACGCCCAAGTTTTCGGCGCCCATCCTAACGAGTTTGATTGAACATGGCTATGACGTCTTAGCGGTGGTGACCCAACCGGATCGTCGCGTTGGTCGGAAGCACATTATGACCCCGTCACCAGTTAAACAAGTGGCCGTTGACCATAATATCGAAGTGCTCCAGCCGGAAAAGATTTCGGGGAGTCCCGAGATGGCGCGGGCCATCGAATTGGCGCCCGATCTGATTGTGACCGCGGCCTTTGGCCAATTTCTGCCAACCAAGCTGCTGAATGCGGCTAAGGTGGCGGCGGTAAACGTTCATGCCTCACTCTTACCCAAGTATCGCGGAGGCGCTCCCGTCCACTATGCCATTATGAACGGGGACGCCGAAACCGGGGTTTCAATTATGTTCATGGAAAAGAAGATGGATGCCGGGGCTGTTCTGGCCCAGAAAGCCATTCCGATTACCGATCAAGACGATGTGGGGAGTATGTTCGACAAACTCAGTGATTTAGGGCGCGACCTGTTGCTGACCACCTTGCCTAAATTGCTGGCTGGGTCAATCACGCCAATTCCGCAAGACGAGGACCAGGTAACCTTTGCGCCAACCATTAAGTCGGATGAGGAACGGGTCGACATCACACTCAGTGCCCGGCTCTTTGACTGCAAAGTTCGGGCTTTGCGGCCATTGCCAACGGCTCATATTTATTTGAATGGTGTGCGGACAAAGTTGTGGCACGTCACGGTCTTACCCGAACAGACCGATCTCAAGCCTGGCCAAGTGGTCAGACGTGACAAGCATCACTTGGTCATTGCGACCGGGGAAAATGGGGTCATCAGCCTGGATGAATTACAACCGGCTGGTAAGCCTAAGCTCAGCATTACAGACTTTCTAAATGGAACCACGGACGAATTGGCCGTGGGCGAACAGGTGGCAGAATAAATGACAAAAAATAAGACACCGCGGGCACTGGCCGTCGAAGCACTGACGCGGGTTGCTAACGGGGCATACTCAAACTTACAATTGGAACAAACATTGGAAAAGAACGCCCTTAGCGACGTTGACCGGCGGTTTGTGACGAACTTGGTTTACGGGACGATCCAACATCGGTTCACCTTAGACTACTATTTGGAAGGGTTTATCAAGCCTAACCAGAAGGTGTTGCCTTGGGTTAAGATGACGTTGTTGGTCGCACTTTATCAAGAAATTTACTTGGACCGGGTACCTAAACGGGCCATCTTTAACGAGGCCATTCAGCTGGCGAAGGACCGGGGTCATGAAGGTATTCGTCGGTTTGTGACCGGGGTCTTGCATGCCATCGATCGCCAAGGCTTACCAGACATTGCGGCTATTAAGGACCCAACGCAGCGGTTAAGTCTCGAATATTCCGTGCCAGAGTGGTTGATCACGGCCTTACAGAAACAGGTTGGCGCCGACAAGACGGTTAAGATATTGGCGACAATTAACCAGCCAGCTGCCCAATCTGTGCGGGTCAACGTGGCAGTTACCACCATGGAAGCCGTTCAACAGGCCTTAACGGCCGAAGGCTATGACGTGGTACCAAGTGAAGTGGCCGGCGAAGCCTTTCGTTTGGACGATGCCGCTGCTAACCAGAGCAAAGCCTTTGCAGATGGTCGTCTGACCATTCAAGATGAGAGTGCTATGTTACCGGTGGAAGCCTTACAACTCCGGCCGGGTGATCAGGTGCTCGATGCCTGTGCGGCTCCTGGTGGAAAGACCACTCAAATTGCGGCGCACCTCGATGCCCATTCCGGTGGGAAAGTCACCGCCCTTGATTTGCATCCCAAGAAGGTTGCCTTGATTGAAAGTAATGCCGAACGACTGCACGTTGCCGACCGGGTGGATGCCGTTGCTTTAGATGCCCGGAAGATCAATGAGGCATACCCCAAGAAGATGTTTGACCGTATCCTGGTCGATGCACCTTGTTCTGGGCTCGGGCTGATTCGTCGGAAACCAGAAATCCGTTACGAAAAGACCCCAGCCGATATTCAACAGCTCCAGAAGGTGCAACTCGGGATCTTGGATGCCGTGAGTGCCAAGTTGAAGCCGGCTGGACTGATGGTCTACAGTACGTGTACCATTTTAGATACCGAAAACAATGACGTTGTGAAGCAGTTCTTAGCCGCTCATCCGGACTTTGAGAGCGTGCGGGTCGCAACGACTAAAGCAATTAAGGAAGACCGCACGACTGACACCCTGAGCCTCTATCCCGATGATTTTGATTCGGATGGGTTCTTTGTCAGTGCGTTCCGTCGTAAAAAATAGGGGTGAGTAACCATGGAAGTGGCATACCAAACGTCGATTGGCAAGCAACGCGAAGATAATGAAGATTATGTGGACGTCTTTACCAACCTGGCAGGCCAACATTTGGCCATCATTGCGGATGGTATTGGGGGTCATCAGGGGGGTGATGTCGCCAGCGCCATGGCTGTGTCACACCTAGGCCATGAGTTCGAACAGACCAAGATCGCCTCGCCGGAAACGGCGGGGCACTGGATTACCGCGCAGATCACGGCGGAAAATCAGTCGATCATTGATAAGTCTAACCAGTTTGCCGATCTGAATGGCATGGGGACCACCTTGGTGGCGGCCGTGTACTTTACGGATGAAGTGGTCATTGCCAGCATTGGCGACTCACGAGCCTACCTTTTACGTGACGAGCAGTTACGTCAGTTGACCGAGGACCATTCCTTGGTGAACGAATTGGTTAAGCGCGGCGAGATTAGTCGTCAGGCAGCCCGGCATCATCCCCAAAAGAACGTGATTATCCGCTCCTTAGGGATCTCTGACGATGCCCAATTTGATTTGAATACTTATCCCTTAGTACCGGGCGACCAGTTGTTGCTCTGTACCGACGGTCTCACCAATATGGTAGATGATGATCAGATTCAGGCGGTTTTGCTCAGTGACCAACGGGCTGAAGACAAGTGTCAGCAGCTCATTGATTTGGCAAATGCTGCCGGTGGACTGGATAATATCACCGTTCTCTTGATCACCAATCCTCCGCGGGAGGTGATGGGACAATGAAGGCGGGTTATACCCTGAACGGGCGTTACCGAATTGTTCGGGCGCTGGGCGAAGGTGGCATGGCCAACGTGTACTTGGCCCATGACTTGATTCTCGACCGCGACGTCTCGGTTAAGCTACTTCGACTGGACTTGCGCGACGATCCGAACACAATTCGACGATTTCAGCGTGAGGCGCTGGCCGCTACGGAATTGGTGCACGATAATATTGTGCAGGTCTACGATGTCGGCGAGGAGAATGGTATGCAGTACCTGGTCATGGAGTACGTGAAAGGCACGGATCTCAAGGCCTATATCAAGCACCACTTTCCGATCCCTTATCAAGAGGTCATTAAGATTATGGAGCAGATTCTTAGCGCCGTCTCGATGGCCCACAAACATAATATTATTCACCGGGATTTGAAGCCGCAGAATATCTTGATCGATGAGCATCAGGTTGCCAAGATTACGGACTTCGGGATCGCGGTAGCGCTGTCGGAACACAGTCTCACGCAGACCAATACAGTCTTGGGTTCCGTGCACTACCTGTCGCCTGAACAGGCCCGTGGGGGTATGGCAACGAAGCAGTCCGACATTTATTCATTGGGGATTATTCTCTATGAAATGTTGACGGGGACGGTGCCGTTTCAGGGCGAGACGGCCGTTTCCATTGCGCTGAAACACTTCCAATCAGAGATCCCCTCGGTCAGAGATATTGATCCACGGATTCCCCAAGCACTAGAGAATGTGGTCCTAAAAGCCACCTCCAAGCAGCCTCGGGACCGCTATGTGGATGTTGCCAGCATGGCCGAAGATCTTAAGACTTCCCTGTCTCCAACTCGGGCGGGGGAGGTCCGGTTTACGCCTAGCGAGGACGATAATGGAGAGACCAAAGTCTTGCCGGCTAGTGCGCTAGCCGCGTTTTCCGAAATTGATCATCCGGAGGAAACGGCGCAGGCCGACGTTAAGCCGGTCGCTAAGCCCAAAAAGAATAAGGGCAAGAAGGGACGTAAGTTTCATCGTCATCCTCGCCGGCGGAAGTTTATCATTGCTGGGTCGGTGGTGTTACTGGTCCTGCTAGGGATTATCTTGGGAGTGGCCCTCTTTCAGCCACGAATGACGACGGTTCCCAAGGTTGCCGGGAGGACTGAAACCGCCGCTCGTAGCGAATTGATCGTGGCCAAGCTAAAGGTTGGTCAGGTCCATAAGGTGTCGAGCGCCTCGGTGAAGGTTCACCGGGTTGTCAGAACGGAACCCCGTTCCGGAACCCAGTTGCGGCGTAAGAGTGCGGTCGATCTCTGGATAAGCACCGGACCAAAACGGTTCCGCATGGCTGACTATCAGGGTGAATCGTATGCCAGCACCGCGGCTAAATTAGAGGCGCTGGGCTTCACGGTTCACCGGGAGTCGGTTCACTCAACAAGTGTACCGGCGGGTAAAATTATCCAACAGAGTGTGGCCGCGGGTAAGAACGTTGTGCCGGCCAATACAGAGGTGACCTTCACGGTCTCAACGGGATCGAAGACGGTGACGTTGTCGGACTTGACCGATAAGACCAAGGGCCAAGCCCAAAGCTATGCCACCGACCATAACCTGAATTTGGCGTTCAAATATGCTTATTCTTCGGACGTGGCTAAGGGGCATGTTATTCGGCAGTCGCCGGGTGAAGGTGCCGTAGTCCATGAAGGGGATAACGTGACTTTGACGCTGTCTCGAGGGCCGGAGAGCGATAGTAGCTCTTCCGTCGATGAATTTAGTGTCGACGTTAAGATTCCTTACGATAGTGGCTCAACGGACGATGATGACAGTAGTAATACGGGATCCAGCGAGAATCTCATTCAGATTTATCTCCGGGACCAGGACCACTCACTAAGTTCGGTTTATAAACAAATGACGATTACCGATGATACCCAAGTGACGTTGCCATTTACGGTGGCAAGTGGGAAAGACGGGGCATACAAGGTCGTTCGCGACGGCCATGTGATTGCTTCCGACAACCACGTCACGAAAAATTAGGGAAAAGGCCTGCAATTGGTGCTCAGTTCTTTTATAATATAAGAGAACTGAGTTTTTTTATTCAAACTATTAGGAGGTGCGTTATGGCTGAAGGACAGATTCGCCAATCATTGAGTGGTTTTTACGATGTCTTTAGCGCGGGTAAAATGTATCGGACGCGGGCCCGTGGTAATTTCCGTAAGCGCCGAATTACGCCATTGGTTGGTGACCGAGTCGTCTTTGAAAGTTCTTCACCCAAAGAAGGCTATGTCTTAGAGATCTTGCCACGAACCAATTCCTTGCAGCGACCACCAGTGGCTAACATTGACCAAGGGGTGGTCGTGACGGCCGTTGCTGAACCGGAGTTTTCAACCAATTTGCTGGACCGACAATTGATTGCCTTAGAGGTTAGTGGTATCACCCCGGTGATTTACTTCACCAAGACCGATCTGATTGACGATGACCGCTACCGGGAATTTGAAACGCTGGCCGCGGGCTATCGACAGATCGGGTACGCCGTCTGCTTGACGCGCGAACCCTTTGCCACAGAGGGTCTAAATCAGTTGAAGACCACCTTAGCCGATAAGGAAACGGTGATTATGGGACAAACGGGTGCGGGTAAATCCACGCTGCTGAATCACCTGTCACCTGATCTAACGTTAGCAACCGGTGAAATCTCAAAGGCCTTGAATCGTGGACGGCATACCACGCGAAAAGTCAGTCTGATGCCGATTGCCGGCGGGCTTGTTGCGGATACGCCAGGTTTTTCATCCTATGATACACTGACAATCGATTATCGTGAGTTGTGTCACTTCTTTCCAGAGTTCATGGCCCTGGCTGACGACTGTCGGTTCCGGGGATGTGTTCACATCAATGAACCTGGTTGTGCGGTCAAGGAAAGCTTGGCAGAGGGCAAGCTTTTGCAGAGTCGATATGACAACTATGTCCAACTCTTAACGCTGTTAAAAAATCAAAAACCAGTCTATAACAAGAAGAAATGAGGAAGAGAATTTATGATTAAAGTAGCGCCTTCAATTTTAAGTGCTGATTACGTCAACTTACAAAAGGATATCGAAATGGTCGACCGGGCCGGTGCCGAAGTTTTGCACATCGATGTCATGGATGGAGCCTTTGTACCAGCTATTTCCTATGGTCCAGGTTGGGTTAAAGCAATTCGTCCCATTACCAAGATGGTCTTGGATGTTCATATGATGGTTCAAAACCCAGAACGGTACGTCGAAGACTTCGCGAAGGCCGGTGCCGATATTATCGGGGTTCACGTCGAAGCAACGCCCCACATTCACCGGGCTTTGCAAATGATCAAGAATGCTGGTGCTACGCCCGAGGTGGTTATCAACCCGGGGACGCCGGTTGCCATGATCGAACCCGTGTTAGACATGGTTGGCCAAGTGTTGATCATGACGGTTAACCCCGGCTTTGGTGGGCAAAAGTTCTTGCCTAGTTCTGTGGACAAGATTGCCGAATTGAACGCCATCAAAGAGAAGAAAGGCTACAATTTCGATATCGAGATCGATGGTGGGGTCAACAACGAAACGGTCGTTGACTGTGCCAAGGCGGGTGCTACGGTTGCTGTTGCTGGATCATACGTCTTCAATGCCGACGATCCAGCCGCTCAAGTTCAAGCCTTAAAGGATGCGACAAAATAATGCTACGTGGGGGAACGTTTAATCTGTTAGTTGGTGGACCGAAGGCGACTTGGCCGAGTGATTTAGCTGCTAAAGCAATTGACGGTCCCTGGATTGGGGTTGACCGGGGAACGTTGCGGCTGATCGATTTGGGTATTCAACCAATTGCCGTGATTGGCGATTTTGACTCGTTGCAACCCGGTGAGCTTCAACGCGTCCGGCGGAACGTGAAGGACATCCGTCAATCACAACCCGAAAAGGACTTCACGGATACCCAGTCGGCGGTGTCCGTGGCATTTGGGGACTATGGTGCCGATAAGCTCGACATTTATGGGGCGACTGGTGGCCGAATGGACCACTTCCTGGCTAATCTTTTTCTGGTGCTGGAACCACAGTACAAACGGTATGCCAGCCAGATTCGTTTGATCGACCGGCAGAATACGATCCAATTTTTTGCCCCGGGCAAGTATACGATTGATAAGGAAGCCGATAAGAAGTACTTGGCATTCATTCCGTTAACGCCCATCGACCATTTGAGCTTACTTGATGAAAAGTATCAGCTGCACGATGAACCAATTCCATACCCGATCTCGTTTGCTAGCAATGAATTCGTAGGCGAGCACGGGACGTTCCAATTCGACACCGGGCTACTCTGTGTGATTCAGAGCTGTGATACCTATGAAGCACGGCATGAGTAACGATTAATGGCTCTTTGTCAACTGGTGTTGATGAAGAGTGTGGGAGTTCAATTCATTTACGAATTGGACTCCTTTTTTCTATGCCAATTTTAAATTCGATTTGTATTCGATAT
>NZ_BCWD01000017.1 GCF_001592085.1 Levilactobacillus senmaizukei DSM 21775 = NBRC 103853
TTTTTTCGTGGTGTCCAAGCTAACGCTGTAATTTTAGTCGGCAAATAACTGCATCAGCTGGTCTTGGCGCAGCTGGTCCTTCTCCGCCCCCCGGACGTCCAGTTTAATCTGGCCATCTTGGACCATGACCAATCGATTACCATACTTCAGGGCGTCACTCATTTTATGCGTAATCATCATCGTAGTTAATCGATGAGTGGTGACAATCTCTTGAGTCAGCGCCATCACCTGGGCACTGGTCTGTGGATCCAGGGCAGCCGTGTGTTCATCCAACAAAAGCAAGTCGGGATGACTCAGTGTCGCCATCAACAATGACAATGCCTGTCGCTGGCCACCAGACAGATACTTGACCTGTGTCGCCAACCGGTCTTCCAACCCCATATTCAACGTAGCCAACAACTCACGGTAGCCGGCGTCCCGCTTGGCATGGTGATATAAGCCCAGACTCATGCTGCCCGTGTGTCGGCTGGCCAGCGTGAGGTTCTCCGCCACACTCAACTCGCCCGCTGTACCCAACTTGGGATCTTGAAAAACCCGTGAGAGCCACTGGGCGCGGTAAGCAACGGACTTCTTGGTTACCCGATGGCCGGCCAGTGTCAGTTCTCCGGCATCCACCGGTAGCGTCCCCGCGATCGTATTCAACAGGGTCGACTTCCCGGCACCATTATTGCCAATGACGGAAACGAAGTCGCCCGGATCAATCGTCAGACTAACGTTCTTTAACACGTGTCGTTCATTTGGTGTCCCGGGAAAGAAGACCTTCTGTAGATGCTGGACGCTTAAGACTGCTGATGGACTTGTTTTCATTTTGTTCGACTCCAATCTGTTTGAGGTAGCGCTTTAACTGTTGCCGGGTCCGATACTTATTTCGAATTAGTGGTAGGCAAATGACGATTACCAAAATTCCGGCGGATAATATCTTTAAATCATCGACGGGGAAGCCTAACCCCATCGCCACAGTTAACAGGTACCGATAGATGATAGCCCCTAGAACCATGGCCGACAACCGCAACCAAATCTGACGTCCACGGAGGAAGATTTCCCCCACTAACACGGAGGCCAGGCCAATCACAATGGTCCCGATCCCCATGCCAATGTCGGCATACCCGTTACTCTGGGCAATTAAGGCTCCTGATAGGGCAATACAACCGTTGGAAACCATGTAACCAATGATGACCATCCGATCTGTATGAATCCCATTGGCGGAACTCATAGCCGCATTATTTCCGGTGGCCATAAGGGATAGTCCGAGCCGGGTCTTGAATAACCAGATCAAGACGACCATGACCACCCCGGTCACGATGAGCCCAATACCAATCGTTTGACCATCCAATGTCCAACTCATGGGCAGCCGGTCCATCAAGACCTTCTGGCTTAGCAGCGGCACATTAGACTTTCCCATAATATGCATATTCATGGAGTACAAACCAGTCATGGTCAGGATCCCTGCCAAGAGTGAGGGCATGTGTAGCTTGGTGTCCAGAATTCCGGTCACCCAACCGGCGAGGCAACCGGCAACACATCCGGCAATGGTGGCCATCAGGGCCGACTGTCCCTGGATCATGGCATGCACGGTAACCGCCGCCCCTAAGGGAAAGCTCCCCTCTGTCGTCAAATCAGGAATATCTAAAATACGAAAAGTAATGAACACACCGATCACTAATGGCGCCCACAGGAGCCCCTGACCAATACTGGTGATTAACATAGTTGTTACCCCTTTCTCTGTGCCTAAGGCTCTTTGATCTGACTCGTTTGCATCCCAATGGCCTTGGTATTGGCCTTGTTAACGTAAAGATGCAGCTTTTGGGATTGTTCAACCGCCATATTTTTTGGCTGCTTGTGATTGACCAGGACATCGTAGGCCATCTTCCCCGTTTGCTTACCTAAGTCGTAGTAGTTGATACCATAAGTTGCTGTTCCGCCGTCTTCAGCCATTTCGATTGAGCCGGTGACCACTGGCAACTTGGCTACCTTAGCCTTTTGACCAATCGTCTTCATGGCACTGGCCATCAAATTATCCGTTGGCAGGTACAATCCCGAAACCTTACCCGTCAAGCCGGCTAAGACGCTGGTGACGTCATTGGTGCTGGTGGCGCTGACGATCTTCAGGTTCAGGTGATGCTTCTTGGCATAGGCCTTGGCAAGATTAACCTGAAGGACCGAATTTTCTTCGGATGAGTTGTACATAATTCCTAACGGTTGTTTGCCCTTAGCCATGCTGGCCAGAAGCTTTAATTGCAGGCCAACCGGCGTTAAATCGCTGGTCCCACTGACGTTGGTCTGGGGCTTGTTGTTCGACTTCACCAAGCCCGCAGCCTTGAGATCAGTGACCGCCGTCACTAGAGTTGGCGTGGTGGTGGTTTTCTTCGCCAGGGCCTGTGCGGCTGGCGTCGCAATCCCTACTAACAAATCATTCTTTTGTCGCACCAACTGTTGACTCATGGTATTTAAATTGGCCTGGTCACCTTGAGCATTCAGGTAATGGTAGGTAACCTTCGTCGACTTGTGGTGGGCCTTCAGCTCCTGTTTCAAGCCAGCCTTGAAGCCTTGGCGCCCCTCATCCAATGACCCATGTTGGACCACCTGTAAGATCCCCACCTTCAAGTTATCCTTACCCGATGCTGACTTGCTGGAACAGCCAGCTAAAACCAAGCCTAAACTCATTAATACCAAACCACTCATAAGTAATTTTTTCATTCTCAATTCCTCCAAGGTTATGTTGTCGACCGTGCCATCCGGTCCAGTTTTTAATTAAGGGTTGAACGACCAAACGGCCAATCTCACCAATACGACAGCACTGACTAGCCAGCCCCCCGAGATGTGAGTGATCAGCTCACCCGGTAAGCTTAGCCTGTGAAAACAAAAAAACACCAGATAGATTCAAAGTAGAATCTACCTGGTGTTTATCGGGCCCGATATTATTTCTCCAGATAGATTTTACCCGTATCCATCTGGCGCTAAGTCATGCTGAAAAACTTTAGCTAATCGATAGATACGAACGCATTTGTGCGGCGCGTTCGTATCCAACGGTGTGAATACAAACGCTATCTAAAGAAAAAGCTAAAGGCAAATTGGTTATTTAAATGATTAAGGCTATTCGATTTCATAATGGCAAAATCCCTTTCATTTATCAATTTACAAGTCTAAGTAAACCATTAAAAAATGGCCATGTCAACCCCATAATCTCATTTATTTCTCATCATCAGAATCAAGGAACTGCCGGTAATCGGCATTCAAAGCCAGTCCCATAGCCCCATCTCCGACGTGAACGCCGAAGCTCGGCCCAATGGTGGCCGACTGTAAGGTGACGGTTGGGAGCGCTGCTTGCGCCCAGGCCAGCCACTGTTGTGTCAGTTCCGGTTGATCGGCATTCAAAACGGTCACGATCAAGTGGGTTGTGAATTGTCCCTGTAGGCTAGTGGTTAACCGATCAAACAGATCGTGCCACCCGCTCTTCATCCGCATCGAGCTACCGGCCACTCGCACCTTGCCAGAACTTTCAAAGACCAACAATGGCTTACCAGCCAAAAGTTGGGCATTGGCCGGACCGCGACCAAGGTTCAAGTCCCCCGTACGCAGGAGCGGCTTGATCGAATCCACCACAAAACCTATCTGACAGGTCGATCGTAGTGTTTCGAGACGTTTTAAGATGGTGGGGACATCCGCCCCGCTGGCGACCAATGCGGCCGCTAGCCGAGCCTGCTCACCCATTGGGGTTAACACACCACGTGAATCCCACGGCCAGATTTTCAGGCTTTTAACGTTCTCGGTGAAGGCTCCTAAGGTATTAACGAATCCTGAAATCCCCTGCGAAGGCCCAATCACAATCACGTCGGTCACGCCGCGCTTAGCCAGTGTCTCACAGGTTGTCGCGATCGTCTGCATAGAAATCTGCGGTGCCGTGGGCACCATTTTCTCGCCCTTGCTCAACCGAACTAACCGATAGTAATCGGCGGTACTCAAGTCTTCATATTCATGATATTGCCGATTACCAAACATAATTGGGGCCGACAACAACGTGATCTGTCGTTCCGTGGCTTCATCAAAGTCAATTCCCGCCGAGGTATCTGTCAAAACTGCTATTTTCATGGAACGACCTCCTTTAACCGATCATCCTAACCGATCGCCGATAGTCGCCGTGATGACGGCACTGGCGCCTTCGTTTAAATTCATTATGACCCGCTATTTACCGTCCAGTATACCAAAAATCTACAAAAGATGGTTGACGACTTTTCGGCAATGCCGTACACTAAATTTATTCGATTCGGAAGGAAGGAAAGTTAGATGCAAATGTCTGCTTACAAACTTAATGGACGTTGGCAAAGCCGGTAATCAAGTCGTCATCGTGTTGGATGCGACTTGAGCTCCCAGAGCGATTTTCGCATCTGCGCCGGCTAACTTTCTGATGCAATGGCCCGCACGGATGTTTATTATCCGGTTTGCGGGTCTTTTTCTTTGGGCGCCCAGCCGGTCTGGGCGCCCTTTTTGTATCAACGACCATTCCAGATAAGTGAGGTTGATTAGAAATGAAACGAATGTACAGTCTCATCGCGCTACTATTAATTTTTCTTGGATTCGCCTTTGTTAAGGAACAACACCAGACGGCCGCCAAACAGGCCGTTCCTACCGTCGGCATTCTTCAATTACTGTCGCATCCCGCCCTTGACGCCATCCATAAGGGCATCATTCATGGTCTCGCCGAGGAAGGCTACCACGTCGGTAAAAACGTGAAGATTGATTTTCAAAACGCCCAGAACGACCAGAGTAATCTGAAGACCATGAGTGCCCGCTTCGTCAACGAAGATGCGGACGCCATGATCGGGATCGCCACGCCGGCGGCCCAGGCGTTAGCCAATGCCAGTTCTAAAACCCCCGTCGTCTTGGGGGCCATCACCGACCCTGAGGGGGCCCACCTGGTGAAGAGTAATGAACATCCCGGTAACAACGTCACCGGGGTTTCTGACCAGGCACCACTTAAGTCGCAGCTGCAACTCATTCAAAAGATTATGCCAAGGATGAAGACCCTGGGGATTATCTACACGTCATCGGATGACTCGGCCACCGCTCAGTACCATCAGTTCGCCGCGTTATGCAAACAGGAACACGTTCGTTTGAAAGCCTACTCCATCGCTAACACCAACGACTTGAATCAGGTGGCCCAAGAGATGGTCAGCCAGGTCGACGCCGTCTACGTGCCAACCGACAACACCGTTGCCAGTGCCATGCAGACCTTAGTTGCCACGGCAACTGCTAAGAAGGTTCCTGTCTTCCCGGCCGTCGATACCATGGTCAAAGCCGGTGGCCTAGCCACACTCAGTATCAACCAGTATAAGCTGGGGGTTGAGACGGGTAAGATGACCGCCGCCATCCTGAAGGGTAAGCACCCGGCGGATACCCCTATCCATTTCGAACGGACCGGTGAAATGACGGTCAACCTGTCGCAAGCCAAAAAGTTAGGCATCACATTACCCGAATCAGTGATTAAAGAAGCCAAAGAACATGGGGAGGTCTTCAAATGAGTTTAGCAGTATCCGCAATTGGGCAAGGCCTACTCTGGGCCGTCTTGGGAGTTGGGTTATTCCTAACCTTCAGAATTTTAGATTTTGCCGATATGACCGTTGAGGGCACCTTCCCGTTGGGCGCCGCGACCGCCGTGGCCGCCATCAGCAATGGGATGAACCCCCTGTTAGCAACTCTGTTAGCCTTTGCAATTGGGGCTATCGCCGGTCTAATCACCGGTCTACTATACACCAAGGGCCACATTCCCATCCTATTGGCTGGTATCCTGGTGATGACGGCCTGCTACTCCGTGAATCTGCGGATTATGGGACGGGCCAACGTCTCCTTGCTAGGCAAGGCCACCTTGTTCAAAAACCACTTCCTGGCCTCACTCCCCCAGTACTTCGACAGTGTTGTCTTGGGTGTTCTAGTGATGGTGGTCATCACAACCATCGTCATTTACTTCCTGCAAACCGAGGTTGGCCAAGGATTCATCGCAACCGGTGACAACCAAACCATGGCCCGTTCCCTAGGGATTAATACCGACAACATGAAGATCATGGGCCTCATGGTCTCAAACGGCCTGATTGCTTTTGGCGGTGCGCTGGTGGCCCAAAACAATGGGTACGCCGACGTCAACATGGGGATCGGGATCATTGTCATCGCCTTGGCCTCCATCATTATCGGTGAAGTGGCCTTCGGGGATCTGACCCTGAATCAACGACTAGTTGCCGTCACCCTTGGTAGTATCCTATACCGCTTCGTGCTGCTCCTCGTCTTGAAGCTCGGTTTCAGTGCCAACGATTTGAATTTAATTTCTTCAATTATTCTGGCTATTTGCATGATGCTACCGGTCTTCAAGCACGTCCTTAACTTCAAACACATCTTGAAACGGGGGTTGGATACCAATGACTAAACCATTACTGGAATTGAAAAATGTGGTGTTAAAGGTTAATCGCAACACACCCGAAGAAATTACCATCCTAGATCACCTTAATTTAACCATTAATGACGGCGATTTCATCACCGTGTTAGGTTCCAACGGAGCCGGGAAATCGACCCTCTTCAACGCCATTGGGGGCGACCTCAACATCGATAGTGGTCAGATCCTCCTAAATGGCAGGGACATCTCGCATGAGTCGGTTGAGCGACGGACCCGCTTTCTAGCCCGGGTCTTTCAAGATCCCAAGCTGGGAACGGCACCCCGCATGACTGTCGCCGAAAATCTCTTATTAGCGGAACGCCGTGGTCAGCACCGTCGCCTGGTACCGCGCCAACTCAACAAGCAACTCGAGCGCTACAAGGAACTCACCACGACCATGCATGACGGCCTGGATCAACGCCTAACCACCGCCACCGGCAACCTATCAGGCGGTCAACGACAGGCTTTGAGCTTCCTAATGGCTACCCTAAAGCGACCGGATATTTTGCTTCTCGATGAACACACGGCCGCCTTGGACCCGCAAACCAGCCAGGACCTGATGCACCTGACGAACGAACGGGTTCAGTCCGAACGGCTGACCTGCCTGATGATTACCCATCATCTGGAGGATGCCTTGACCTACGGGAACCGGCTAATTGTTCTCCATCACGGCCAGGTTTCCTACGATGTTGCCGGGGCCGACAAGACTGCCCTGACCACTGAAAAGCTCTACAGCTTCTTTGCCGAAATCGAATAGGAGGCGCTCCCAATGGAAATCGTCATTTCAAACGCTCCCTTTAATCGGGCCGCCGCCCTTTCCCTTCGGCAGGCCATCTTCGTGACCGAACGCGGGATTCCCCGCGAGGTCGAATTCGACGATCGCGACACGCCCGACAGGCTCTACGTCACCGCTTATCAAAATTCAGCGACGCCCGTTGGCACGCTGCGCCTCGAACCCTTGGCCGATCATCAAATACGCTTTGGCCGAGTCTGTACCAGTCGTCGCTTACGCGGCCAGGGTGTCGGGACCCAGGTCTTAACCGCCGCCGAAAATTGGGCCCGCAATCAAGGATACCTGATCGGCATCATCCACGGTGAGGTGACAGCCCAGGGGTTCTACGAACACTGTGGTTATCGGGTTACGGCCGGTCCCTTCCCCGAGGACGGCGCCCCCGTGGTGGTGCTCCAAAAGACCCTCAAGTGATTCATCAACCAACCAACGAAGCGGGCCCTGACAAATGTCAGGGCCCGTTTTATCTACAATGATTGATTTTTTACTAATGGATTAAGGGATTAGCCCTGATACGTCTTAATTAATGCTTGCGTCCCATCATCGCCCAGGTGGAAGTCATCCACCATAATTTCATAGAGCTGCTTAGCCTGCTTGGTCGCTGGCAACTTCAGGTCCAGGTGATCGGCTTCATCCAAGGCAATCCGCAGATCCTTTAGAAAGTGCTTGGCGAAGAAGCCCGGCGTGTAATCGCCCTTCAAGATTCGCGGAACATAGTTATCCATGCTCCAATTGTCAGCACCACCACTACTCAGCGTTGCCAACACCTGCGGTAAGTCCAACTCGGCCGCCTTCGCATAGACCAGCATTTCAGTAAGCCCGGTCATCGTCCCCGCAATCATAATCTGATTGGCCATCTTGGTATGTTGTCCCTTACCTGCAGAACCAAAGTAACTCACGCGTTGTCCGATTTGTTGAAAAATCGGGACCAGTTGATCGTAGGCCGACCGGTCGCCCCCCACCATCACGGTCAGGGTTGCATTCTTAGCGCCGATGTCACCGCCAGATACTGGGGCGTCGAGCGCCTCCAGGCCATGATCGTGAGCCATCTGCGTCAATTTAACCGCCAGGGCAGGAGTACTCGTAGTTAGATCAACCACAATACTTCCTGGTTCGGCACCGGCAAAGACGCCATTAGCCCGCGTATAAACCGCCTCAACATCTTGGGGATAGCCCACCATAGTCATGATGAGGGTCGCCTGAGCAGCGACGGCCTTAGGTGAATCTGCCCACGTGGCCCCGGCATCCAAGACCGTCTGAGCATGCGCCTGTGTTCGGTTATAGACCACCACTTCCTGGCCGGCTGCCAATAGATTCGTCACGATTCCCGTTCCCATGACGCCCGTTCCAATGAACCCGATTTTCATACAGCATCCCTCCACTTAATCGTTCCATTCATCCTACCACGTCCACAAAAAAAGATGGCCGTAGTCATCCCGGTTAATTATGATTCAGTTGATTCAGTTGATTTAGTCGCTTCGTCTTGCTTAGTCTGTGCCCGACGCCGTTTACGAATCACATGAATAATCAAAGTGATAACAATCGCTGCCAGCACAACTATCCCAAACAAGGCGGCGGGAATTTCAATGTCGATGGCGGGAATCGAGATGAACAGTTTAACCGCGATCAGGCCAATTAAGATATAAGCCATCGGTTCCAACTCGGGAATCCGTTGCATCAACTTCATGATAACTTCAGCCACTCCCCGCATCGCTAAGATTCCAATCAAGCCACCGATTAAAACAATGACCGGATTAGACGAAATAGCTAATGACGCCAGAACGGAGTCCACCGAGAAAATGATATCCATCATTTCAATTTGCAATACCACGGACCAGAAAAGTGGTAAGATTCGCCGTTTCCGATCGCTCACCAACTTCCGGGTATGCTTAACCCGAGTTCGCGTGAAGAACTGCAGGACCAAGTATGCCAGGTACAACGCACCCACGACTTTAATCTCCCAGAAATGAATCAGGTAGGTCCCCAGCCCAATAATGATGAACCGGAAAATATAAGCCCCCCAAATCCCGTAGAACAATGACTCTTCTCGTTGCTTTTGCGTTGGTAGTGATTGCGTTTGGGCGGCTAAGACCACCGCATTATCGACAGAGAGTAAACATTCAATCATAACCAATGAAAAGATGATTAACCAGTCGTTGCCTGAGGTAATCACGGTTTCCCAATTGTGAAGATCAAAGAATGGCCCATATAGTTGGCCTAAGAAATGTAGCAATGCTTGGTTCAGCTCCTTAATAACAAAATTTATTTTTGACTAGTCTACCATATCTCCTGTTAACTTGCGACTCATTAAGTCAATTGAGCCGCGATCCTTTTCGCTCGTTTGTAAGTTAACTTATCTCATTTACAATTTAAATTATTTAAATTGTCACTGAAATGCCATCATCCTGTTACCACTTCGCAACCAATTCGCGTTAAGATGGGGCTACTTTATGGGGAATGGATGATGATTGTGAAAAAAATCTTAATGTTGGTTGGCACCGCCGTGGCGGTCATGGGCCTCACACCGGCCATGACGGCTCACGCTCGCAGTTACCTGACGATCACGTCAAGTAACAAGACAAGCTACAACGCCCGATTCGTCAGACAGGGTAGTCGGAACGACGGCATTTATTACTATGCCCCCTACTACACCCAACAGTCGGCCAAAACCCGGGATGCCAGTGGCAAGAACTGGCAGCACCGGTTCGTTCGGGTTAGCCAAACGGTCAAGCTGTCGAACGGCGCGACCTTTGTTAAATTCTCGTGGTATGGTAAGACGATTGGCTGGGTTGACCAATCAGCGTTGCAAAAGTATAGCCGCTCACAAAATGCCACAGCCCTCATGAACCGCGCCCACTTCCAGGGACGGGCGCTCCTGTTCAATAACTTTACTAAGGGGGCTAGCCACATTAGTGTCGGTTACGCCGATGCAACCACCAAGACGGCCACGACTACTTCAACCCTATTTCCAATCGCCTCGCTACAAAAGGTCATGACGGGTGCCATCATCGAACAATTAGCAGCTTCGAAGAAATTATCACTCAATAACAAATTAAGTCAATACTACCCGAGTGTCCGGAACAGTGGTAGCATCACGCTACGTCAGCTATTGAATCACCGCTCTGGAATCAATATGAACGAGACGACACCGGGTACGCTGTTAACATCCCAGGCAGCCGAAATCAACTACACCTTGGCTCAAATGCAGGTCGCCAGCAACGGGACCTACAATTACACCAACGCTAACTACACCTTATTGGCCGGGGTGGCTTCCAAGGTGACTGGTCAATCTTACGACCAACTGGTTCAAAACCGAATCATCAAGCCGCTGGGACTCAAGCATACCTATTCCTGGAATGCCTTACCTGCTAATAGCTCCGTTGCCAACGGCTATAAATTTGCTAACGGTAAAAATTATCAGTCCAAAAATGTCTCGCAGAAATTAATGTCTTCCCTATTGGGGGCCGGTAACTACTACTCAACCCCCGAGGATTACTATGCCATCCAAAAAGGGATTCGGAATGGCAAGATCTTAACCAAAAACCAATACTATGACTTGGCTAACGACTATAAAATAAATTATGCTGGGGGCCTTTACCACTATAGTGGTGGCATCAAGCGGGTCCGGGGCTCGCTGAGCGGTGCGGGCTATAACAACCTATTGTATGGTTCCGAGGGCAATAAGAAGGGGGTCATCCTCTTTGCCAATCAGAGTCCAACCCGCAATATAGATTCATTGGGAAAGACACTCTACGATCTCGCTCGCTACTACAACGAAAATTAATCGTCAAAAGGACCAGACCGGCAGACGCCGATCTGGTCCTTATTTGATTTAGGTATCATACTCGTTGAGATTATACGTGACAATCACGTTAGTCAGCTTCTTTGCATACTTGGGATCCGTCGCGTAACCGTTACTTTGTAATAACTTGGCGGCCTCTTGATAGTTAGTCACAGTCTGCTTGAAGTAGCTTTTCTTTAATAGCTCATCGTGATCCAGAATTGCCGCCGTCAACGTCGGGTAGTCCCGAAAGTTCGCGTTCACTTGAATTTTCTTACCGTTGACATATTCCGTTGTGGGGAAGGCCTTGGTCCGTCCTTCATAACTTCCCTTGACCCCAAAGGGATTGTTAGCTTGAACGAAGAGATCCGAGGTCCCCCAACTCGACTCGAGGATCGCCTGCGCAATCACGATGCTCGGTAACACCTGCCCGTTCTGACGATAAACTCGGACAGCCGGTGCCGCCATTTTCTTGATAAACTTTCGTTGGTTTTCGGATTCATTATCAATAGAAGAACTACTCGTATTCGTAATTGTGGCTCGTTGAAATTCTGTTTTTATCTTTCCCCGCAACATCAGGCCGCTCCCAAGGACCAAGAGGACCATGACAAAAATCCAGGTGGCGGTGGCAGGGTTATTTTGACGACGTTTCGTTCGACGACGCTTAGGCACCCGGATCCCTCCAATTTCAGTTATAATAGAGTCAATTATAGGCAGTTTTTCCAAGCAAACCCAGATATTTCTAAAAAGCTCAAGAAAAATTAATCTTTTCGAAAGGAGGGACCCCGGATGTTCCTCAGTAGTTGCATCATTCTCTTATGTATCGCGGCCCTGGCCAACTTCTGGCAACCACGCGGCTTAGCCAGCCTGGTCACCACCGGCCTCTGTGGCGCCGGAATTACCCTCCTTGCCACATTCTCTCACCATCCCTGGGCCCAGGTCATTGGGGCCATCGGCTGGACGATTATGGGCCTCATTGCCCTAGCGGGGGTCGGTATCCTGGCCCTCATCCTAGTCGCCCCACACCGCGTCGTTCGCAAGCACGAGCGTCTAACCAGCGGTATCCTACTCATCGTCTGGGCGGCTGTCTTTTTGAACGGCGGCTGGCTAACTAGTCTGCTCGCCGGTCGATTGGACTTCAGTCTCTGGGAATGGTTCGGCTTTGTTCCTGTCTTCACGTTATACATCGGCCTAATCTTTGGGGCCAGTCTACTGGGGGTTGCCCGGGCCGCCCTGTTACGAAGCCAACGAGCCGATACCATTGTCATCTTAGGCGCAGGCCTATTACGCGGCCACCACATTGGCCGGGTGTTGGGCAATCGACTGCTGGCCGGCTTACGGTTAGCCAATCGTCAAAAAACACCACCCGTCATCATTGTGACTGGTGGTCAAGGACCAGATGAAACGATGAGTGAGGCCGCCGCCATGGCAGCCTTTCTGCAACGTCACGGCTACGATACCGCTAAGATTAGGCTTGAAGACCAGGCCACCAACACCCAGACGAACCTCATCAATAGTCAACGTCTCTGGCAACGCCTGCCCCACGGGGGTGGCCGCGTCGTGGTGGTTACTAGTAACTATCACTTGTTCCGCGCAGAATACCTGGCCAGCCGCTTAGGCCTCATCATCGGTGGCTATCCCGCCCCCACTCGATTAACTTATTTACCACTCGGCTGGTCCCGCGAATTCCTGGCAATTTTGATGTTTCATCCCCGGCTTCACCGGGGCGTCCTAATTGCCCTGTTCACGGTTAACCTCTTATGGATGATCAGTTAAGACTGGTCGCCTGTAACTCATTGGCTAGGGGATAGAATTTCGGTTCGGTCCAGGTCAACATCGTCGGTGTCAACCGCAATTTCACCAGGTCCAATCGATTATACGGTTGAAAATAATAGGTCAATGATTCACTACACGTTGCCGCGCGATAGACCGAATAGGTTGGCCGATATTGGCGACTCTTGGGCACCGTCACGCTGTCTAACAGATGCCAGGCACTAACAATTCCCGCGGCCTCGTCGGCTGGTAACTCCGCGCGTTCCTTATAATAGGCCGCACGCACGAACCGGCCCCCCGGTGTAAATGAACTACTGGGAACCGGCTTGCCTGAGAAGCTACCGGTACTCACCCGCGACGCGTTTAATGGCAAGGTTCCGGCCAGAAAATCTTCCGTATAGTTGACGTAATCGCCGAGTCGGTCGAGTTGCCGTTCAAAGTCCTTACTGTTGGTGACCACCCCCAAAGGATTGTCCCGCACCCTCATGGGAAAGTGAGTGGGTTCAATGACCACCGTTCGTCCGGTGCGGTCTACCACGGCAAAGTGCAATTCCGAATCGCCAATGTTGTTGATGGCATAGCGATTACTCATGAGCTGAACTTCATCGATATGGGCTTCAATCTCAGCAACCGAGGCAAACCGCCCCAACAAATAAAAAGAAAATTCATACGGCGCTAGGTGAACTAAACCTAGCGTCGGTTTTTCAACCAGATGCGACCCGTTGGCAAACGTTAGCTTCTGGACGCTGAGGCCCATTTCATTAACCCCATCGGAGACATCGATTTCGTCATCATGGGCACCACCGCCACCAATCATGGCATAGCGATTGGTGTACCGCCGATTATCATAGAGGCTGGCCCACTGGTACTGCCGGGGGACAAATAAGGGCTGGACCGCTAAGCGGTGCCAGTCCATTGTTCTTGCCAGAATGTGCTGACCATCCTTCGTGATTTGTAAAATACTCGTACACATGACCTGTCCTCCTTATCTACGCAGCTAGCCCTTTGGATCGACTGCCGCTAAGAGTCGATCAACATTGGTGGAACGATTGGTCTTGGCCGCCGTCAATAACGCCTGAAACCGCCGATCAATCTCCGGTTCTGCCTCGTGAATCGTTTGGTCCGCAGCGACCGTCGCCGTAACCTGTAAGTAAGCATACATAACTTGACTCTGATCGAGTCCCGACTCCTTAGCAAGCTTGGTGGCCAATGCGTAGCGATCATCGGTAAGCATGGCCGCAAATGGACTCTGGTAAGAATTTCTAGAACACATCAGGTTCCCACCTTTCTTTTTGTAAGTCACTTTAGACTTTACTTTAACGGCTTAACCATTTAAGTCAACTAAAGAGTTTCTTAAACTTTCTTAAATCGGTAAGAATCAGTCCAGACACCTGGTCATTATGGTAAAATTAACACTGAACTGCACCCTGCTTGCACGGCGGGAATTTCATTACATAGAGAGGACTCAGATTACAAATGCAAGAACGGATTAGAAAGCTCCATCATAACCGAATTTTTGCACTCGTATTCTGGTTAGTTGTGGTCTTTGCGGCCATCGTCACCTTACCAAATGTGAATACTATTATTCAGTATGACGGTCAACCACAATTAGCGAATACGAGTCAACCCGTGAAAGCTACCCAGATTCGCAATACCTGGGGTCGTAATCTCAACGGAACCTACACCGTCAACGCGGTCTTTAACAATCCTAGCGGCGCCTTAAACAACAAACAATTAGCGTCCATTAACAAAACTGTTTCCGAATTACAGAAACGGTCCAGCTATTACGGGATCAAAAAGATCACAACCATGACGAATACCCCTACCAGTCAGCCTCAATTGTTCTCGAAAGACAAATCCACCGAGGTTGTCCAGTTGGCAGTTAGCCATAATCAAGGGACTGTTCGCCAAATCTCCAATCAATTAAAGTCACAGATTGCGACAGTTGGCCTCAACACCTACGTGACTAGCCCTGAAATTGTGAGCGATGCCGCTAACCAGCACATTGCTTCCTTTACATTAATTGTCATCATCATGACCCTGGTCTTAGCCCTCGTGGCAATGGGCATTCTCTTTGCCTCAATCATTGCCCCAATTATTAGTTTTCTAGCTATTTTAATTAGTTACATTTCTACGCTAAGCCTGGCCACCAATTTAGCCTACCACTGGAACTTCGCATACTCCGAGTACACGCCCATCTTCCTCTTGCTAGGCATTGGCCTCTTCACGCTACTCACGAACTTCTGGTTCTTCCGGGAATTACGTGAACGCGTGGATGATGGTGCCGATAGTCAAGCAGCTACCACGGCAGTCATCACCAGCTTAGGTTACCGGGTGCTGATTAGTACCCTGACCCTAACCATTGCCTTTGGTGGGTTGATGCTATTCGACTTTTCCACCATTCGAGCATTCGGCCTGTTGGGCATTGGCTTTGCCATCACCGGGATTGCCTCGGTTACCTTGGTTCCGGTCTTTGCCGGAATGCTGGGTTCCAGTCTCTTCTGGCCTAAAAAAACCCGGCCACAACTCAAGGACCACAAGCTTTGGCATTCACTGGCGCGGTTTGGCCTTTGGCAGCCTTGGATTGCCGTCCTGTTGGCCCTGTATTTACTGGGCCCCGTGGCCTTTGGTTTCCATACCCGCTTAAACTACAATAACACCCAGGATATTCCCAATAATCAAGCCGTGCAGGGTGCGCGGGTCTTAAGTGCTCACTTCGGCCAAGGCAAGTCCACCCCGGTGACACTTTACATTCAGACCAATAAGCGTTTAAACAATCAAAATCAACTGTTTGAAATTGATAATCTGACCAAGAAGTTAAAGGCACAGCCAGGCGTTGCGTCCGTCACTTCCGTTACCCAACCCGGTGGTCAACCGATCACCCAGTATTACGTTTCTAGTCAACTCAGCTCCCTCAATGAAAATTTGAACGGGGTCATCGGTCAGCTAGGCACGTTACGTAAAGATCTGAAGTCCGACAAGTCTAACTTGAAGGAGAAGGACCTCCAATCGGAAGTTAAGCGCCTCAGCAAACTGAGCACGCAAACGAACAGTTTAGTTAGCGACAGCAGTACGCTCTCCAGCTCCCTGCAATCGGCGCTCAGCCAATCCAGTGCTTCTGGTAGCCAGGCCTCCAAGAAGGTTGCCCGCTATATCAATCAATTAAATGCCGTCAACGCCGAGCTAAACAGCGCGGTGGGCACAATGTCCAGCCTATCTGGTGCCGCCACCACAACCAACACGGGCGTGGGTACGGCTTCCACCAATCTGTCGAGCTATGCTTCTGGCATCAAGTCGGTTAACGATAGCTTAGGCACTTCTCGTAAACATGTGAAGGATATGCAAACTTCCTTGAATAGTATTTATGGCTACCTTGGTGGTCTGCAAACTTCCGAAGCGGCCAAGTCCTTATACCTGTCGCCAACTCAGTTGGCTAGCGGTGATTTCCAACAATCATTGGTCAACTTTACCGATGAAAAGGTCAAGGCTACTTACCTGACGATTACGTTGAAACAAGCCCCAAATGCCAAAGACACGACTCAAACCTTGGAACACCTCCAAGACTTGACCAAGAGTCAACTACGGGGGACCTCACTAAAAGATGCCAAGTTGACCTTCACTGGTCAACCGGTCGTTGCTAGCACCATTCAGCAACAGTACCAACACGATCTACCACGGGTCATCGCACTGGTATTCGGCGTCACCCTATTACTCCTGATCGTCTTTAGTCGTTCAATCCTACAACCACTCTACTGGTTCCTGACCTTCGCCGCTTCGGCCCTCGGCAGTTACCAATTGACGCAGGTCTTGATGCGGTGGTTAACCGGCAACAATGAATTCAACTGGCAGGTGCCGTTACTGGCATTCATTCCACTCACGGTCTTAGCCGTCGTCGAATTGACCCAGCTGGCCCTGAGTTTCCGGTTAAACGATGCGCCATTGCTTGACTGGCTCCTACCGGGAATCAACGACTGTGGTCAGACCATGCGGCACTCAATGTTCTTAGTCATTGCCAGTGTCTTAGGCCTCCTCGCCGCTGAATCACAAGTTCTGACAGCGGTGGCCTTGATTACCATCTTCACGGCCATCATCTTCAATCTGTTATTACCAATCATGGCCGCCTCCTTCGGGAAGTTATCCGTGATCATTCCGAACCAAAAGCCTTACCAGTTCCGCTTAGGTAAGGGCACTCACCGTCGCGGTGCTCATGCGCGTCACGACGATTCTGAAGACTAATTCAGCCAATAAAAAATGCGTTGCCGCCAATTCGACGGTAACGCATTTTTTGAGACAACTTTTTACGGAATTTATCATTCTCTTGGTCAATCATCTAATGCCCCTTCAGGATGATTAATTGGGCGTAATGGCCATCAAGCGACGAACCTCGGCGTTAGGTAACAGCCGATAATGAACGCCCCCGTCCGCCGGTAGAAGTGCCAACAGCGTTTGATTAGCATCAAATGCCCCCAGGTTAAGGGCCATCTCGCCATCGATTTGTAACAAGCCCTGTAACCCGCGATCTACGAAGCGATGGATCTGCTCCGCTCGCGCCCGCCGTTCCGTTGCCCGCTTAGCCGCGGCGGCCAACGTCAGTCCTTCATCCAAGAAGTATTTGATTATTGAAACCTGGATAAAGGTCTTGAATGTATAGACTCGCGCCTGCTTTTCATCCGGCCGATCCTGCGATTGGATGAGCCCCTTTTGTTCCCAGTAACGTAATTGTCGAGCCGAAACGCCGGTCATCGAGGCGATTTCACCAATTCGAAATACTAGCCGTTTCACATCAAAAACCTGTCGTAATTCGTCTGAAAATTCCGCCATGACCGTCATCCCTCTCGTGATCTTTTCATTATTTTAACAATATTTGCCAAGAAACACCAATGGCTGTCATAAAAGTAACGGTTTGTTTAAGACATTTAATAGCATTGCAACTGCTCTGTTACACAACTGTCACATTACATTGGTATTCTTAAACATGTAAAAATCATGAGGGGTGTTCATTAGAATGAAGAAAGTTATTAAAACAATTGCATCAATTGCACTAGTTTTTGTCGGGTTTGTCGCTTTTAGTACCAGCAACACAACCACTGCTTCTGCCGCTAGCAACACGACCTACAAGTCCGTTTACAAAGTTGCTAAGGCACATATGGGTGCCCGTTACTCTTGGGGTGCCACTGGTCCTTCTTCCTTTGACTGTTCAGGTTTTACCAGCTACGTTTACAAGAAGGGCGCCAAGGTTAAGTTGGCCCGGACGGCACAAGCACAATACAATTCTTTAAAGCACGTCAGCTACAAGAACATCAAAAAAGGCGACTTGGTCTTCTTCGGTGGTAGCAAATGGTCCATCTCCCACGTTGGCTTATACGTCGGTGGCGGCAAGATGATCGATGCTCAAAACCGCGGCGTTGTCCGTGAAGCAGTTCATGCCCCTTGGTGGCACGCTGTTGGTTACGCCCGCGTTGCCGACGCTGACTAATTATTCATTGAACCTCATGATTTCAATTGAACGATTTAAATAAGTTAAACCGCTGTCCGCAAGTAATTGACTTGGGACGGCGGTTTTTTTGATCAAAAAAGTGGTCAGCTTTTGCGACCACCCTTACCGTGACAATATTAACCGTATTCAGTTACCGATGACTAGCCGCATATTCGGCCGTCTGGTGTTCAATCCCGGCTTCCATAAACGTCTCGCCAACCGGAACAAAACCGAGCTGACGGTAGAAGTCTAACGCCGTCACCTGGGCATCCAACTCAATATGCGCCACGCCCGAAGCTTCAGCATCGTGAATGATTTGCTGGATTAATGAACCGGCATAGCCTTGCTTCCGAGCATTCGCCACCGTGGCCACTCGCTGAATCTTTAACCGATTACCGGCCAGCATATCAAGCCGTGCCGTCGTGACCGGCTGGTCATCGACATAGCCAACGTAATGCATCTTATCCTCATCGGTACCGTCTAATTCTAACTTGGGGTCAATCCCTTGTTCATTGATAAATACCGCCTTACGAATGGCTAAGGCGTCGTCATAACAGGGATTTAATTTTCCCCACGCGCGTCGACATTCCATTGTGTCGGCCTCCCTTAATCTTTTTGATTGTAGCTCAGGACCTGAATATCATCCGGTGTTAATCGCAGCTTGGTGACACTCCCATTGGCCGGCCGCACACTCAAGTCATACTTTCCCTGACCATACCGTTCCATCAGGCTAAGTAAGGTATTTCCATGGCTGATCAGTAGGACATTGTCGCCATCCTTCAGATTAGGCGCCTGGCGAATCAGGTCAAAGCCTTGGTCCACTCGGTTCCAATAGTCTTGGTTATCTTCCGCCTGGTGGAAGGGATCGGCCGCCTTCAAGAAGTCCTTGGCCTTACCGATTGAGTACTTCTCCTCAATTGCCTTAAAGGTCGATGTGCCATGCGGCGCCCCCGCTACATACCAGGCTTGGGCCATATCGGTTCCTTCATAGTAGCCGTAGAACTCTTCGCGGAAAAATGATGCCGGTGTCAGCTTGGCTGCTGGGACACTGTGATTAGCCGCTAGGATGGTCTCAGCGGTCTGTTCCGCCCGAGTAGTGTCACTACAGTACGCCGCAGCGAAGACGACGTCCTGCAGCCGAGTACCGGCACTTCGGGCATCGGCCATGCCCGCGTCGGTCAGGGGAGAATTACTCCACCCTTGCAACTTGTTATAAATGTTGAAATAGGTCTGTCCGTGACGCACGACATACAGGGTTATCTGCTTGTCCATCTCGTATTCCACACCTTTCCCATAAACTTATCTTCAGTTTACCAATTTTTCGGCTCGGGTGCCCTTATTTTCCCGCCCGGCGTTAAAGTTTTCCTAAACTTCGGTCGAACAACGATCCAATTACGGGGAATTTGCTACCATGGAGAAGACCTGAACCACCGGTTCCCGTAGCTTGCGGGAGGAACTATGTTAAAATGAATCTACTTATCTGTAAATGAAGGAGCGTAATATCTTGGAACGTTTCAAAAGAATCTGGGCCAGAACTGGCACCCGTATGGGCTTCGTAACCTTGCTGGTTGTGCTCTTCTGGCTTAAGACCCTGCTCGCTTATTTTGTCGATTTTCGACTTAACTTAAGCGACCCCTTTCAGTTTCTCATTGTCCTTTTGAACCCGATCGCCACGACGCTATTACTCTTCGGCTTGGCCCTGTTCTTCAAACGGGCACGCTTCTTCTACCCGTTTCTCTTCTTAATTGATATTCTAAATACCTTGCTCTTATACATCAACGTCATCTACTTCCGCGAATTCACGGACTTTATGACCGTTAGCACGATGCTGGGCTATTCCAAGGTTGACCAAGGGCTGTCAGGGAGTTCCCTGGCGCTAACGTCACCACACGACCTGCTCTACTGGCTCGACTTAGTCCTCGTATTGGCACTATTGGCTACCCGACGCATCTACATCGACCCACGGCCTTTAAACAAACGCGTTGGTTTCGCCGTCATGTCGGTTGCCTTTTTGACCTTTGCGGTTAACCTGACTCTCGGCGAAATGGACCGACCCCAACTGCTCACCCGGACGTTTGACCGGACCTACGTGGTTAAGTACCTGGGGCTTGACGCCTTCACCGTTTACGATGGCATCAAGTCACAACACACCAGCGAACTGCGGTCACACGCGAAAAAATCCGAATTGAGCGGTATTCTGAAATATGTTCATAAGAATTACGCGGCACCGGACAAGCAGCTTTACGGTGTGGCCAAGCAAAAAAACGTGATTGTCATTCACCTGGAAAGTTTCCAACAATTCCTGATTAATAAAAAAGTTAACGGGCAAGAAGTCACGCCATTTCTGAACAAGATCTATAAGAGTCGGTCGACCTACAGCTTCGACAATTTCTTTCATGAAGTTGGTCAAGGGAAGACTTCCGACGCCGAAACGATGCTAGAGACCGGAACGTATGGCCTACCACAGGGATCGCTGTTCACCCAACTCGGGAACGACAACACCTTCCAGGCGGCGCCCGCCATCTTCAATCAACAAGGTTACTCATCCGCCGTCTTCCACGGAAATGTGGCTAGCTTCTGGAACCGCAGCAATACGTACAAGAACCTGGGCTACCAAAACTTCTTCGATGCCAGCTACTACGATACCTCGGGTGATAAGTCCTTAGGTTACGGTCTCAAGGATAAATTGTTATTTAAAGATTCCGTGAAGTATCTGCAACACCTGCAACAACCGTTCTACGTGAAATATCTGACGGTTACCAACCATTTCCCGTTCACGTTGGATCAAGAAGACTCCACCTTTAAGACACCGGATACTGGGGATAAAACGGTGGATAACTACTTCAAGACCGCCCATTACCTCGACCAGTCCGTTAAGGAATTCTACGCCTACCTGAACAAATCTGGGCTGGCGAAGCACTCGTTAATCATGATCTACGGGGACCATTACGGCATTTCCAATTCTTCCAATAAGAGCCTGGCCAAACTACTGGGCGTCAACCCTGACGATTGGAACGATTACGATAATGCCCAGTTACAACGTGTGCCCATGATGTTCAACATGCCGGGATACACCAAGGGGAAGATTGAACACACCTATGGTGGCGAAATCGATGTCCTACCAACCCTGCTTCACTTGATGGGCATTAGCTCAAAGAAGTACCTGCAGTTTGGGACTGACCTGCTGTCAAGAGATCACAATCCCATCGTGGCCTTCAGAAATCGTGATTGGGAAACCCCTGACTACACGTCGGTGGACGGTACGATTTATAGCAACCAGACACAGCAGGAAATCCACCCAACCGGGAAGCTCAAGACCAAGATTGAGCAAATTCAGCAACACGTCAACCAAGGTCTCAATTACTCTGACTCCTTGAACCAAAAGAATCTGTTACGCTTCTACCACCCTCGTGGCTTCAAAGCGGTCGATCCGCAGGATTACAACTACGCCGACGGGCTCTCAAAGGCGGAGAAGCTAGAAAAGAAGCTAGGGTTGAAATCTACCAGCCTCTTCTCACGCAACAGCGACCGGTCAACGGAGAAACTCTATGTGACCGATGCCCCTGAAGCCAACCACAAGTCGACTGATTCTAACCGGATTAAGATTACGAACCAAGACGATACCAGTGGCAAATAGCTTTGGCCTTTAAAAAAGAAGCTGGCCGTTCGATCTCCCGATCGAGCGGCCAGCTTCTTTTCATTTTCAATCTGAAATGGTTATTCTGGAAGTGTAATCGAGGTACTGTGTACCGGCGTCCGCCGCGTGGGAAAGTATTTAGCCATGATGGCTTGTACAGCAACCGGCGCTTCACCATAGCCGACCGCAATCAGCGGTTGTTTCCCTGAATACATGGCCCCATCACCAATTGCATAGATCCCGGGAACGCTGGTGGCCATCTGCTGATCAACGGCGATCAATTGTTGTTCGGTCGCCAGATCAACATCCCAGGCGGCGATGGCCGAGTGGTCGGCCGTGAAGCCATAACTGATGACGAGGTCATCAACCACCTGATGATCAATCTCAGCATTTGCGCCCACCGTCTTCAAGGTCACATCAACTTGCCCCGCTAGTTCACTGACTTCGCGAATCAAGTATGGTGTTTTAACCTTGACACTAGACGCTTCCAGCAAGTCGACCATGTGGGGTAAGCCCCGAAATTGGCGGCGTCGATGGAGTAACGTGACTGACTTGGCAACCTTTTCTAACATCAATGCCTGGTCAACGGCTGCATCCCCACCGCCAGCAATCATCACATCGTGATCTTTAAAGGCTGCCAAATTAGGAATACTGTAGAATAACTTTTTCCCCCTCAATTCGTCGGCACCAGGAACGGCCAGCTTCCGGGGGGCAAACGCGCCATTACCCACGGCCACGATAATAGCGCGGGTCTGCGTAACCTCCTGACTCGTTTGCACGCGAAAGCCCTCGGCATTCCGCGTGACATTGGTCACGGCGGCCCCCGTCTTAATCGCTAATGGAAATTGGTCTAACTGAGCGCGTTGCTGCTTGATTAAATCCCGGCCCGTGATCGCTGGAAACCCCGCGATATCTAGGATTTGTTTCTCCGGATACAGTGCCTGAACCTGGCCACCCAAGGTCGGTAGACTCTCAACAATCTGGGCCTTGGCATTGTGCATCCCGGCGTAAACGCCGGCAAATATTCCGACGGGACCCCCGCCAATAATCGTTAGGTCATAGTTTTCCATATCATTACTTCCTTTCATTGCTGATTCTCTATCGGAGGCGTTCACCTTGAAGCATCGTCGCGGTCTCATCATTACGTTAACCTTAATCGTCATCTTAGGCGCCCTGGCCGGGTGGTGGCACTCGCGATGGCAAATTCTCAAACACACTCAGGTGCCCACCACCCGCACGGCTACGCTATTCCTACCGGGAACCCAGGGTGCCTGGCTATCCTTGCGAAGTATGGTTGTCAGTCTGAATCGTCCCCACCTTGGGCACTTCACCCTGACGGCTAAGGTCGCTTTCAATGGGTCCGTCACCTGGGATTCCCACGGAACTTTCGACCCCCGGAATCCACTAATCCCCGTCATCTTCAAGGACAATACCCATCCACGACGACAGGCCGAACAATTACGAACCGTACTCACCGTGCTACACCGTCACTATGGTATTGACCATGTTAACTTCGTCGGCCACTCATCCGGTGGAACCATCGCTTACGATTACCTCAATCAATCCCAGCCTGCGCCGGTCACGGTCGACCGTCTCGTCTGCCTAGGCGCCGACTTTCCAGAACGAACGCCGCTCCGCTATCACTACCCGCAACTTCACATTCTTAATTTAGCCGGCAGTATCGGTCGCCTGGGTAACGACAGCGAAGTGCCAGTCAATACGGCCACCCCCATGAAACACCTGGTTCAGGGAAAGGTTGCCAGCTACCACTTTCAAAAGTTAACCGGACCGATTTGGAACACGCAACATTCACTCCTGCACGAAAACCCCGCGGTTGATCGGCTGATGATTCATTTCCTCTATCCGCCAATCTGACTGTGTTTCAAGATTCGCTGACCTTGAAGTGTCCGGGCCTCACGCAGACCAGCATTGGTCAGGACGAAGATCGCCAGCCAACCGATGCTGATCAGAACCCACTGCTGCAGGTAAAGAATGTCTAATAGCGCGAATGGCGCATTCCAATCCCAAATGGCGTGGAGTCCAATTGCCAACAGATAGAAACGCAAAAACTTTGGAGCCACCATATTGCTCCCCGTGACCGGTTCATGACGCTCTTTGGCTAAAATAATCGCCGCACCCATGATGGCCGACCAAATCGTATGGGTCCCAATCGCTTGCCAGCTTCGCATCAGTAAGGTAACCAAACCATATTGACCCGTGTAACCAGCCGTCTCGAACACGGCAAAACCGGCCCCAATTGCCGCACCAATCAACAGGCCATTAAAAATATAGTTCAGGCGAAAGCGATTGATAAAGTAAGCAATCACCAGCATCTTGGCTGTTTCTTCAATGAACCCAACGACTAGCGCGGATTCCCACGAGGTTCCATTTCCCGACGGAATTAAGGAATACAGAATCATGGTTGCAATCAAAGACAAGATCCCGCCGACTAGAAAGACGGTCATCAACTGGTACACGGAAATATTGCGAAAGACATTAATTTCAAAAAACATGATTAATAGTGAAAACGGTACCGCTAAGGATCCAATAAAGATCATCCCGGGAACGGCGTTGTTACTCCGAAAAACCAGGAACAATAAAGCTAGCAGGACAAAACTACTCCCCAACAGGGCAAATACCCGTGAAAATAGCCAGGGCTTCACAGGAGCCGCTGAGACGGCTTCTAACGATGGGGTGGTCTCCTTAGTCCCAACGATGAACAAGGCCTCCGCATCGTCTAAATTATGTGGCTTAAACACGGAAGAAAACATCGACAATAGGTGAATCTCGACCACCTTATTTTCCCCGGTCCACTCATTCATTTCCTTCGTTGCATCGTCTAGTAGATGATGTTGGTAATTAAAATGACGTTTAGTTGCTTTGGATTTTGCCTTATCAGCCATGCGGCCGCCCCCTCGTATTCTCCAATTCATTTAGATTCATCTTACCCTGATGCGACATATCCAGCAACTTGGTGATTGGGTGAGCTTGCTAAATGTAACCAGTTACATTATAGTTGGAGTAGGCTATTTGGCCAATTACAGATCGAAGGGGAGACATTATATCATGGCAAAACGTAAAATGATTTTAGACTTAGATACTGGGATTGATGATTCCTTAGCAATTGCTTACGCATTAGGGGCTCCTGATGTGGACTTAATCGGAATTATCGGTTCCTACGGGAACGTGTTGGTCGAACCAGGTGGCCAAAACTCCTTAAAGATCTTGGAATTACTCGGTCACACCGATATTCCCGTTTATCTAGGTGAAAGTCATTCCTCAACCAGTGACCACTTTGACCGGATGCAAGTTAGTGCTGACATCCACGGTGAAAATGGGATTGGTCAAGTTGAATTACCCGATCCAAAGCGTTCCATCGAAAAGGAATCCGGTGTGGACTTCTTAATTGACGCCGTTCACAAGTATGGCAAAGACCTGACGTTAGTGCCAACTGGCCCAATGACTAACTTAGCCGCTGCACTTAAGAAGGCGCCAGAAATTGCCACCGAAATCGGCAACGTCACCTTCATGGGTGGTGCCTTAACGGTTCCTGGTAACGTCACGGCCTACGCCGAAGCCAACATCAACCAAGATGCCGAAGCTGCTAACGCCGTTTTGACGAGCCCACTTCACTCAACCATGGTTGGGTTGGACGTCACACTGCGGACCCTCTTAACTAAGAAGGAAACCCAACAATGGCGTGACTTAGGCACCGTTGCCGGCGAAAAGTTTGCCGACATCGTTGACTACTACATCCAAGCCTACGTTGACGTCAACGACAACCTGGGTGGTTGTGCGCTGCACGACCCACTGGCCGTTGGGGTGGCACTTGATCCTAGCTTCGTCACGACGATCGACTTGAACATGGTCGTTAACTACAACAAAGAAACTTACGGTCGGACCATCGGTGATGATAACCGGTTGAACGACCCAACTAACGTTAAGGTTTCCGTTGCGGTTGACAAGGATCGTTACCTGAAGACCTTCATGGAATACTTGACAGCACTTTTCAAGAAAAACTAATTTAACCTTTCATCAGACGCTCGGTACTGCGGTACCGGGCGTTTTTTGAACAAAAAAAGCTGGGTCCCATGAGGGCTCAGCCGGTTGACATCATTAGTTCTTGTAGTTAAAGTTTTTAACCATCGTGTTTGATAAGGTTGTAGCGTAGGTAGTCGCAATTTTCTTAACTTGCGCATCCGCTAAGCCAATGCCTTCATACTTCTTCGTTTGTTGCTTAACCATCGCTGGCTTGACGTACTTCTTGGAGTAACTACCAGCCGGGCTAGCCTTCACCTTGGAGTACGTGTAGGTCTTGCCTGAGGTTGCCAACCGCCGGTTAGTCTTGTTGCCACTCAGCTTCGTACTGAACTTGGACGCCGACTTCTTGGTTAATTTAAAGGTGTAATTGGTCTTACCAAGTGATGTGGTGGTCTTGCCATTCTTTGTCTTGAATTGCATCAACTTGTACTTCGTGGTCAAGGTCCGACCATTCTTACTGATCTTCATTGATGAAGGAACGCCATACTTCACGTTGGCGCTGGTGCCATTGAAGTCACCCAGGATCAAGATGGTCCCGGTCTTTTTACCAGACTTAACGGTTTTGAAATAAAAAGCGGATTTGGATTTAGCACTCTTGTAATACCGCTTTAGGTCCGTTTTCGTAAAAGTTGGTTTACTCTTCGCACTGGCAACAGTTGGTGAAAGTACCCCACCGAATGTTCCTAAAGCCAATCCGACTAACCCCAGTTTTACCACTAATCGTTTCATGACCATAATCCTCCTTAAAATTCATCCTGTACACTTTTTATAGTGCCACTTTATAAATTAATTTGCAAGCGCCCTGCCCCCTAAGACAGGAGTTCTGAAAATGCCTGTTCCAAGTACTTGGCGACCCCGGCATGATTGTTGTCTGCCGTCGTAATGTGGGTCGCCACAGCCTTGATCCCTGGCTGGGCATTCAGCATCGCCACGCCATCCCCGGCAGCCTTAATCATCCCAAGATCGTTCTCGGCATCGCCAAACGCCATCAGGTCTTCAAAGTCCCAACCAAAGTGCGTTAATAATTGAGCGAGGCCCACGGACTTATCCATATCGGCCGCCAAGAATTCCAAGATTTGTGGCTGGGAGCGGACCACATGATACTGGTCCTTTAATTCAGGCGTTAAGGCCATGACCGCCTGATCGAGAATGCTGGCCTTCGTCGCCATCACCGCCTTGCTAAACAAGTGATCTGGCAGGTTGGCAAAGGCCTTAGGTGTAAAGTCCATTGGTGCTCGTAACATGTCATGATAGATCGAAGGGACTAAATCCGTGACTGGATAGACCTGCTCGAAATCCAACACGTCTAAAGGATAGCCCTGAGTTTTGGCAAAATCAAACAGTGGTTCAAAGTCATGCCGACTCAAGCCACTCTGGGCCAAAGCTTCCTTCGTGTTGTTCTGAATAACTAAGGCGCCGTTAAAAGTAATTGTGAAATCATCAGCGGTGGTCAACCCTAACTGTTCTAGGTAGCCCCAGATCGCATTGATCGGCCGGCCGGTACACAACACCACTTTAATCCCAGCGGCATGTAACTGGCGTAACGTGGCCACATTTGTTTCACTAATCGTTTTATCCGTATTTAGCAGCGTCTCATCTAAATCGAGCGCAATCATCTTTGTCATTAGTCGTCTTTAGCCTCCATTTTCTTCTAGTTTACACGACTCCTGCCGTAAAATAAACGGCTATCACGATAAAAGGTCCTGTTGAATCAGTTCCGCAATCTGTTGATTCTCCGGTAAGTCCGCGTGGTTGGCATCCGCACCGGTGATGGTCATCTGCGTAAAGCCCTTGACGCGCCCTTGAAAAATATACTTTCCGCGGTTCACGCTATCAAATGGTACAATGCCATCGCCGGTAAACGTCTTACTCCCCGCAATCGAGTACACGATGAGTTGACGCGGCAGGCGATCTCGATCGGCCGTCAGGTCCTTAAAGAGTTGTGTATCCTCATTGGGATCACTAACCTCCAAATTAAAGGGGGTTCCGATCGTCATCAGTCGGTCGGCATGAGCGCCCGTCTTAGCCAGATCATGTTCCATAAATAAGGTCAACACTAGTCCGCCATTCGAGTGGCCCATTCCGGAAAAATGATTGAACTTATAGGTGGCTTGTAGCGCCTTGAAGGCAATCGTAAACCACTTGGCTTGTTTTAAAATATTGGTATAACCATCGTGGTGGTTTTGAAAACCAACCACAATATAAGGTCGCCGATCCCCACGCCGAAGCTGGCCGCTATATTTGAGGTGGCCATTCTCCATGACCTCCACTCGCAACAGGCTATGCTTGTTCTTGGACGACTGATTCAGTTGTTTGACCAGATCGTTAAACCGATTCTGGGTAGCACTGGAACCAGGCACCAGGAAGGTTGGCGCCATCTCACTCCGGTAATCCTGGCGAACCGTCGTTGCCTGATGTGGTTGCCACCAGAATCCGGGCAAACAGGCGACCAGCAACAAGCCCAAAAGGGTCCAAAGACCCGGCTTATGCTTTAGTTGCCGCATGGTCCACCGCCTCCTCCATCAGTTGTCGCTGAGCTAACTGCGTCCATTTCACAAATGGCCAGTAAATTAGCGTACAGAGCGCCAGGTCGATCAGGGCCAACCACAGGGCCGCCCAACTGCCACCGGTCCCCAGGTAGCCAATCAATGGCCCGGGCGTCCCGGTCGCCAGTGGATAGGCTACCGCCGGCACCCATTGGAACCGAATGCAAAGCCAGCTCAGGCCGATACTGGCCAACGGTGCCAGAATAAACGGAATGACCAGAATTGGGCTCAGCATGACTGGTAGGCCCACCATTAACGGGACGCCATAGTTGCCAAGGGTTGGCACCAGGCAGAGGCTGCCCAAGCGGCGCTGAGCGCGATCGGGTCGGCACAGAAACCAGGCAAGCAGTAAAGCAAGTAACATGCCACTTCCCCCCATATTGGCGTAAACACTGACCACGGTATGGATGGTCAGTGGATGGGGAATGGCCCGTCCGGGATGGTCCATGATGGCTGCCAAGTTTTGGGCCGTTTGAATGGATTCCCCCTTAATGGTTGTTAGGGGGCCCAGCACCCCAGCCCACTGGAGCAAGCTACTCAGCGAGCTATACCCGAACAAGCCCAAAACAAAGTGTGGCAAGTGAAACGGCCAGTGAACCAGTGCGAGGAAAGCACTGCCTAAGCTGGCTCTTTGTGTGCTAGTCCATAGCAGGCCTCCCGTTGCCAATAAGACCAGCCAGATACTGGTAATGGTGACCGTTTGCGTCAGACTTTCGCGAACAATTTGTTCACGCTGTAGTGCCCAACGATAGCCATTTCCTACGAGTAATCCCACGAGGACACCGATCAAAATTCCCTGGGTACCCAGATTGGTTGAGACCCAGTGAATCGTATGGAGTGAGAGCACAGATGTCCGGCTGACGTTTAGAAATTTCAGACCCATGACTGCCGTCATCCCCGCTAACAGCCGGTCGGCAGTCGCTCGAGTAACCGGTGCTACCAAATAAAAGCTCACGGCAAACGCCATGACGATCGCACTAAATCCCAACGTCCCAGCGCTAATCAAGCGAAGATACTGACGCATTAATTTCAATTGAAATAACCAGTGACTAACATTTAACGTTTGATAGTAGTACCCACTGGTCTGTAGCCAAGCCTGGTCAATAAAGTCCGCAATACTGCCGATTAAGACCAGTGGCAAGGCCAACCGCAACGCCCGATAGATGGCATTAAACTGCCGATTGTGATGCAGCTTTACATCTAAGCTGATTAGCCATTGACCACAGCGGCCAACTTGCATTTCCAGCATGGGCTCACCTCCCGTCATCTACCTGCGATTGTAGCGCGACCAAGCGTAGAAACGGTCAGCAGGAGGTTCAGTTAGTGTGGCCGTCACTCAAACTACTAACGCGCCTCATCAATCCAACGTTGCATTTGTTTCAGGACCACGCCATCATCATGCCGGCCCAGGTGGTGGGGAATCCGAGCAAGTAAGTCGGGATCGCCATTTTCGACGACAAACCCCTGTCCCACGAATTGTAGCATGGCCTGATCATTCCCCGAATCACCAAATGCTGCCATTTTGGCAGTGGAAATTCCCCATTCCCGGCCCAGGCTGGTCAGGGCACTTGCCTTGCTAACTCCCGGCAGGCTAACGTTCATTCCGCCGAGGCCACTACTAGTTGCCCACAGATCCCCCACAAACTGGCGATTGAAAGCCTTAACTTGGGCCTGTATATCCGAGCGTTTCCACGTGACGTCCAACTTTAAAATATCATCAGTAACCGCTGCCAACTCCGAAACACTGGTTAGCTTGGGGTAGAAAGCCTGTGAGGCCCGAAATCGTTCACTGGCGACCGCCAATTCGGTATACGCCCGGTCACGTGCGCAAGCAATCAGATAGTTATTTCCCATGAGCGATGACGTCTGTAACCAAGCAACGGCCGCCCGCCACGCCAACTGTGGGAGTGGGCTCATTGATAAGATCTCACCGGTCCCTGCCACAATTAACGCCCCGTCTTCCACCACAAAGGTTAACTGGCGACGGTTAGTTAGGCCGCCAAACAAGTCTAGCACGTGGTCATACGGATCGCCGGTGGCAATCACCATTCGAATATTCAACTCTCGACAGCGTTCCAACAGACGGTCAAACGCCGCAACCGGATACTGGCCTTGACCGTCTAGGAAGGTACCGTCCAAATCGGTCGCAATCAACTGTGGGATCATTGTTGGCTTGATGCCTCCGTTCTAAAGTCTCTTGTCAGAACAATCATACCGGAGTTCACCCACGGACGGCAAGCCGGCGTGCTTACAAATATTGTTATACCGGGCCTGAGTCACAAAAAAGCCGACCGGAATCAAAAAGATTCTGGTCGGCTAAATTGATTAATTAACCTTACTAGTTGGCAACCTAGTTATTCATACTACTGTAACTGTAGGCTTTATTCATTAATGATTGGGTTTCTGTAAATTCGTTTTCATCATGTAAGACCACCGTGATGACCCGGTGTTTACCAGCCTTCTGCCCCGTGCCCACGAAACAGTATCCAGCTAGCGGGGTGTAGCCCGTCTTCAGACCATCCACCTTTAAGGAGGACTTGTAATATTTACGGCCAGCCAACATGTTGTTGTAGTTATAGGCTGTTTGCCCATCAACCGTCTTAGACCCGATTGACCCATCGGTCAGCACGCGAGGATAGTCTTGAATCAAGTGCCGGGCAATCAGCGCGACATCTTTAGCCGAAACCATGTTCGCATTGGCCCGCCCATAATTGTAGCCAAACACTTTCAGATCACTATTTTCAAGGCCTGACGCGGAAACAAAACTCGTCTTATCTAAATTCCAAGCCTGAGCTTGTGCATTCATTTGCTTGATAAACTTAGCATTGCTGCCAGCGACCCATTGACCTAAAGCAATGGCCGCGTTATTCGATGAATCCAACAGTGCCGCATAGTAGAGGTCCTTGACCGTATACTTGTGGCCGGACTTGAACACGAAGCCCCCACAACCAGCATCCTTACTCATGGCGACCAAACCAGCATCATTCGTTTTCACAACGTCACGCCACTTACCAGCACTACTATTAACCTTTTGTAACGTCAGGTAAAGGGTCATAATTTTGGAAACTGACGCGATGGGCCGGGCCGTATTGGCGCTCTTCGACCAGACGGCCTTCCCTGTCGTGTAGTCCAAGGCAACGGCATTCTTCGCGTATTTTAAACCAAAGGGCGCAGTGCCCTTAACCAGATAGCCGTGCCAGGTCCACCCTTTGACGGAACCGGCCTTGTTTTGCACATAGTAGTAAATTCCCTTCGTGTTCCCATGCTTCAAGGTCGCATGCTTGGTCACGTACCAAGTCGTGTTCGGATACCCCTTCATCGTAGCCAGACGTTTACTGTGAGCCTTGTTATAAATCGCCCCAGTCGTACTCTTTTTATGATAAGCGGCCTTCGTCACATTCGTCGTCGAGACCGTGGTATAGGTGGCTGCTCGCGCTGTCACCGCTGTCCCCATGGTACCGCTCAACGCCACCGTAAACAGTAGCGCCAGTACGGCCCGTTTTGTCTGCTTAATCTTCATGATGCCCTCCTCATTTCCCAAACGTTAAATCTTCCTTGATCACCCTACCACGATTGTGACGACGGCGACAAGTCTCCGTGACATTTTGTAATCTGGTTGTAGAAGACGACATCATCTCGTAATCCACCCTTTGGAAGCTGAACTAATCAGCCTCTAACCAATATAAAAAAAACGCCACCGCTGTTAACGATGGCGTCATGGGCACAAGGGCCTAGTTATTCATACTCTTGAAACTATAAGCGTGATTCATCAAGGATCTCGTTTCCGTAAACTCATTAGCGTCATGCAGAACCACCGTGATGACCCGATGTTTGCCTGACTTCTGGCCCGTTCCAACGAAACAGTAACCGGCCAACGGCGTATAACCCGTCTTTAACCCATCAACCTTCAGCGAAGCTCGGTAATATTTCCGACCTTTCAACAAATTATTGTAGTTGTAGCAAAGCTGACCGTTGACTCGCTTGGACCCCACCTTGCCGTCCTTTAAGACCCGTGGGTAGTCCCGCATTAAATGCCGAGCAATCAAGGCCACATCCTTGGCAGAAACCCGGTTAGCATTGGCCGAACCGTACCCGTAACCGAAGCGTCTCAGATCGCTGTTTTCCAACCCCGAGGCAGAAACAAAATGCGCCTTGCCTAGCTTCCAAGCCTTGGCCTGAGCATTCATCTTCTTGATAAACTTGGCATTGCTACCGGCAACCCATTGGCCTAAAGCAATGGCCGAGTTGTTAGAGGAATCCAAGAAGGCCGCATCGTATAACTGCTTGACCGTATATTTGTGACCGTAACTAAAGTGAAACCCACCGTAAGCAGCCGTTCGACTCATGGAAACCAAGCCATGACTCTTGATCTTAATCTTCTTGTTCCAATTACTAGCCTTGCCATCCACCTTCTTCAACGTCAGATACAGCGTCATGATCTTAGTAACGGAGGCGATTGGCCGCGCCGTATTCGCCTTCTTCGACCAGACAACCTTTCCCGTCGACTCATCCATAGCAACGGCTGCCTTGGCCTTGCTCAGGGTGAAAGGTGCCTTCCCCTTCTTCAAGTAACCATGCCAGATCCAGCCCTTGATGTTTCCCTTGCCGTTCTTAACGTAGTAATAAATCCCTTTGGTTTTACCATGCTTCAACGTAGCGTGTTGGGTAACGTACCACGTGGTGTGCGGATGAGACTTCAAATTAACCACTTTACGAGTATGCTTCTTGTTGAAAATGGCACCTTTACTGCTCTTCTTGTGGTAAGCCGTCTTCTTCACTGACTGTGTGGTGACGGTGTGATAACTAGCCGCTGCCGCTGGAACCTGGGTCAAGGTAACGCCACCAATCGTCCCGACCACAAGGAACGCCAGCAAGCGGGATTTAATATGTAAGTTTGCCATGAATATAATCCTTCCCTTTCAACTATTATTAATCTAACTAACTATTAGACTAGCACGAATATCCGCTCGTCGACAACGTTCAAAGCCCATTGTAACGCGCTTGTGTTGACCGTAATGTTTCTGTAAAAAACAATTGTCGCTCTGAACCGGTAAGCGGATCAATCTAATGATTGGTCGGCCCAGTTGCAATCCGGGAACAAATTGGGTACGCTGGAGACAATTCAATTGAACTGGGGTGCCGTGTCGGCTGAGATTAAACCCATTGAACCTGCTCTGGTTAGGACCAGCGAAGGGAACGCGAACTTTCTGCGATCAATGACCCCACTAACTTGGTTAGTGGGTCTTTTTAGTCAACGGTGGCCCAGTCAATCCTAATAGGAGGCATCATCTGATGAAAGCTTGGCATTTACGCGATATTATTCTGGTAACGATTCTAGCCATCTTTATGGGGGTCATTTTCTTTGTTATTGGTCCTGTATACACGGTTCTTTCGGCGGCTTTAGCGCCGGCCGGATTACAACCGCTAGCTAACGAAATTCTTTTGGGGATCTGGGTCATGGCGGGACCCCTCGCCGGCTACATCATTCGGATTCCCGGTGCGGCAACCCTGGGTGAACTTCTCGGTGCCGTTGTTGAAATGTTTCTCGGCGGTGTTTGGGGGGCCTCGACGCTGATCTCTGGGGTCGTTCAAGGCTTCGGGTCAGAACTAGGCTTCATCCTGACCGGCTACAAGCGCTATAACTGGTTAACCTTGGTCATCAGTGCCCTGACCACGACCATCGTGACCTTTACGTGGAGCCTCTTTCGGGCAGGTTATGCGTCCTATCACCTGGGCTTCTTGGCCATGCTATTCACGGTTCGCTTTATCTCCGTGTTCCTCTTTGGTGGTGTGTTGACCAAGTTGATCACGAATCTGTTGGCCCGTGCTCACGTGGTCAAGAACATCCGTTAGTCTTGTTGTGCGTTTGGAGGGTTGCTTGTGGCAGTCGTTAACGTTAATCATCTCACCTATCATTATCCCCATCAGCCTGAGCCAGTCCTAAATGACCTCAGTGTGACCTTTCCTGCCGGCAAGTTTTCCCTGCTGACCGGTATCTCTGGCGGCGGTAAGTCCACACTGCTCAAACTAATAGCGGGTCTGCTGCCGAACAGTGACAATCATGGCACCATCGCCTTTGACGGCCAGCCCTGGACGAGTATTCCCGTCAGCCAGCGGGCACAGACCGTCGCCATGCTCTTTCAGGAACCGAGTCTGCAGTTCACCATGGACACCGTCGAAAATGAATGTCGCTTCGTCCTGGAGAATCTGCAGGTGGCTCCTGATGCTATGCCCGATCGAATTACGACGGCTCTCAGCTTTATTGGCATCACCAACCTTCGTCATCGTAACCTGATGACGCTGTCTGGCGGCGAACAACAAAAGGTGGCGTTGGCCATCATTGTTGCCATGAATAGCGATGTGATCCTCCTCGACGAACCCTTCGCCAGTATCGATCCGGCCGCCCGTCAAATTCTCTTAAATAAATTAGTGGCGCTCTGTACCGATCACGGCAAGACGATTGTCCTCGCCGACCATGATCTCAGTGGCTATGCCCACTGGGTTGACCATCTGGCTGTGCTCGAGGCCGGCCAGGTGACCCTATTGACCCCCGCCGAGACGCAGGCCCGCTTTGCCAAATTTGTGCCCGAAAAACTGGCGATTCATCCCATGATTCCTAGTAACGACGCTGCCACTGTTCTCCAGGGTACGCAGCTCGGTTTAACCCAAGGTGACCGGGTCCTACTTGAACCACAAGGCCTTCCGCTTTATGAGCACAAGACAACCTTAATCACCGGTCCTAACGGGAGTGGCAAGTCGACCTTGTTTCGTGCCTTAGTTCGCCTGGGAAAGTATCAAGGCGTTCTGACCTATCAGGGAACCAACATTCAAAAAATCCGTCAGCGTCGATACGCGCGCCAGGTATCGTTAATGTTTCAAACTGCCGCAGCCCAATTTCTCAATGTAACGGTAGCAGAGGAATTGGCGCTGTCGTTGAAATATGGCCGGTCAACAGATTTTTCCGCCGAACGGCTTGACGGCTTACTGACCCGTCTCGGCCTCAACGGGCGACAGGATCAGGTGTTATATTCCCTCAGCAGCGGTCAACAAAAGAAGTTGCAATTGCTCTGTATGCTCATCATGGCGCCGCCGGTACTCCTACTCGACGAACCCTTTAAGGGCCTCGACTTGGCCTCGGTAACGACCGTGGTTGCACTATTGCGTGAGGTACAGGCGGAATTTAACTTGACCCTGATTCTGGTCAGCCACCAGCTGAGCGGCTTAGATGAGTTGGTCGACTATCACCTAAAGCTCGACGACCAGCATTTACAGTATGTGGGGGTGTCCCATGAATCCTAGTCTAAAACTCGCCTGGGTGGTCCTCTTGGCCTTGGAACTGTCCTTTACCCAAGTCTGGACCGTCAACCTGGTCTTAATTGTTATTTCCCTGATTCTCATGTTAGCGTGTCACGTCCCCCTCAAGCGGCTGCTCTGGCTGACTGGTGTTCCGTTATTTTTCGCCAGCGCACTCGTCTGGTCGTTGACCTTACAGGGATCGGCGTCCCACCACTTTCTCATAGTTATTTTCACCCGGATGTTTGTCTACGTTTATCTCGGTGGCCTATTCACTCAGACCACCGACCCGTTAATTCTCACTCGGTCACTAGAACAAAACGCCCACTTGCCTTCAAAATTTGCCTATGGCTTTTTGGCCGCCTTTAACCTGATGCCCAAAATCCAAGCAGAGGTGGCTAGCATTAAAGCCGCCGCTCTCATGCGAGGTCAGGTCCTACACGTCTGGTCGCCACAGCTCTACTTCAAGGCCATCCTAACGGCCATGCATTGGTCTGACCAGCTAAGCCTGGCCATGACGTCACACGGCTTCGTTGAGGGCGCACCGCGGACCCAAGCGGAAGTCATTCCATTACGGCGTCGCGACTGGTGGCTCACTGCTGGCAGCCTCATCATCATTCAAGTGGGACTATTCACTGGCCTACCCTAATAATTGTAGAGGAGTCTGATTATGTTTACCGATACTGCCCATGCCGCCACCCGGGCCCTCTGGTTGGCCTCCAAGCGGCATCCCTTCATTCAACAACTTCAAGCCGGTACGCTACCAAGAGCCACATTTCGTGACTACCTTATTCAAGACCACCATTACCTGCTAGAATTTGGCCGGCTCTATGACTTAGCAGCGGAACGCTGTCAGGTGCCTACTCAAGCAGCCCAGCTCCGGGCTAATGCGGCCGACCTGCGCCAGGGCGAGATTGCCACGCGCGAAACCTTCTTCGCCGAAATGGCCATCACGCCGGCAATCATCGCGGCAACCCCAGTGGCCCCAACTAATTACGCCTACACCAGTCATCTCTACCGGTCCCTGGCCACCGCTGGGGTTCCCGGCGCCGTTGCCGGCCTGCTGCCATGCTATTGGCTCTATGCAGAGATCGGTGAAGAGTTGGCTACCAAGGGATCGCCAGTGCCGATTTATCAGGCGTGGATTGATTCCTACACAGCTAGCGACTATGCCAACGCCATGACCGACCAATTGGCCCTGGCTAATGCGGTGGCCACGCCGACAAATCAAGCGGCACTCTGCCAAATCTTCAAGCGCAGTAGCTGGTACGAGCTCAACTTCTGGCAAATGGCCCTCGACCACGAGCAATGGACGGTCGCCAAACCGAGCTGAGCGTCACAAGGTCAGCTTTCTCGGAGTTCGCGGTATAATAAATCTATCGAATAAGTGAAAGCAGGTGTTGGCTATGCGCGTCTTCCATCGTCTGACGTTTCTAGAATTTTTTGGTTATCTCGCCTTAGTGTTAGGGATCGCGATTCAGGCTTACGCCCTCGTTAGCCATCCCGGCAGCCGAATCAGCGGTGACGATATGTTTGGTGGCGCCGTTGTGTTATGTCTGGCAATTGCCTTCATTCATAGCGCCCGCCCACTGCTCAACTTGGCGCTAGTGGGCCTCAGTGGCCTAGGATTCGGCTACTTCACCTTCATTCACACCCAAAATTGGTGGTGGACTGTGATTTTAGCGATCGTTGCCATGAGCTTTCTCGTCTACCTGTTAGATCTTCGTGGCGATATTCGCCGCCGCCAAAGCACCTGGTTCCACTTCTAAATTAATCATCCGTAAGGCTGGCCAAGCCAGCCTTTTTTGATCCAAAAAGAATCAGGCCAACCCGAAGGTTGACCTGATTCCCTGCTTGATAAACTACAAGTGACTGTAGTCTTGTAATCATTATGATTACCACGATTAAGATGTTACAGCCGAATAACTCGACTTCGGGGTGGAGTTGCCTCCACAATTTAAATACGCCAGTGATTACCGACGGGGCTGTTGCGGGCGAGTGATGACTGGATCTGAACTGGACTGGGTCACCGAATGTTTCCCCATGGTGTACCAGGCCACCCCACTACCAACTGCCAATATAACAACCGCCGCGATCAAACCAGTGATCACACGTTTTAAGTTCATCCTGTCACCTCTCGATTCCCGCTACTCACCAGCTGTTTCTTTTCAGTGTACTCGATGAATGTCACAGGAAGATGACAGGTTAAAAATAAAGTGATAACAATTTAAAAACACTCTAATGGCCGTCACTCCGCCAATTATCGTATTGGGTATTAGTTTACGCAATTTTACACCGTTCATCAAGTAGAATCGAAAAAAAGTTGGTAAACCCAGGCCTAATCGGCCCGTTTTAAGTAATTTTTAGTATAATAAAGACAAGCAAGTCAATTCGATTATCATTTGGAGGGATTATTAATGAGTCAAGAATTAAATGATCTGGCTGAAGCAATCATTGCCTACCAAAAGAAATACGATAAGACAGATGGCGAAATGGCCTTTGGTTCTCGAGTTTCCGTTGAACGCTTTCACGGCATCAAGACTGGTGAACTCGAACCCACTGGTGACGAACAAACCGCTCTCAAGGGATTCATCGCTAGCAAGCCTCACTAAGGCCTAGCAGTGATGCCGGTCGTGACACATCTACCATCGACACGCTTAGCCCATGATGACACCAATAAGGGACCAACATCGTTTTAAAACGATGTTGGTCCCTTTTCTTAATCAGCTAAATTACCCCAGGCCGCTCGGTAAGCGGCCGCCGTGGCTTCATCAAACGCCACGATGCGGACGTGTTCCAAACTGGTGGTACGTTCCAGGAAACTTTCAATTGCTCGCGTCGCCACCGCCGCCGCCTCCACCAACGGATACCCGTAAGCGCCGGTACTAATCGATGGGAAATCAACGGTTCGACAATCATGGTCAGCCGCGACTTGCAGGCTGTTCCGGTAGCAGCTACTCAAAAGCTTAGCTTCGTCATGTTCGCCATCTTGCCAGATTGGCCCGACGGTATGAATGATCCATTTAGCCGGCAACTTAAACCCGGGGGTAATCTTGGCCGCGCCCGTTGGACACCCATTTAGGGGCACGCACGCTTGAAATAATTCCGGACCGGCTGCCCGATGAATCGCACCATCGACCCCGCCGCCACCGAGCAACGTGGTATTGGCCGCATTAACAATTGCATCCACCTTACTTGTGGTGATATCACCACGAATGACCGTAAACTCTGTCATCCTGATCACTCCTTTGACCAGGGCCACCAGTGATGTCGCCGGGGTTTAGCCGCCGCGGCATCCTCAGCATGCAGCCGTTTCATCCCTTCACGATAGGGATTGGCATACAGCGACCCTAAATTAAACTTCTTGGCTTGTGTCTTTGGCGCCGACGTCGACTGTCGCACCGCCTGGAGATCAAATTGGCAATGGGGGCATTGGTCGTCATTCGGACTTACCGGTTCCCCACATTGTGGACAAAATTTCAAATTCATCCCACACTCACTCCCTCTTTATTCACGATGTTGTTGTCTAGCCTGGTTACGACTGCGATTGTGGGCGCTCACCTTGGCAGCTTCCTTAGCGGCAATCGCTGCTCGCTCCTTACGCGCCTTGGCCCGGGCTCGCTTCTCAGCTGCCTGTTTGGCTGCCTCAGCCTGCCGCTTCGCCTGACTACGATAACTGAAGAAGCTCCAGAAACCGACCGCAACCAGGGCCAGCAGAGTCTGTAGCGGCACTAACCGCCAATCAACCTGTTTGGCAAACATTACATCATAAATAATCAGCAGTACGGACATCGTCCCCACCACCGCGATTGTATCCCGGAACCACCGGGGAAGTCGCCGCCATTTCATCCTAAAAACTCCCTGCTTGCGTGAAAGGCCGCCTGCTTAGAGGTCGCCTTCCACTCGTAATTGATGTTCTACCAAATAGGCGTCTAAGTAGCCAAAAGCGACTTCATCGACCGCCGAAAGTTGGTAGATTTGCCCAACCTGGTCTAACTGACTCTCCACGACCTGGTGGAAGATAAACTTACCGCCACCGACCCGGTCGGGATACCCCAGCACCGTTGTGCCGTCGTGCAGCCGCAAACGAATGATAGTCCGAAAGGCCGCCGCCTGAGCTAAGCGTGCTTGGAACTGGTCCACTGTCCGGTCAAACAGCCGCTCGTCATTTAATACCGGCTGTAACTGCTGTTGCCGGGCCTGATTCAGCATCGTAAAGACCCGCATCGTTTGCAGATAATCCGACGATAAGACGACGGCGTGCAGTTCCGACAGCCGCATTAAGGAATAGCCACCAAACTGCCCCGTCATGTCGACCAGATTTAACATCACGGCATCTGCTGTGACGACATTCACCCGGCCAACAAAAAATAAGTCCTGATCGTTCTTCGGAATCAAAGCCACCAAAGGTGCTTGACCTTCTAATCGTTTCAACGTCTCGACCATCTCATCGTGGTCCTCAATCAACGTTGATTCCACGTGCTTCAATTGTTTCAGATGGGGTGTGGCTAAGCCCTGCAGACTCAACTCCTGTCCCTGAAATTCGATGACATCGATGGTCGCTGGATCAATCACCAAGTCTGACTGGTCCGTGAAATCAAATTTATTAAAGAGTTTAATTGTCACTTGATCGCCGGCCACAGCGGCAACGCGTCCTTCATAGAAGTGCTCGTCATTCTTTAAGACCAGCATGATCACCAGATGGTCAACCCAGGCGTGACTCAAGACCTGTTGCCGCAGATTTCGCTGATTATCAAACCGTAACGTTAAGCCTCCAGCCTGCACGAAGTCCTCGTCAGCCGCCGTCTGAATCCGAAAGGCCATGTTGTCCAAGTCATCACTAGAAAATTCAACCTCATCAATAATCGGCACTGCCAGGAAGACCGCACCATCCGGCAAGCCATAATCATCAAAAGTCGCCAAAATAAGGCCAGCAGTGCTAACTGCGGTCACGTAGCCCGTGTAAACGACTTCTTGGTCGGTTTGGTACACGTTGACCAATAAATGCTGGGCCAATGCCCGATTTAAATCATTCACAATTGAATTCATTCGACGACCTCCTTTTTTATTTTATCTGAAAAGTTTATCACAATTGGTCTAAAATAGCCCGCTAAGGCCCCGCCAAATCTACGAAACGGCGGTTCGCAAGAAGTCTTTGAGCTCATCACCCGTTAACCCGGCACTCAGACCAACCAATAGCTTGATCCGCGCCTTTTGGCCGTTCAGTCCTTGACAGAGCATCAGCCCCATCTTGCGAAGCTGAATGCCCCCACCATCGTAATCGTAAATATCCTCGGCGACGCCATTATAACACCGTGAAACCAGAACTAAAGGAATCTGCCGGTCCAGCAACTGTTGAATTGCCGGTAGGGTTCGTGGCGGTAGATTGCCCGCTCCTAAACCTTCAATGACCACCCCGGCAGTTGCGTCATTATCGAGAAATTCGAACAAACTGCCATCCATCCCAGCATAGGCCTTGATCAAGTAAACATGGTCGATCACGTGGTCGATCTGACAGGTGGCTTGACGGATCAGCTTTTGAAAGTAAACCGCATGGTCCTTAGCCACAATCCCGATGGGCCCAAACGTTGGCGTGCGGAAGGTTGCCACGTTGGTCGTATGCGTTTTGGTGACGTAACGGGCGGAATGGATTTCATCATTCATAACAACCATGACGCCATTGCCCTGTGAGGCGTCGTCTGCGGCTACCTCGATCGCCGATTGAAAGTTATACATCCCGTCGGACCCAATCTCGTTAGAGGAACGCATCGCCCCCGTAACCACGACTGGAATCGTGTTGGGTAACGTTAGGTCTAGGAAGTACGCCGTTTCTTCCAAAGTATCGGTACCGTGAGTAATCACAACGCCGTCAATGCCATCAGCCTCGGCCCGGAGGATTCGTTGTTGAATCTTCAGCATTTCAACCGGCGTTACATGAGGTGAGGGTAGGTTAAACATCTCATCGGTCACGAGGTGCACGCGACCCGCTAAGATCGTTGCCTCCTGAGCAATCGGGTTCTTCGCATTCGGAACAACATCCCCCTGTGCATTTTGAGACATCGAAATCGTCCCACCGGTATGGATAGCCAGAATCTTCTTCACAACATCAACCTCTTTCCAAAAAATATTCGTACCCACATTGTACCCTATTTAGGGTAGAATTAATCTAGGTCGAGAGGAGGTTTTACAATGTCTCAGAAACAATCAAAGTATCCCCGGTTCGGCGACAACTTACATCCCAAATCAAATAGTTGGTCCGGTGGCTTCATGGACTGGGGCCCGGTCATGAGCTGGTTTGGAACGGCTTTCAAGCAACTCTGGCACCGGCTTAAAAAGTAGATTGCCCGTTGTTTTTTAAAAGTAGCCGTGGTAGAGTAAGTGACATTCCAATAAAAAATATAAGTGATTGCCTATATAATGCCAAGATAAGGTTGGTGAGTTTCTACCCAGAGCCGTAAACTCTGGACTATAAGCAAATTGAGGACGAAACTCTTTTTGCCGATGAAGAGAATTCGTCGGTCGAGTTTTTCTTAGCCCCCTTTTTGCAAAGGGAGCTTTTTTGTTTTCAAAAATAAACTCTGGCGGCGTATAGGCTCACGAGAAGGAGGATCTTTCTTGCAGTCCACAAAGTCCGCAACACCAGTACCGTCAACCGGTTCCGCCGCCAAAGCGGCCCTGCCGTTATGGCGAGCAGCCATTCTAGGATTTCAGCATTTATTAGCCATGTATTCCGGTGACGTCCTGGTTCCCCTATTAATTGGGGGCGCATTACATTTCAATGCCATGCAAATGGCCTATTTAATCAGTGCGGATATCTTCATGTGTGGGGTCGCAACCCTGCTTCAACTCAAGCGAACACCATTAACCGGGATTGGCCTGCCGGTCGTCCTAGGATGTGCTGTTCAAGCCGTCACCCCACTGAGTGCCATCGGAACACAGTACGGCGTCGGCGCCATGTACGGGGCCATTATTAGTGCCGGCATCTTTGTTTTCCTGAGTGCCGGCTGGTTTTCAAAGATTAAGCACCTCTTTCCCCCAGTGGTGACCGGATCACTGATCACCATCATTGGGTTTACCCTGATCCCCGTGGGTTTTCAGGACCTCGGTGGTGGGAGTGCCACGGCCAAGAACTTTGGTGATCCCAAATTCCTATTGGTTGGTTTCCTGACCATGGGCATCATTCTCGGGCTAAACGTTTTTGCTAAGAGCTTCATGAAGTCACTGGCCATCCTGGCCGGCATCTTAATTGGCACCTTTATCGCCGCCGCCATGGGCATGGTTAACCTCAACGCCGTTGGTCAGGCCAGTTGGTTCCATTTGCCCCAGTTCTTCTACTTTGGCACGCCGACCTTCGAATGGTCTTCCATCTTAACCATGATCCTGGTCTCCCTGACGACCATGGTTGAATCCACCGGGGTGTTCTTTGCCCTGGCCGACATCACCGGGAAAAAATTGGAGGGGGCAGACCTAAAGCGCGGCTACCGAGCTGAAGGCATCGCCGTGATCCTTGGTGGCCTGTTCAACACCTTCCCTTACTCGACCTTCTCTGAGAACGTCGGGGTGGTGCAGCTCTCCGGGGTCAAGACGCGCAAACCCCTCTATTTCTCGGCACTCTTCTTAATTTTATTAGGTTTGTTACCAAAGATTGGGGCCCTGGCCACGGTCATCCCCGACCCCGTTCTGGGTGGTGCCATGATCGTCATGTTTGGGATGGTGGGCGTGCAAGGGATTCGGATGCTCCAACAGGTTGACTTTCAAAATAACAACAACCTCTTAGTCTCCGCCATTTCGATTGGTTTGGGCCTGGGCGTTACCGTCTACCCCCAAATCTTCCAGGCACTGCCACAATCGTTACAAATTATCATGAACAATGGGGTGGTCATCGGCAGCTTTTCCGCCGTCAGTTTGAACGCCATTTTCAACTTACAGCTTCGGCGTAAACTAGCCCCCGGGCGGGCACAAATGACTACCGATACCCAGCCCAAAACAACCGATTAACTCTCACACCTCACACGGTATAACTCCGTGGAGGCGTTTTTAGATATCAAGGTTCTTATACCAAATGACTCATCCCCCGTGACTTTCTTTGGCTTCCCTTAACTCCAACAGGTATAATGGTCCTATCATTAATCATCGAGGAGAATTGCCATGCTAAGCATTCAGCATATCAGCAAAAAGTTTGCAACGGTTCAGGCGTTAAACGACGTCAGCTTTGACGTCCCCGATGGCCAAATTCTAGGATTAATCGGTCAAAACGGGGCCGGCAAGTCGACCACCTTTCACAGCATCTTGAACTTCATTCAATTCACGGGTCAGATCACCTGGCATGACGCTCCCCTATCGACCGAAAATTTCGACGAAATCGGGTACCTGCCGGAGGAACGCAGCCTGCTACCCAAGCTAACCATTGAGCAACAGATCGTCTACCTGGCCCGGCTTAAGGGCCAATCGGCTCAAACCACGCGACCACAGATTGACGACTGGCTGAAACGGTTCAACGTCAAGGGAACCCGGCGTAGCAAGATTAAAGATCTATCCAAAGGAAATCAACAGAAAGTTCAACTCATTTGTACCCTCATTCACCACCCGAAATTACTCATTCTGGACGAGCCCTTCAGCGGCTTAGACCCCGTGAACGCCGACCTGTTAAAACAGGCGATAATCGCCGCGAAGCATGATGGCGCTGCCATCATCTTCTCCAGCCACGACATGGAACACGTGACGGCCCTGTGCGACCGGCTGGTTATGTTACGCCACGGCGAAGTGGTCCTGCACGGTACCCTGGATGACGTCCGCAATCAGTTCGGCAAGACCCAACTGAGCGTCACCACCGACTGGTCGGCGACCGACCTAGCCGCCCTCGATCACGTCACCCAGGTCATTCCTGGCCACACGAACCACTACCTGCTCCATCTCGATGATCCGGCCGCGGGGCCCGCCATCTTTGATGCCCTGACGCACGGCCACTACATCGAGGAATTTAGCCAACAACCGCCCACTCTGGACGAAATCTTCCGCTTGAAAGTAGGTGAGGAACATGACTAAGACCTGGGTTGTGATGTTTGAAACGTATTTACGGCAAATCAAGACCTGGAGCTTTCTGTTCATGATTCTGGGCCCCTTCCTGATGTTTGGCCTAACTGCCGGCCTCAGTTACTTGACCGCCGACAGCGCCAAGAGTAGTCAACAGATGGCAGTCGTCAGTCAGTCGACTCCCTTACGCCAAGCTTATCTCAAGAGTCATCGCGATGGTCTGAACACAAGAATCACGACGACCAACCAAGCAAAAAAAGCCGTAAAGGCTAACCATCTTGCCGGCTATTTGGTGCTCAGCGTTGACCAGCAAGCGATTCGGGGCGACTTCCATGGCACGCAAGCCCTCTCTGGTGGCCAACGAGCCCAGGTTCAAAACTTTCTGAGCGCCTATCAGGCCCAAACTAACACCGCTCAGGCCAAGCTAACGGCGAAGCAACAGGCCGTCTTGAGTCGAACGCCCACCCTGGCGTCCCACATTTCAACCAAGAGTGGGACAGCGAATACCGTTAAGATTGCGTCCTTTTGGGCCTTTGTTACCCTACTCTACATCATCCTGATTACCTACTCCTCCATCACCGCCCAAGAAATCGCCGCGGATAAGGGGACCAAATTGATGGAGGTCATCTTCTCCAGTACCACGGCCACCAGCTACTTTATCGGAAAAATTGGCGGAATGCTGTTGATGATTCTGACGCAAATTGCCGTCTACCTGGCCGGTGGTGCCGCCGCTTATCAGTGGGCCAGCAACAGTCGCTCCTTCAAGCCCTTGTTGACCAGTAATCGCCCGTTAATCGATGGCATTTTGCACAACTTCCTCAGTATCAACCTGCTGTACCTGTTTCTCGGGGTCGTGATCTTTATCTTATTAGCAGCCTACAGTGGGGCCTTGGTGTCTAAGGCCGAGGATGCCTCGAAGGCGGCTCAGCCAACGGTTATGTTGGGGATGCTAGTCTTCTTCGCTACCTTTCCCTTCCAGAACAACCTGGATGCCATCCCGGTTAAGATTCTTTCCTATGTGCCCTTCTTCTCCTCATACTTCATGCCGCTACGACTAATCAATGGAACAACTAATACCTGGGAAGTCGTCATTTCACTAGTCATTCTCTTAGCAGCTATTGCGGTTGGGGCCCTCATGATCGGCAAACACTATCAACGGCTCATGCTGCAAAACGATAATCGTTCCCTGTGGCAACAACTCCTACATCGAAAATAATCTCACTCACTTAACTAAATTCCCTCTTACCGTCTGACTGTGACGTGGTATAATTAATAGGGAATTTAGGGCCCTTAGCTCAGCTGGGAGAGCGCCTGCTTCGCATGCAGGAGGTCGTCGGTTCAAATCCGGTAGGGTCCATTGATAGGTTTCAGTGGAATGCAATAAGCGTCAAAGTACTATTACTACAGGAATCTTATTTTTGAAACATCACATAGTAAGTCTTCGGATGGTATTAAATGGCATTTAAAATGACATTGTTTTGAACTAAATTAATCGATAGTGATAGATATTGAATAAGGAGTGGGCTAAGAAATCAGCCTACTCCTTATTTTCTGTTAATGGCTTTAAATTTAGGCTTTCATCGGTAGAAACTAGTGACGAAAAAACAGGTAATCTAATCACTTCAAATATGCTTACCCTTAAAGGCCCCATGATTACAGCCTCCCTAATTCGCGCAATTATCAGACCTTTAGCCCCCACCCACTGGTTAAATTCTCCAAAGTCACTAGGAAGATGAAGATGCCGAACTGAATACTTTCTAGACTAGCCCTTAGTATGCCCATCCAGTTTTCTAACAACACGGCAGGGAATACCAACCGCAACACTGTAGTCTTGAGTGGCCCCCCATTCCTGATAACGTCAAAGAAAGGAACCCCAAGGAGCAATGCTCTCCGGAGTTTCTTTGGAATTGGTGTCTCCTACAACAAAAATTTTCAAGACTCTCACTAGCCGTCTCATACTACGTAACCCCGTGCTCAGAAATTACACGTCACTCTCTGACAAAGTCACAACAACTAAGGTCCCATAGTTAACCAGAAACTCTTTCTGCTGTACGCTCATTGCTCGGCGATCTATGTCCCATTCCAAAATTTCTCCGTTATAAAGATCGATATACGCAGCGAAGTAGGCACGCTCCTCTGTGGTCTGATTTCCCCAACGAAGCTCTGTAACGAAACGGTCTATCGGTCTTGAATCGACGATTCAAGCAGTTGTGTGTGACCTTACCAACCGTCCCACGATAAGAGTTGTATTTCTTAGTTCTACGATTGAAGGCATTACACAATAAACCGTTGGTTCTCATGATACGCAAACGGCTTTGTGATTGATCACGATACCTTGATTTCTCAATGCTAAGGTAACTGTTCGATAACCATAGCCCGGATTTCCCTTACGAATTCTTCTTACTGCATCAACTAACGTTGATGAGTCGGTTTGATACTTTCGGTAAATCGCATCGTAATAACTACTACTCGCCATCCTTGTAGCTTTCAACACCACAGCTAATTTAACTTTGAATTTCAGCCTTAGCTCAGTGATTAACTGGGCTTTTTCTTGGTTTGAAATTTTTTCTGTGCCAAGGCTTCGAGTTTTTCCAAGCAGGCAACCCGAATACGTAAAATTTCATTTTCTTCCTGAAGTTCTTTATTTATTTTATGCTTACTCGATTTATCTGGCATCTTTGAGGACCGTCCTCTGAATGGCTTCAACCGTCCTTCCATGAACTTACGCTCCCAATCCCAAATTGTGACTGGATTTTTGATGCGAAAACGTTCTGCAGTTGCTGGATAAGAGGCGTGATGAATTTGACGCCATTTGATAACCTCAATTTTAAAGGAATAGTCATAGAAAGTCTTCTCAGAATAATTTTGAAGTCCTTGAACACCGAATAATTTAAATTTTGTTAGCCATTAGTAAATGGTCGCACTGCCCTTGATATCATACTGCCGCATGAGTTGAAGGGGCGACGCCCCTTGAACGTATTCTTTCAGGATTTGTTGTTTAATCTTAGCCGTGAACATAAAAGAACCTCGTGAATTGGATTTTCTCCAATTCACGAGGTTCACTTCAAGATATCTTATTCATTATCTTTTAGATCAACTGCCCCCATACTAAAATTCCAAAGTTCAGCTTGAACCTGTTCATCATAAGAAAGATTTGATGATAGTACAGGCTTATCACTACTGCGGTCAAAGTATCTTACTGGACCTGCTGCAAATTTATCAGCAGTAATGAGATCAGTAATCATCTTTCCTGAATCCTTCGCGGTGCCAATGATACCTGCAAACTGTGAAAGAACTGTTGGTGTGAAACGTGACTTATTCTTTGCCAATCCTGTTTCAGTCATGAGACCAGGATTAACAGTATTAATAGCTATCTGCTGGGCGTTAGCTCTCAATCTTCGATCTAATTCATATGCAAATAGAATCATGCATAGCTTGGAAAATGGATAACTTTGACCATCCATCTGTGGATCCATGCCACCAAATGCAAGTTCATTTGTCCCAGGCCATGTCACACCTTTAAGCAATGCATCATGACGTTCACTGCTGACAGTTACAATCCGGGCTTTTACCTCCATTAGTGGCAGCAGAAGTTGCAAAAGTTGCGTAAGTAGAAAATGGCCAAGATAGTTTGTTTCAAAAATATTATTGAAACCATCTTGTGTTTGATGAACCGTTTTACTACCAATTCCGGCATTACATACTAGACCATAAGCGGTACGTTTAGTTTCTTAAATGCAACAACAAATGCCCTCACTTTTGCCAACGAAGATGTGTCTAACTCCAAACAAATGATATTGGCATCAGGTATCGTCTGTAAAATTTTCTGACGGGCTACAGCAGCTTTCTTCATATTTCGGCAAGCCATGATGAGCTGATAATTGCCACCTTTTGCTTAGTTGTTTCAAATCCCAGGCCAGAATTGGCCCCCGTTACAATCACTGCTTTTGTCATATACTGTCCCCTTATTATGAACCACACTATAATATATTTGAATACATTATAGTGGTGAAAACCTTTGAGTACCAGCCAGTTTGACCTCACATTGAACAGCTAACAAAACTGTTTCAATTAAAACACTTGCAATTAAAACAATTCGTGCTAAACTAACCAAAGAAAGCGGGTGTGATCGTGCAAAATAAAACCGGAATCGTCCATTCAATTTATCAACTGGCTCAAATTGAGCAACAAAATTTGAATCAGCACTTGAAACAACTAGGACTTAACCCAGATCAGGCACGGGTACTGGATTATGTGCAAGCACATCCTGGAACAAACCAGCGTTCGGTGGCAACCCATTTAGGGCGACAGGCTGCGAGTACTTCTAATTTATTAACTGGACTGAGTCAACGCGGCTGGCTAAAGCGTCAGCCAGTCAAAGACAGTGCCCGCGAAAAAGCCCTATTTTTAACAATTGAAGGGACAAAAACAGCGGCGCAAATTGCACAAACATTTAACCAATTAAATACTTTATTTGAGCAGGGGCTAACTACCAAGCAACTCGATGACCTAGTAGCATTATTAACCCAATTAACTCGATATTTAGAAAAGGTGGGTGACTAAAATGTCATTAACAGCAATGGAACAACGGGCAACCAAGCGCGAATTACAAGAAAATTTTAAATTAAGTGGTCTTAGTGTGGCGCAAGCGGCAGCCGATTTACAGACAACACCGGACTATTTACAACAGGTCTTGGATTTGAATGTGCGCCATATTGAAGATCCATGGATTGTCCGTAATTATTTAAATCAAGTCTTGAGACAACAACATCACACGCCCATCAACTATAGTCGATTGACCGGTTCATCGGCCAATTATTGGTTTTTAAACCAAAATAGAGTTAATCGTGGTCAATTGAATTAAGCTAATGCGAGATTGTACCTGCACTAGCTGGATTGAGCCACTTTGATTTGGCCAGGAACCACTTAAATACGCCGAATTGTTTATAAATCAAATAGTAGCCACTAAGCTCTTAAAAAAGTTCAGAAGAAGACTCTGTGGGTAAAATTAAATGACTGGCAACCATTGATTTGGTTCTACACACTCTCTAAACATCCCCAGGAACACCCACAAGTCACCAGGTTATCACCAGTTTCATGTACGATCGATGAGCTGTTAGTTATGCAACTAGCGGCTTTTTTGAACGGGACGAATTGTCAAACCAAGCGCAACACTTTATCAAACAAACCCTCTTCGGGGGTACAGTAATCTAGAACCTTTCTTGGGCGGTGGGTTAGCTGCCATTGGCAGCTCTTAATTTTCTCGTCTGTCCGTGGTTCTAGACTTTTATTTTAGGGAAGTATTCTCGAATCAAACCATTTGTATTCTCGTTTGTCCCTCGTTGTTGAGGCACATATGGATCTGGCCAGTAGACAGTAACCCCAAGTCC
>NZ_BCWD01000018.1 GCF_001592085.1 Levilactobacillus senmaizukei DSM 21775 = NBRC 103853
TTTTTAATTTGATGCAATTTAGCAATATTACCACGTCCACTTCAAAAAGCAACGGATTTTGTCCTGAATTTGCTTGAGTTTTTGAAAAAAGTCACGAAAGCCTTGACCCACCTGGGATCCGGCGATCGTCATTTCTCATTGAACGCTCATAACCGATCCTTTTTCATGAAAACAAATCGGCTTTAGTTGCTTCTTTTCATGAAAAAAGCGTAAAAAAAAACACCCACTCAAGAACTTTCTAAACTTGAGTGAGCGCCACGGGAGTAGCCTTGGGCGAGCGAAAAATCAAAAATCTTTAATTTTCCAAAAATACGTCGTTTTAGTTTCACGATCGCTTACGCTGACATTCATCAACGTAGTCCATGCGCAAGAATAAACGCGCTACTACTAATGGTTATTCGCCTGGTTTCACAACACGTCAACAACATGATTGACCACCAATCCAGCCAGAAGATCGATTGGTATCGAAAGTTTTTTCTGCCCAGGACACAAAATCTCCCGTGCCTTCAGACTACCATTGTTACGGCTGATAAACAATGAACTCGGCCTAATTTGTGACCTGGCCGAGGCGAAACTCCCAGTGTTCATCCACCTTGTTGGCAATAAGATGTTGATCCGGGTTCGGCGTAAAAGTACCCAGGTCAATTTCAGCCGTCTCATCCGTCACTGTTAGACTTTCAAAACGGTCTTCAAAGAACGACCGCAGCATCTCTAAATAGTTATGCCGTCGTTGGGCCTGCTTAACCGCCCCAACTAGTGTATAGCCATCATCCAAATACGCCTTAATCTGTTGGACCGATAACAGCGTCTGATAACTGAATTTCCGATTATGTCCGTCGGCAATCACCTGACTGTGAATATAGCCCTTGCGTTCCCAATACCGAATTTGACTCTGTGAAACTCCCGTTGCCTCGGCAACGTCCCCGATTCCAAAGATTAAGCCTTCCATCGGAATCTTTTTTAATAATGTTTTTAGGTCTTCATCCATGGTCGTCTTGCCACCATCCTTTTCTCCGCCCCTGATCCTACCCAGTCCGGTGTCATCATAATGAAAGCGTTTGTGATTTTTATGAACTTTTTTCGGATCAATGCTCACTTTTCTCTAATCAGTATAGATAATTTAAAACCATTGTCAAGGTTGTTGACAAAGCTCCCCAATCTGAGTATAGGTATTCCCAGAAATAATTTTAATGATAAAAGAGGGAAAAATATTGGGAAATGCAACTGATACCAATGGAAAGTCCTACAACCGGAGTTTACTGGTTATTCTCCTATTGATTGGGACTTTCTGTACGGTTTTGAATCAAACCATCTTAAGTACTGCCTATCCAACCTTGATGAAGGCCTTTGACGTCTCAACGTCGACCGTTCAATGGTTAACCACTGGTTTCCTATTAGTTAACGGAATCATGATTCCGATTAGTGCTTGGTTACTCACCACGGTTAGCACCAAGTGGCTTTACATCGCCGCAATGTCGACCTTCCTATTGGGAACGGTTCTTTGTTGGACGGCGGTTAGCTTCCCAATGCTCCTAATCGGTCGATTAGTTCAAGCCGTTGGGGTTGGGGTTTCAATGCCACTGCTACAAACGATGATGCTAACGATCTTCCCAGCTAACCAACGAGGGACTGCCATGGGGTTAGCCGGAATCGTTATCGGGCTGGCGCCAGCCATCGGACCGACCTTGTCTGGTTGGGTTATTGACAACTGGACTTGGCGGGACCTATTTGGCATGATCGTGCCAATCGTGGCCATCGTCGTGATTGCCAGCTTCTGGATCATGCGGAGTGTTTTGGAAACCCACAAGGAGCCCTTGGACTTCATCTCGGTTATCCTATCCACGATTGGCTTTGGGAGTATGCTCTACGGTTTCTCATCCGTCGGGGACGACGGTTGGGGCAGCGCCATTGTGCTCTCAACCTTAGCCATTGGGGCCATCTTTGTCGGCCTGTTCATCTGGCGTCAATTAGTGATGGATGAACCATTCTTGAACTTCCGGGTCTACAAGTCTCGTGAGTTCACGGTTTCAGCTATCCTAAGTTCTGTGGTTAACATGGCCATGGTTGGGGTCGAAATGGTTATTCCTTTATACCTACAAATGGTCAAGGGAATGTCAGCCTTTCACTCTGGTTTAACCTTGTTAGCCGGAGCCTTAATGATGGGGATTATGAGTCCCATTACCGGACGGGCGTTTGACCGCTTCGGTGCCAAACGGTTAGCCGTCATGGGGATGTTTCTCCTGACCCTTGGGACCTTACCATTCGTTTGGATCACCAAGGATACCGCCACGATTTACATCGTCTTGCTCTACGCCATCCGGATGTTCGGGATTGCCATGGTTATGATGCCAGCCACCACTGCTGGGATGAACGCCTTACCACTCAACATGATCAGTCACGGGACGGCCGTCAACAACACCCAACGGCAAGTCGCCAGTTCCGTGGGAACTGCCATCTTGATCAGTGTCTTGACTAACGTTACTAAGGGTAACATGCCAGCCAAGCACGTCTTAACGACAAACCCACTGAGCTATGCTAATGGTGCCATTAACGCCACCCTGTCCGGCTACCACGCCGCCTTCTGGATCGCCATTGGCTTTAGCTTCATTGCTTTGATTATTGCCTTCTTCTTGAAGGGCAAAAACCACTCCGAGCACCTTGCCGACGAAGATTCCACTCAAGGAGGTGCCGCCTAATGATTATCTTTACGATTATTATCCTGGTTGTGCTCGCCTTTATCTTCTTTATTTACATTGAAAATAAGACAGTCAGCAACACCTTAACCGGATTAGCCGTTTTAGCTTTACTCGCTAGCATCTTTGCCATGATGCAAAACGACCGCGAACACCTCGGCTTACACAATGTAACCGAGACCAGCACCCAAAAGATCTACTCGGCCTCCCCTTCTAAGCAGATGCCGATGATGATTTACCAATCCGTGGGGACGGCTGACAAGCACCGGGTCTATGTTTATAAGACTAGTGCCAATGCCAAGAAGACCCGTCACACGGCCGCTAAGACTACCACCAAGAACGTGGTTAAGCGGACGACCGGTGCTAACCGAATTGTGACTAAGAAGATTTACCGCGAATACAAGAATAATACCAGTAAGTTCTGGTTTGGCTTAGCCGGAAACGGTCATAAGTACGTCAAGGAAACCAACACCATCTACCTCAATAAAAACTGGACGGTCCTGAGCACAACTCAAGCCAAACAGCTCCAAAAGATGGCGAGTTCCAAGAGCTTTCAAGCCAAGCAAAAGGCTGCCGCCACTGCCTACGTTAAGCAACAAATGATGGCTGCGATGCAGAAGAATCCATCAATGAGTCCTGCTCAACAGAAGCAAGTGACCAAGCAAGCTGCTGCGGCCTTCCAAGCCCAAGCCATGCAAAAACTGATTCAACAAATCAAAAAGTAACCATCAAAAAAGGACGTCCCATTTCACTATCTGCGTAGTGGAATGGGACGTCCTTTTCATTTACCAACAAACAAAAACAACCGGTGATCATCACCGGTTGCTAATCATTCAAAGTTTACTGATTCGTTACCAACACTAGTTGGTTTGCGTTAATTTGGTTTGTCCCCGGCGACACCGTGGCAGTAACCCTGAGAGGTCAGCTAAAGATGTCCCGTTATCCTGGAAACATTGGATCATGTCAATCCAGTATAAGTCTGAATCGTCAAATTCGGTGGTTGAGTGTTCCTCTCCCAGCAACCCATTGTTCACGTATTCTTCTACGCGATTAGCATCAACATGTGCAACCGCAGATAATTCAGTCAGATTCATCTTCATCACTGTACCCTCGCTTTCTTTATTGTCAATGAGAGTATCATACAACCACCTTTAGACAAATGCAACCCTTTTTCTTACGATTTTTCGAGGGTTAATTTTCGGGTTTACGGAACGCCGTCAGAGGGCTAAACTAAAGATTAAAATCTTCACATTTTACAAGAAAGGAAACCTGTCTATGAGTCCTTCTTTAACCTTTAGATCCGGCGTGCAAGATGTCTTGCCAACGGTCTTTGGCTATATTGGCGTGGGTCTAGCCTTTGGGATTGTTGCCCATACCAGTCACCTGAGTTTACTGGTTGTGGCGGGCCTGTCCTTTCTGGTTTATGCGGGATCGGCCCAGTTTATAATCACCAGTATGCTCTTACTCCACGATCCCTTATCCGGCATCTTTCTCTCAACCTTTCTGGTCAACTCACGGATGATTCTCATGAGTACCAGCCTGGCTCAGTATTTCCGTCATGAAAGCCTGGGAAAGAATCTGTTTATTGGGGCGTTGGTGACGGACGAGACCTTTGCCTTAGCCATGAGTAAGCAGAATCTCACCCACGGCCGTCTAAGCTTCGCCTGGCAGGCGGCGGCAAACTTGGTCGCCTACCTGGTCTGGGGCCTGGCAACGCTAGCTGGGGCCTGGTTAGGCGGTTTAATCGCCGATCCCGCCCGCTTTGGCTTTGATTTTGCCCTCACGGCTATGTTCATCGGGCTAGTTTACCTCCAACTTATCGGCGACCGCAAGTTAGGGCTTCCCCTGCAATTGCAGGTCATGGCTTTCGTCGCCCTGGCCTACTATCTGCTCTTAAGCATCATGAGCCAAAATTTTGCCTTATTGATGGCAACCATCGCCGGTTGCCTATTCGGAATGGAGTTGAGAAAATGGCAATCACATTAACCGAACTGTGGGCCATCCTAGGATGTGGTGCTGTGACCTTGCTCTCACGGGCGCTACCATTTGCCTTCGTCAAACAGATGCGGATGCCCGGCTGGCTCCTCGACTTCTTGACCTTTGTACCCATCACCATTATGACGGCCTTAGCCTGCGAGAGCCTCTTTGTGGGCCACACCGGCCACCTGGCTACCCTCAACGTTACCAACTGTCTGGCAGCGATTCCCGCAACCATTGCAGGGATCCTCACCAAGAGTCTATTGATGGTGGTGGTTGTGGGTATCATGGCCATGGCGGTCATCCGATACTTCACACTTGGAAACTAACCGAATGGGATAGGAACGACAGCGCTGGTCGTATGCGCATTTCAAACTTATAAGTTCAATTGCATTAAAAAACGAGCCTGATTTGTCAGGCTCGTTTTTTTACGCCTTTTTCTCGTACGGTAAAATTAGATTCAGAACAATCCCGAGCACGGCGGCCACCGCCAGGCCAGAAAATTCGTACTGACCAACCTTCAAGTAGTCGTTTCCGATCCCAATCACCAGGATGGCGGAAGCAATCATCAGATTACGTTTCTGATTAAAGTCCACGTGCTTCTCAATCAAAATACGCAGACCACTGGAGGCAATAACCCCGAACAATAGAAAGCTAATACCCCCAATAACCGGGTTAGGAATACTGTCAATTAAGGCACTCAGCTTGCCCACAAAGCTAAAGATAATCGCAAAGGTGGCGGCGCCAATCAGAACGTACACACTGTGGACTCGTGTGATTGCCAACACACCGACATTTTCGCCATAGGACGTGACTGGTGGGCCCCCCACAAAACTGGCAATAATCGAGGCCAACCCATCTCCAGCCAACGTGTGATTCAATCCCGGGTCCTTGAAGAAGTCCCGGTGGGTAATTTCATTTAGAACCGTGATGTGTCCAATGTGTTCAGTCATCGTTACAAAGGCAATCGGGGCCAGACTAACGACCGCCCCCCAATAAAAATGTAGCGGATAGCTCACTCCAGGAAATTCAAACTTGGGGAGCTGGAACCAGGCTGCCTCTAGTACCGGTTGGAAGTTGACCAGTCCAGCCACGACGGCAATGAGATAGCCACCAACAATCCCTAGGAGAATCGGAATCAGGGCCAAGAATCCCTTCAAATACAGGTTAAACCCAATGGTCAGCAACAGCGTTAGCATGGCCACCAGGAAGAACTGCCAGTGATAGGTGCCGTTGCTATCGACCGTCGCCTTTTGGGCCGCACTACTGGCCAATGACAGGCCAATCACCATGACCATCGGCCCGACCACCACCGGTGGCAAGGCCCGGTTGATCCAGTCCGAGCCAAATTGTGCCACGACTAGCGCCACAATCAAGTAGACCAGGCCGACTGCCATCGTCCCCTGAGCAATTCCCGGGTAACCGGTCGTCTTCATCAGGGCCACCATGGGCACAATAAATGAAAAACTCGAACCCATGTAGGCGGGAATTTTCCCCCGCGTAATCAATATGTACATCAGCGTGCCGACACCAGAACTAAATAAAGCAATCCCGGGATTCAGTCCAACCAAGATGGGCACCAGAACCGTGGACCCAAACATCGAGAATAAATGCTGTAGCGACAGACCAAACCATTGACCCCAGCTTGGGCGCTCCCAAATATCGATGAGCGCGTCTGGATTGCGATAACGTGACGGTGATTTCATAGGTGGTAACCTCCAAGATGATTTTTGGGTACGAAAAAGGGCGCGTCCGTCCCGTAAGGTAACGTCGTGCCCACTCAGTGTTTGCATTTAGCCCAGCATCAGCCAGAGAGTGCACCCTTCATTGCCTCACGGGACAATGGTTAAAGGAAACTATTTCTACGAATTATACGGAGCGTCAGCACCCCTGTCAAGGGTTCTAAACCGACAATCATCTCGAGGCCGTTAGCCGTTGATGCCACACATTAATTAACCACAAACCAATTAACAAACAGCCGCCGATGATAACCAGCGTCCGATTAGCTAACCAGTCCGTCACAAAACCAAAGATAAAACTCCCCACCGGTTGAAAGGCATCAATTGCTAGAAACAGGATACCAAACATCCGGCCGAGAAACTCCGGGGCCGTTAAATTCTGGGTAATGGTGATCGCCCGAATTTCAAAACTGGAATAACAGAAACCAAAAACCGCGCTGACCGCTAAGAGCACCCAATAGTTCGGCCAGAGACCCGCCAAGATTAACGCACTACCGGCCAAAACCAAATCCCGATAATTCTGGCTCCGCTGCGGATCCTGATGATCCAAGGTCAACCGCAGGCCACCGAGAATGCCCCCGACGGCTAACATCATCAGCAAGTAACTATAGCGGCTGGAATCGCCGTCATACAGGTGTTGAACATCATAAGGGAATACCAGCCTGACCGCCGCAAATAGGACATTAATCAGACCACCTAAGGCGATCGTTTCTACCAGGCCCGGCCGTTGCCAGACATAGAGCCAGCCCGTAATAAGACTGGCCCGAACCCCGAATTGAGACGCCTCTCCCGTGGGTGCCTGGTAACGAATGCTCAGGTACAACGCGAATGAAAGTAAAAATGACCCCGCGTTCAGCAAGAGGAATCCTCGCAAGTCTAACCAATGCAATGCTAGTAGTAAGCCACCCAGTAGTGGCGCGCAGATATCCGCTAGGTCAATCAACGTATTGCTGACGGCATTAAACCGTTGGCGACCACTCAAAGTAATCAGCTCCGGAATCATCGCCTTGGCAGCCGGCAAACTAAAGGCTAGCCCAATATCCAGGAGAATGGTCAGCGTGATCAACGGCGCGGCTGTGATCTGCTGAGGATTCAGCCAGAACGCACACCCCAAGCATCCTAAAACACTCAATAACTCGGCACTTACTACAATCCATTTCCGATTCAAGTTATCAACGACGACGCCACAGAGGAGGTCACCAAAAAACAAAACCACCCCACCGATCGCCTGAATGATGCCTAACAAGGACGCGTTATCCGTGGCCTTGACCACGAACCAATTTAACCCAAACAGGTAAAGGGCATCCCCTAATCGGGAAATAAACGGTGCCAATAACAGGGGATAATTAAAGGACTTGGGGGTCGACTTGACCGTTGGCATAAGCCCCACCTCTTTTGTGATTACCGAAATTAATCGACCATCCGCCAGGCTCCTTCATCGGCCTTCGAAATATCATTCAAGAACTTTAAGACTCGTTTAGCTCGATTGGGCTGTTGTTCGTTGAGCAGATTCAGCCCCGCACCGGTCACCATTGGTTGACTCAGCCGGAAGTTGCCTTCATCCGTTTCTCCTGTTGCAAAGGCCATTACGGTTTCACCGGACTCAATCTGCGTGGTCAGGAAGAACATGGTGAAGTCATCATCGTCCATCATGTAAGCCGGCATGGCCCAGATATTGGGGGCAATCTCTTGCATCTCCCCCGTGCCGGTCCCATCGAGAAACTTAAACTCCTTGTGGTTGGCCTGAGTAACGGGCTCCTTCAATACCAGCATCATTTGAGCAAATTCGTCGTCGCCCATCTGTAGGTTATCTTTCATCTTAAATTGCCTCCTTGAATAGATTCATGCTAATCATTATACCAGCGTTGTTTGTAAAATTAAATCACGCTGTGCATCGCTGCCCAACTGAAAGACATGATCCCCAATCTGTTGGAAGCCCATCCGCTCGTAAAACTTTCGGGCCGGCCGATTGTGTTCCCAGACACCGAGCCAAATGGTCGTCTTGTGTAACCGCTGAGCCCGCTCAACCGCATGTTGATACAAGGTCCTGCCCAGTCCCTGCCGCTTGTAGGCGGGGAGGATATAGATTCGCTCAATTTCTAAGGACTGGTTCCCGCAGGGCTCCGATTGCGACGCGTCCCAATTCAGCTTCAAGTAACCGGCAACCTGACCGTCGACTAGAATGAAGTCAAACGTTGTGGTTGCCTGTGTCAGTTCCTTCGTCAATTGTTGTGAACTATAGGCCGTATCCAAATAGGCGGCCAAGTCTTCGGGAGTGTTCGCCTCACCAAACGTATCCGCAAAGGTCTGGCGGCTCACCCGTTGTAAGGTGGCCAAGTCACCCAGCGTACATGGTACAATCTGTGTTGTCATCATTAATAAACTCCTTAATAGTGCCTGGTCTGTCCCTGCTTAACGCGTTCCCAATCTGCTGCGACGTTGCCCGCCACCTGTTCCAGTAAGGTCGCCAATGTGGTCGCTTCCTCGACCGTCAGCCCCTTTAGGGCCACACCATTCGAGTAGGCATTCTCGCGTTGAACCAACGGATACACGTCAGCCCCTGCCTCGGTAACATAGAGTCGCCGAATCTTCCGGTTGGTCTCATCCGGTCGTTTTTCAACCAGCCCCTGCTGTTCGAGCTTCTTAACCGACCGGGCAACCGTGGTCCGGTCAACCTTCACCATCGTCGCCAAGTGGTCCTGAATAATTCCCGGATGCTCGGCAATTCTTGCCAGATAGAGGTACTGGCCCTTGGCCAGCTTGACCTGCTGGAACTCACGATTGGCAATGGCGTCTAGTGCCCGGTAGATTGACCCAATCGGTCGTAAAATTTCCGTCATGAGTGACGACCTCCTTTGAATAGTCTCTAGTCTATCGCGATTATGTTGTATTTGCAACATAATTAAGCGAACAAAAAAAGGCCTCTCCTAATCAAGAGGCCTCTGCATTAGTCATTAATTAGCGATACTGATTGGTTTCCCAATCTCCAGTTGCATGTGGTAGTAATTGTGATCGCCAACCACTTGGGTTCCAACAACTTCATAGCCCATCCGTTCATACAAACGCATAGCGCCAGGATTCTCGAAGTCTACGATCAGTCCAATTACTGACTGTCGGTCACGCCGGGCATAGACGGGTAAGGCCCGCAACAATTGGCGGCCAATTCCCTTGCCCTGCTGAGCAGGGTCTACTGCCAGTGAATCCAAGTACCATTCACCAGCTGCTGTTTCCGGTTCAGATTCCAGCGGTTCGTCGAACGCTTCACTCTGCGCCGTAAGGCGTGTAATGACATCATCCACGATGTCTTGTCGTTCGCCAGGATAACCAAAGGCTACCCCAACAACTTGGCCATCGGCCTCGGCCACCACCGTGGTTGCCGCACCGGACAAGTATGTCCGGGTACGGTACGCCGCCGTGATGACCTTCAATAAATCGGGGCCTGGAACGTCTTCCAGGTCAGTCAACTCCATCTCATCATAGATCAAGTTCATCAACGGTGCTATCTGAGGCGCATCCGCTGGTCGAGCTTCACGAATTATCACAAAAAATCCTCCATTTCTAGTTCACTCACTAGATTACCGGAGGATGTCATGCTTGTCAATGAATATGATTACCGTGACGCGTGGATTGCAACCCGTTGTCCAAAGTGCAGGCCAACGAGAAAGAGGACACTAGCTGTGATCCATGTTCTCATGGTGAGACTCCCTTCGTTTCGTCGAATCACCGTCAGTGGCCGCTGCCGCCTCCCGTAATTCTACTAATTCTTGTCGAATTTCACCTAAAATTTCTAACTGAAACCGTTCAATTTCCATTGTATGCGGAACCTGATTCTGAGCCAGGTGATCAACCTTGGCATGGAGCAACCGTAACTCATGCTCCGATTTCAGATTAACATGGTAGTCATTTTCGGCCATCATGCGGTCCCGGTCCGCGGAGCGGTTCTGACTCATCATAATAATGGGCGCCTGAATCGCTGCTACACAGCTTAACACTAAGTTAAGCAGAATAAAAGGATAGTTGTCAAAGTTGACGCCAAACATATGGAGTCCGTTAATAATCATCCAACTAATCAGAACAAACATAAAAATAAAGATGAACCCCCAAGATCCCCCAAACCGGGCAACGTCGTCCGACACCTTCTGACCAAACGTTAAACTTTCGGTCAGGCTCTCATTAACGTCAATGATATCGTAGTCGTCACTCTGTAGGGCCTTGGTGAGCTTGTGATTAATTTTCCGAGTTTGCTTCAAATCGGCGTTGATCATGGCATCGACATGTTCTAAGCGATACTTTAACAGGTGATGGCCGCAGATATAATCGGTGGTATGACTCTGGGGAAACTCCCGTTTAATTCGATTGCGCAGGCCCGCCTCTAATTCCGACAACTGCAGACTAGATTCCAACGAAACAGGTTGTCCATCAACTAGACAAACCAGTGATTCTTTTTCAGCCATCTGATATTGCCCCCCTAATTGGCTTTAAGTGTTATCAACAACTGTTTGAGGTCTTCAGGCAATGGACTCACAAATTCGCGGGGCGTCTGATCGAAGGGATCGGTAAACGCCAGTCGCTGAGCATGTAGCGCCTGGCGGGTTAACCCCGCCACCTCGGGACCACCGTACAGGGCATCCCCGATTAAGGGATGGTCCAAGGCCGCGAAGTGGGCGCGGATCTGGTGGGTCCGGCCGGTATGAAGTTGTACCCGGACGACCGTTGCCGTAGCAAAACGCTCGGTCACCCAATACTCCGTCACGGCCCGGCGACCAGCCGGCGATACCATTTGATTATAACCGCCCGGATCGCTGGCCAATGGCTGGTCAATGATGTCATGGTCCCGTTTCAATTGACCGGCAACCATGGCTAGGTACTCCTTGTGCACACGATGATCCGCCTGCAGCTGACTGGCCAGACTGTTGGCCAGCCGATGCCGCGCCACCCAGACCACACCACTAGTGAAGCGGTCCAACCGCGTCACAATATGGGGGCGCAAGTCCGCACTACCCTGGGCTGCCCAATGGCCTTTAATCCGATTAACCAACGTATCTTCACGATTGGCCGGACCCGGAACAACGTTCAGTCCTGCCGGTTTGTTCACGATTAACCAATCACGATTCTCAAACAAGACCGCGATCGGCTTCTCACTGGTCGCAACCGTGGGGTCACTCTCCTCGGCAGGCAGGTTAATCGTCACCCGATCACCCACCTGTAAATCAACAGCGGCCGTTGCCGGTCGATCATTGACACGAATCGAACCCGCCGTCTTCAGATCACTGAAGACCCGGTGGCTAATGCCCTGTTGTGTTAAGAACCGCTTTAAACTCGTCACGGGTGCCGTTACCGGCCAACTTAACTCCATTACCCAATCTCTCCTTTAATCAACGACCAGATCAACCATCCAGTCCAATTGATCATTGTGTTGGTTTAAATACTCCGGATGCGCCATTAACTCTGGGTTAATGGCCGCAATCTTTCCGGCAAACGGAAAACGGAGGGTCAAGGACTCCTGCTCACCGGTAACAATCATCAGGGGGTCGCCGAGTAAGACACGACCAGCGGGCTTCAACCACTCAATTTCCTTGACGGCTCCCACCATTTCCCGGCCGTCATCGGCAAAGCCGATCCGGACCATATCTTCCGCGTGCGGTGTTAACCAAAGAGCATCTGCACTGGCTTCCAAACGATCAATCATCCTGGTCACCCCTTCAATAAAGTCTGTTTATCAATCAATAACCATTTTACCATAGGCTCCGAATTCACGGGATTTATTTTCCCCGTTCCCTAGCCAAAACCGTTATAATGAGACTATTAAAAGGGGGAGATTGCCATGATGAAACCAGGTTATTTGAACGGGGGACTCATTCTCATCGCCGGCATTGCACTACTAATCTTTTTGATTTTAAAATTGATTCCCAACACCACTCACGACAAGGATACCACCGCTCTATTGGTGATCTTTACCGTCGTAGCCTTGGGGATTATCGGCATGGGCAGTTGGATTTGCTGGAGCTAAACGTTTCACCAGGTGAATAGACACACTAAGGGCGAGTGACAACTGTCACCCACCCTTTTTAATTACGCCTGTTTATTTGCACGAATCACAGCCATGAAGGCCGCACCATACTTGGTAAGCTTACTTAACCCAACCCCCTTAACCGTCAGGAAGGCGTCGTCATCCGTTGGCATGATTTCACACATTGCCTTCAGTGACTGATCGGAGAAGATCACGAATGGCGGCACGTGTTGCTCTTCCGCCAAATCATGCCGAACCGCTCGTAATTCTTGGAAAAGTCCATCGTCAACTGGTGCCAGTCGCTGCACGCGTTGGGCCATCTTACGATAGACTTTGGTCTCCCCTTTCAGGACCTGGGCACCAGTGGTGGACACATGCAGCGTGGGGTATTGACCCCCAATCGCTTGAAGATACCCGCCTGCCGTCAAGAAATCGATCAATGTGGTCAGCGTCTTCTGACTAGTTCCTCGCATGATGCCGTAGGTTGACAGATCGCTCAGATTATTGTCACGAATCCGCTGGTTATTCGCGCCCGCCAGGACCTGAGCCACCACACCCTTGCCGAACCGCGATCGCAACCGCACCACGCACGACAAGATCTTCTGGGCTTCCACGGTGATATCCTGCGCCTGTCGGTGGTCCTGACAATTACTGCAACGACCACAAGGCTCCGAGTCCTCACCAAAGTACTTCAGAATGAATTGTTGCAGACAATCTTGGGTATTCGCGTATTGACTCATCATCTGCAACTTCACATACGCCTGCTGCCGGTGTGCATCGTCCATCTCCGATTGATCAATGAAGAAGTGTTGAATCTGCAAGTCGGCCGCATGAAACAGCAGAATGGCCTCACTGGGCAAGCCATCCCGGCCAGCCCGGCCAGCCTCCTGGTAGTATGCCTCCAAGGTCCCCGGTACTTGAGCATGAATCACAAACCGTACGTTACTCTTGTCAATCCCCATCCCAAAAGCATTGGTAGCCACCATGACCTGAACTCGGTCATACAGAAAGTCTTCCTGGTTCTGTTGGCGGACCACATCATCGAGGCCCGCATGGTAGGCTGCCGCCTTAATATGGTGTCCCGTCAACAGCTTGGTCAGCCGCGTCACTTCCTTACGCGTACTAGCATAGATAATCCCAGTCTCCCCTTGATTGACCTCTAAATAGTCCAGGATGTAGCGGTCCGTATCCTGATCCTTGACCACCGTCAAGTCCAGATTGTCACGGGCAAAGCCGGTGTTGACCTCGTTTTGGGGATCAATTTGTAATTGCTGGCAGATGTCTCGGGCCACCTGTTCCGTTGCCGTCGCCGTCAACGCCAAGACCTGTGGGTGCGTTGGCAACTGTTCAATCGCCGTACTCAGCGCGAGATAACTTGGTCGAAAGTCGTGGCCCCACTGGGAAATACAGTGCGCCTCGTCGACAGCCAGTAGATCAATCGGTAGTTGCGCCAACGCCTGAATAAACCCCGCTGAGTCAAGTCGTTCCGGGGCAACATACAGCAATCGATAATCCCCGCGCCGTAATGCGCTCAGACGGTCTTGAATATCCGGCCACTCGAGGGAACTGTTGATAAAGGTCGCCGGGATGCCACTGTCGTTCAAGGCATCGACTTGATCCTTCATCAACGAGATCAGGGGCGATACCACCACCGTGATCCCATCGAATAGCATGGCAGGAATCTGATAACACAGGGACTTCCCGCCCCCAGTTGGCATAATCGCCAGGCTATTATCGCCGGCTAAAACATGTTCCAAGACCAATCGTTGCCCAGGTCGAAAATCATCAAAGCCGAAATTTTTCTTCAATACTTGTTGGGCCGCCGTTAGATCCATTGTGTTTACTCCTTAATAGTCAGTGTGTCCATTCTAATAGGAAAACTTGTTCGTGACAACCGAACAGCGCCGGCCGGCGACTTCAAGTCACTGTGGCAGATCATTGATTTCTACCGCATTAGTTTATCCTCATCGTTCTTTAATGCTATAATATTAATCAACAAAAGGAGTGATTGTATTCATGAAAAAAGCTATCAAAGGTTCATGTACCACTATCCTCGTTGGTAAGAAAGCCTCCCTCGACGGATCAACCATTATTTCCCGAAATGATGACGGTCACGAAGCTCTCGACCCAGAACAATTTGTCGTGATTAACCCCGACGATCAACCCCGTGACTACACGGCGGTTATCAGTGGCGTTAATGTTAAATTACCCGACAATCCCCTGCGCTACACGTCAATTCCTAACTCTGTGTTAACCAATGGTATCTGGCCAGCAGCCGGCATTAACAGTGCCAACGTGGCCATGTCCGCTACCGAAACGATTACCACTAACCCCCGCGTCTTGGGCATCGACCCTTACGTTGTTGGTGGAATTGGTGAAGAAGACCTGGTAACCTTGGTTCTCCCTTACATTCACACCGCGCGTGAAGGGGTTGAACGGATGGGCAGCCTTCTGGAAGAATTTGGGACCTACGAGCCTAACGGCATTGGCTTCTCCGATAACGACGAAGTATGGTGGTTAGAAACCATTGGTGGTCATCATTGGGCTGCCAAGCGGATTCCTGACGACGCCTACGTGGTTGCGCCTAACCGCATGAACATTGACGACTTTGATTTCAACGCCGACGATACCTTAGCTTCCGCCGACTTGGAAGACATGATTGCCAAATATCACTTGAACCCCGACTTCAACCAAGTCAATCTTCGGCATATCTTCGGGAGTGCTTCTGTGAAAGACACGGTTTACAACAACCCCCGTGCTTGGTTCGGCCAAAAGTACTTCAATCCTGAAATTGACCAGGATCCCCAAGGCCAAGACTTGCCATTCATTTGCCACGCCAATCGGAAGATTTCCATCGAAGACGTGAAGTTCGTGCTGAGTTCTCACTACGAAAACACCAAGTACGACCCTTATGGTCACGGATCAGAAGACGATAAGAAACTCTTCCGTCCAATTGGGATCAACCGGAACCATGACGTGCACATTCTCCAAATCCGGAACGACGTGCCACAAGCTATCGCCGGAATTCACTGGTTAGCCTTCGGTGCCAACACCTTCAACACGGTCGTACCTTTCTATGCCAACGTTGAGGACACCCCGGCCGTCTACAAGAACGCTACGAGCACATTTGACTTGAACAACATGTACTGGTTGAGCTGCACCACGGCCCTCCTGGGTGACACGGACTACGACCTATACGAAGACTTCCGTAACACCTACGAATTGGAAGCCATGAGTGCCTACCGCAAGATCCAAAACGACACCGATGCCGCCGTTGTTGCCGGCAAGGATGCCGACTTGGCTCAAGCCAACGAAAATTTAGCTCACGAAGCTTTCACGCGTCAAACCAAGTTACTCGGTGACATGGTCACCTTTGGTTCCGAACACATGAAGCTCCGTTATAACTTAAACGATTAATTTCCCATTTAAAAAGCGCTGCGAATTAATTTTCGCGGCGCTTTTTTGGCTAGAATTTCAGCCCATATTCAAACTTTAGTTGCTTATAATAATCCAATTCGATAAAGTCGGTGGGTCGGACCTCACCCTCACGCTTGTCAAAATAGGCCACCCCGGCCAGTTTCAGCATCTTATAGACGAACTGAGAGCAGAATAAGATGTTGGGTTTAAACGAATGTTTCGCCACGAGACCGACCATATTATAGGCACTGCCTTCCCGATTAATCTCGGCAATCTTGTCAACGACAAACTGCTTTTGCTCCCGCGTAACTGGCAAGCTGTAGACTAACAGGGATGCCCCGTCCTTTTGGTGAAAGAACTCTAGGGCTTCAGCATTCATCCCCGGCGGATAGACGTTATCACCCCCGTTATAACTGATGATGGTATCCAAATTGCGGTCAAACGCCAGTGACACGTGGTTAAATTGCTTCTGGGTGAACACCGAAATCATCTCGGAAGCCGCGCTACCAGTATTGGAAACGGCTAGATATAAATGTAAGTCATCCAGGGTGGCGGTCGCCGCATCGAAGTATTCTGACGTCAACGTCCCATGATTGATGTAATGGGTGGCACTATGCCGGGGTAAATCAGCCAAAATGGTCTTAAGATGATCCAGAGAAATTTTATCCCGCGCCTCACTCGCCTGCCCTAAGACATTATTGATTTTCTGAGCGTCCGCTCGTAGCTCATCGAAGCTGACCGTGGCTGCCTCTTCAATGGTTGGCAGATAGAAAACCTGTTCATTATTGGTCGTCACAAACCGCTCCACCCATAACGGAACGACCAAGACCAGTAACGCCAACGCCTTGGCCACGAAGTACATGATCGACTGCCCGCGTAATGGGAAAACCCCCACTGCATAGAAGACTATCTGGAGGGCCAGTAGCAGTCCGTAAACCACGGTCAACCCCCATTTTGCGCCGCGGGGGAATTGTGCCAACCAAGTCTTCACCACCATCATCACCACCAGATAAACACTGGTAGTAATTAGAATCGGTAAATTAGCAAATAAAAACAGGCCCGCCAACAGGATCCAGCCCAACCCCCGAATGCGGATTGATTGCAGGTCATTGATTAAACCACTCATTGTTTGTCACCCTTCACTGTTTAAATAACATAGTCTAAAGAATACACGAGCCATCACTCCCTAACAACCTAAAAATGGATGCGACCATCATGGCCGCATCCATTTCTGTTTAATCCCAATTATTTAATTGCCTGGGCAACCGCAGCATTTACCGCTGAGGCTTCTGCTTCGATCAGCGCAACTCGTGTGGCCACCACCTTGGTGTCCATTTGAATTTCTCGGGTCAAACCAGGGGTATTGATCTTAGGTTCGAAGAAGGCCTTGAACTCAGCCAACCGCTCTGCCGTCCGGAAGACACCGGATGTGACCGTGATGTAAGTGGAGAACTCCATGTCGCCACCAACGGTATCTTCTAACCATTGCCAGTCGTTACGTAACCAATCCCAAGCCGCCTGCTCACCGGCGTCATTTGCCAGGACGCCACGATACCAAGCCCGTAAGTCTTGGGGCTTAATGGTATCGGCATCTTCAAACTTCTCGATCAAGCGAGCAATCAAGCCCGCATCGGTCGTACTGGTTAAGGCCACTGATAAATCGGCTTTGTAGCTAGCATCGGCCGACGTCCGGTAGGCGTTCAGCAGCCGGTCAAACAGATCGGCACTCCCAAAGTTCTGGACCTCGTTGCGGAGCACCAAAACCCGGGTTGCGGCCGGTAAGGCGACCAAATGGTCACGGTTAGCTGTGAACAAATCATGAGCGGCCTGAATCGCGTCCGCATTCTTGGCGTACAGGGCGGCGTTCAACACCGTTGGCCGCGCCAATTCATCATCGTTAGCTTCACCAGCCTTAGCCGTCCAGCCTAACCGGCTAACCGCGGCAGCACTTATCTTGTCGAAGAAGGTCTTCAGAGCCTTTTCGGCATCAGAGTCCGGCGTCACAAACTTCTTCAGGTTACCCGCCACGCTGTACAAAGCGGTATTTACCACCGCCGACTTACTGTCGGAGAACCGATCTAGTAATGGCACGATCTCGGCGTAGGAAACTTGACGACCATCGGCCAGTAACCGTAGATCTTGGAGTAATTGTAGTTTGGTGATGGGATCCAAACTGTCGGCGTGATCCAGGATGTCGGCTAACAAGGTGTCGTCGTACTTAACGATGAAATGTGAGCTGTTTCCTTGATTCAACCGGAACGGCTTCCCGTTAGCTTGCCGTAGGTCGGCATAATCTCCCACCGTTAGACTCTGGTCTTGTAACAAGGTTGGCACCGCTTGATAGTTGCTTTCCAATGGCACTTGCCATTGACGGCCCACCTGCTTGCCATCCCCGATAAAGAATTGTTCTTGCGTCAACGTTAAGTTGCCATCGACAACAGCGGCCGATACCACCGGATAACCAGGTTGTTCCAACCAGTCGTGCATGATGGCGCCAATATCCATTCCAGAGGCGGCTCCTAAGGCGGCCCACAGGTCGGCCCCGGTAGCGTTACCGTAACGGTGTGCCGTGAAGTAGGCTTTCAGGCCCTTACGTAAGGCGTCATCACCGATAAGTGCCCGAACCATGACTAGCATACGAGCTCCCTTGGCGTAAACGATGGCACTGTCGAAGACGGAGTCAATCTCTGCCGGTGTTTCTACCTGAACATGAACGGATTGGACCCCATCCGTGGCATCCCGTTGCAGGGCCATTGGCGCTTCACCGGTCTGGAAGGCTTCCCAGATGTGCCAGTCCGGTTCCAAGGCATCGACGGCTACGTATTCCATCATGTTAGCAAAGCTTTCGTTTAACCAGAGATCGTCCCACCACTTCATGGTTACCAGATCGCCGAACCATTGGTGGGCCAATTCGTGGGTGATGACCGTCGCCACGCGACCCTTGATATCAAAGGCCGTGTTGTCCGGATCAATCAGTAAGTAAGCCTCCCGGTAAGTCACCAGACCCCAGTTTTCCATCGCCCCAGCCGAGAAGTCTGGTAAGGCCAACTGCCAAGAGTGTGGGAGTGGATATGGCGTTTGATAGAAGTCTTCGTAGAATTCAATTGCCCGCTTCGCAATGTCTAAGGCAAAGTCGAGTTCGTTGGCCTGGTGGGCCTTAGTGGCGAATACCCCAACCTTGACCCCACTCTTGGTCGTGGTGATCTTGCTTTGCATATCCCCAAAGGCTAAAGCAATCAGATAGGTTGACATCCGAACCGTGGTATCGAAGACGTGCACGCCATTGTCGTTGCGGATTTCGGGCATGTTGCTAATAATCGTTTCGCCCGGCTTTTCGTCGAACTTGATAGCCAGGTCAAAGGTCGCCTTGGCCTCTGGCTCATCAACACAGGGGAAGGCCTGTCGCGCAGCCGTCGTTTCAAACTGTGTCCCGATCAGTTCCTTCTTCACCCCATCGACTTCATAGTAGGATGGGTAAATACCCATCATGGAATCGGTCAGGGGCGCCGTGAAATCAATTTTCAGCGTGGTTACTCCCGTCCCTGGCAAGGTGATGTGAATGCCCTCGCTCTCATCATCAAAGGTAAAGGGAACCGCCTGATCATCGGCCGTAACGGCGCTGATGGTCATGAATTTTTGGTGAACGGCAATGGTCGTCTGCTTGGCGTCCCCCGTAATGGTGGACGTCCCGGAGATCAACTTGGCTTGCCGGTTAATATCGAGGTAAACGTTGTAATGTGTGGGTTGAAACAACTCGTAAAAATGTGTGGATTCTGCCATGATTTTCTCCTTAAATTGTTAGAATAGTTTAATTATACGACAATTAAATACCGGACGCCACGAATCCTATCGGAAGAATCGAAACGGGCCCACCAGTCGATTAAGTACCGACTGACGGGCCTATTTGATAGACTGGTTTAAAATATCACGAAAAGCAGTTACTTCGCGCGGGTCATGAAGATGCTAGTGCCCCGTTCCGTGCCAAAGACGATCTTCTTGCCATAGGCCGCCAAAAAATTTTGTCGGGTGAACATCGTTTTCCCTTTCAAGGTAACCATGCCATAACGATATTTAGTTGACTTGATGGTATGAACCTTATGGTCATAGTGTCCACCATCAACCGGCAAAGTCCCCTTCATCTGCCATTTAGCCGACTTCTTGTAGACCTTCAGCTTCAGTTTGGGTAGCCACATCGTCTTCTTGCTGTGATGCTTACTGTTGTATTGTGCCTTCGATACCCAGGTCCCCCGTAGCTTCTTCGGAATCGTCTTCGAACTCGCACTAGCCGATACCGTTAGTGACGGGAGAATGAGTCCTAATACCATGACTGATAATAACCGCTTTTTGAATTTCACATGTCTCACTCCAAATATGTATTTTGCCCCATCATTAGAATAACATGTTAATTAAAAACAGCCAACCTTTAATCAGGTTGACTGTCCAAGTTCTAATAACTTAACTCACTGTCCGTGGCCAAGTCGTCATAAGATTCAGATTCCAGCCCAGACGCGGGCGTGAAATAGTTAATGTCTAATGAAAGACGCGGGCGATCCCCGCAACGTTAGAGCGTTGACCGTTCTTGATCGGTTGCACCATAATCCGTGGTGGCCAGCTTTCAATAACCTTGCCTTTGCCCAGGTAAATGGCGACGTGCCAAATCGTATGCGTCCCTGGTTGGTAGTAGAAGACCAAGTCGCCCCGCTTCTTGTGACGGTAAGCCACGTGTTGAAACTTCTTGCTAGCCCACAAGTTCCGGGAATTCCATTCATTGCCGGGATAAGCATGATGGATAGCGCTGATTGGCTTGGGATTGATGCCACCCGCATACAGTGCCTGCATGACGAGGCCAGAACAATCCGTCCCATAAATTGGCTTGGAAGAGGAACCCACTAAATAAGGCTTGCCCTTATACTTATAAGCTTGTTTGATCATGGCTTCAATGTGGTCAGTCCGACCGTTCCAAGCATGGGCTCTTAATGGCGCCACATATGAATCAATACTCTTCCAGCTAGACTTAGAGAACCCGAGCTTGACCCAGGTCTTCTCGTTGACCGTCCCTGTGGCCTTCAGGTGATGCTTACGCTGGAATCTCTTCACGGCATAAGACGTGGCTGAATTGTACTTGTTGTACCCATTTGCAGTGCCCAAGCGGCGCATAATTTTCCACGTTTTGATACCTTCGTAGCCGCGCTTGACCGTGTACCCCACCTTGCCGTAAGGTTTGATCTGGTTGTAATTGACTTGATAATACTTCTTCGGGTTTTGGTAACCCTTCGTCTTGGCAACGCAGGCCTTGTTGGCGGTGACGTATTTGCCGGTATTGGTCTTTAAAACGGGGGCATGCCCATCAACCGTCACTACCTTAGAAATCTTGGCATAGTGGCCTTTGTGTACCGTTGATGCGTGATGCTTCTTCGCGGCGTCTTTGTAGTAGGCAACCGTCTTCTTAACCCGGATGATCCCAGGATTGGTCGTGTAGTAACTGGTCTTAGCTTGCGCGGAAGTACTGAACCCAACGCTGGTTAGACCGGCAATAACAAGTAAAGTGGATAGCCATTGTTTCTTCATGATGATCTACTCCTTTATAAATTTTTATGTAATCAGTGACTAATTAGTCAAACAAGCTCCAGTGGGGGCGACCAGGACGATTAATGCCCCAGCCACTGAATGACCACTTGTTCGTTCAGTAATAATACGGCTTATGAGCAAAGGCTCTAGTTTTCGAAATCTTTAACCGGTGATGGCTGAACGTCTTGATGTAATAGTGAACATGTTTGCCATGCCGGGTAACACTTTTAATCGCATAAGGATTCGAACTGATTTTGTGCGAAGGAACCTTCGTCATCAGCAGAACAGTCAGTTTCCCGGCTTGTTCTTTTGGGGCCTTGCCGGATCGGTATTCATTAGAAATGAAGTTTTTACCAATCCCGAGTAGCTTAAAATGTTTCTTGACCACCTTCGTGACATACATCGTCCGAACCCTTTTCGGCGTCTCGGTTTGCCATTGGTCGCAGCTGGGGCTTTATGGGTGACCCAAATAGACTAACGCCGACGATGATCAGTGTCATGGCGATCACCAGCCTTTTTTCATAAACTTCTTTTCTTAAACTAATTAATCTTGCCTGTCTGAATCGCCGATAAACGTGCCATCCTCACGATAATTAAATGAGTAGTTTTCTGGCTTAAACGTCGCTAAATACCGGCCAACCCCTACGATGGTAAAGAACAATGCAAAGCACCATAAAATGGCGTGGCCAAAAACCTTAAACATCATTTTCATGCCAGCGGCATCGCTCTTGACACCACTTTTAATTTCGCCAAAGGAATGATCGTTATTTCTAAAATTAGAGTTAACCAATCGGACCGCTCGAAATTGTGCTTTTCTGAAATCTGCCGCCTGCATCTCAGAATAGTTGTCAAAGATCCCCTTAGCCTGTCGGCCATGTTCCCATTCATAAAACACTAAAAATCCGTTCGCAATTGGATAGAATATGGCGGCCTGAACACCTAAAAAAATGAAGTAAAAGGGCATCTGGCCACCCATAAAGGCTTGCTTACCTAAGTAAATCCAGGCGATGGCGGAAAAAATTGAAATACCGTAACGCGTTGCCCAAAACCGTGCGTTCAATCCGAAAAATAACTGCTTAAGAATATCCAATACTTTTTGAAACATAAAGTACCTCCTTATTAATAATTCTCCACTTACTCCTATATAAGTAGATTCATAGACTAATATACCGCAAACGTGTACTATTTTCCTTCTTTTTTAAATAAAAGAGTCTTTTTTTCTCTGTCAATGGCATAAATACTCCATTATGGTTAGCTTTAACGCTACAAGAGGAGATCAGCCAACCATGCAAAACTCAATTAGTAAATTGGTGAGCCAGAAACGACGCGCATTAGATTTGACCATTGAAGCCTTAGCCGAAAGAGCTAGCGTATCAGTTAGCTTAATATCACGAATCGAACGCGGGGAACTTAACAATATCAGCCTGAATAAGTTACAGTCCATTGCTTCAGCTCTGAACCTAAAGCTAAGCGACTTCTTCACGGACGAATCGCTAACCGGCATCCACACTTTAGAGTTAATTTCCTACTTGAAATCCCTGCCAGAAGATCAACGGGAACTCGCCTCAGAAAGTATCTTGCGAATTTTAAAACTATAACTGGTACTTCTGAATAATAAGCTTGGCGATCTCGGGCAAGGTACACTCACTCGCATGAGTCCGGTACTCGGCCACCAGATCAATCACCCCCGTCGTCAGCCTAATTTCGAAGATCCGAAAGCGTCGATAGTCAATCCGGTGGTTCGAACCTTGATCAATCAGAAACTTCAAATCTTGCAATAACTGTAATTTACTCAACAATGGATCTGCAACCTTCTCCATACGCTGTTCACCCCTAAAAAGATAAGCAAAAAAATAAGCTAGCCTTAACCAAATTGGTTAAAACTAGCTTAACGCGCCCCAAAAATAAAAAACAGACTTGTAAAAATCTGAAAATTAATTGTTTAAGGTCGGCTCTTAAATTTATTTATTAAATTAATTTTAACATACGTGTCAAGTCTAGAGTGAATATTCCAAAAAGGACAGCTACCAGCGAATTTCTCCGTTAGTGGCTGTCCTTTTTGGTTCCTTATCAACGGGTGTTGATAAGCGGGGAAGGATTTTAAATTCACTTCTTTTACGTGAATTAAGCATTGAAAATGGCCTTTTTATTTACCAAAACGATCAAAGTCGGATTGGTAAGTTTTTCTGCCGAGACTTATGACCAGCCCTTATGTGGCTTGACCGTCTTCAATATTCTAGTCACTGACTTAGTCGTGTTGCCCTTTTTCAACGCGCTACGCCGGACCCAGCCAGTGAACCCAGCTCCGTTTTTAAACTTGTAGTAAACGACTTTTTTTCCGTTTTGAGTGACGTGCGATGCGTAGGTAACAAGCACATACTCACCTTTGTCCCCGAAGGCCCCCAGCATAAAAATGGTCTTGTGCGTGATTTTACCGTTAGAGTAGACATAAGGCTTCGTCGTCTTGATTTTATATGTATGGTCCTTGATGTTCTTGTAATACCGAAACTTGGTGTTAGCCGAAGCCGTAACGGGATTGGTCGTGGTGATAATGCCGCCGGTGACCCCCATCGTGGCAACAATCAGGGTGATAAATTTTGTAATCTTTAACATGATAATCTCCTCCTATAAAGTTAAGTACCAACCGATAGTGACCAACAATCCTCCTCTCGGTTAAATGTTTATCGAATTATTTATTATGGTCAACGGCTATATTCTATCACATTAAGGGATTATTATCCTGAATTATTTATAAAATAGGTATTTTAATATCTAAAATTAGCAAAACAGACCTTACCGCCCCTCCTATAAGCGCACCCATTAGTACGTTGGTGAACCAGAAATGATGAGCATTGGCTTTACTCATTGAAAAATTAGCGGTAAGCCTAAAAAAAGACAGATGCTAGCCAGTAGGTGCGCTAGTGTCTGTCTTTTTTACCTATATCCAAAATCCCCGGTAGGAAAATTGGTAGGGAACTACTTGATGTTAACCCAAATTTGACTCAATATAGTTGTTCTAAATGCCGTCTTATCGGCATTCACAATTCAACTTGTCTGTTGGAATTATTCCCACTCAATTGTCGAAGGCGGCTTGCTCGTGACATCGTATAAGATACGGTTAACGTGCTTGACTTCGTTAACAATCCGCACAGAGATGTCTTGAAGGACATCCCATGGAATGTGGGCGAAGTCTGCCGTCATCCCATCGATAGACGTTACGGCCCGAATACCCACGGCGTAATCGTAGGTTCGGCCATCCCCCATGACCCCAACACTCTTGATATTAGGTAAGACGGTAAAGTATTGCCAGATATCGCGGTCGAGGCCGGCCTTCTTGATTTCCTCGCGGAGAATCAGGTCACTGTCCCGGACGATCTGTAACTTTTCGGGCGTAATTTCACCGAGCACCCGAATCCCTAAGCCGGGACCAGGGAACGGTTGTCGCCAAACGAGGTCGCTGGGCATCCCCAACTTTTCACCTAGCTCACGCGCTTCATCCTTGAAGAGTGAGCGGAGTGGTTCGATTAACTGGAAGTGCATGTCTTCTGGCAAACCACCCACGTTATGGTGCGACTTGATCGTCTGCGCGGTGTCGGTCCCACTTTCGATAACGTCGGTATACAGGGTCCCCTGCGCCAGAAAGTCAATCCCATCGAGCTTTTGGGCCTCGTCATTGAAGACTTGGATAAACTCGTTCCCGATGATCTTCCGCTTTTTCTCGGGTTCGGTCACCCCAGCCAGCTTGCCCAGGAACCGGTCCTGCGCGTCGACCTTCACAATATTCAGGCCAAACTTACCTTCCAGGCTATCCATAACCTGCTTGGCTTCACCCTTCCGCAACAAGCCATGGTCCACGAAGATACTGGTCAGTTGTGAACCGATCGCCTTGTGTAACAGGACACCGACGACGGAGGAATCAACTCCACCGGATAACCCGAGCAGGACGCGCTTGTCGCCAACCGTCTCCCGGATTTGTTCGATTTGCAGATCGATGAAGTCATCCATGGACCAGTTCGACTTTGCCTGACAAACGTCAAAGGCAAAATGCTTGAGGATGTCATTCCCGTAAACCGTGTTCCGCACCTCAGCATGGAACTGAATCCCATAGAAGTTGCGGTCAACGTTTTGCATTGCGGAAATTGGGCAATTCTCACTGGTAGCAACCCGTTCGAAACCATCAGGAACGGCGGTGACCAGGTCACCATGACTCATCCAAACGGTTTGTTCCTTAGGCGTGCCCCGGAAAAGGGTTGCGTCGTCACTTAAAACAGTGATATCGGCGCGGCCATACTCGCGGTTATCGGCGGATTCCACCTTACCACCAGGGAGATAATGGGCCATCAGTTGCATCCCGTAACAGATACCGAGAATTGGGATCCCGAGTTCAAAAATTTCTGGATCCACATTAAAAGCGCTGCTGTCGTAGACACTGTTGGGACCGCCGGAGAAAATAATCCCTTTGGGACCCCATGCCTTGATTTCAGCGGCACTCATGGTGTGTGCCTTGAGTTCTGAGTAGACCCCCAGGTCGCGAATGCGCCGGGTAATCAACTGGTTGTACTGACTACCAAAGTCTAAGACGATGATCTTGTCAAATTTTGACATATCAACGTTTGCCAAGCCCTTCACCCTTTCTTCATTTTAACATTGGGTCTATCATACCGATTTCTGAAAGGCCGGTCAATCTAAATTCAACCGACCCACTTAAATTGTCACCCCAATCGGTAACGTAAGTGAAGTGTCAATTGCCGGTCCAGCCGGCGTTCTTGCTGCACCACAAAGCCAAACTGGGCCGCCAAATTAGCCAGGTGCGTCCCCGGTCGAACATCCATCCCCATAACGGGTAGGCCACTCAGTCGCGCCTGATGAATGGCATCGCCCAACAGCCATTCGTCGAACCACCATTGCTGATAAGTCTTCCCGGCTGAACGAGAACGCACCGTCAACAGATCGAGATACCATTCGTCCGGCAACGCTCGCGGCGTCACCACGGGTTGTTGTGGCGGCGTGATCTGCAGGCGTTCAAATAGGCCGGTCCACTGATTATCCAGCTCGACTTCCCGCGCAGCCGGATAGCCATAGGCCACCCCCACCGCAACGCCCTGATTCTGATAGACTCGAGCTTGTGGATAACCGTAGCGAAAGTTGGGCTGCCGAAACCCCACAAATAGCAGCTGAGACAACTGTTCCTTACTGACGCGCCGGAGTCGTCGCAATTGCCGCCGTTCCAGTTCGTGCAAAACCAACATAGCAACGGCGTCCGCATCAACCAACGTGGCCTCACGTAACATGGCCTCGCCTCCTAATATTTCCGCAAGAGTAGCCGATCGATCCGGTGACCAATCGTCTTGTGAATAATCATATCGGCCCGATTACGGGTTGGCAGAATATATTCCTCCAGATTTTTCAAATCGATATCTTCCCAGACCTTCTTACCCTTAGCCATCGCCTCGTCGCGATCGCCGATGGCATAAGGATAGTAATAGTTTTCGGGATCTCGAAAAGCCGTTTCCAACAACAGCTCAAATCGTTCGAGAAACCAGTCTTCGATCAGATTGGCTTCGGCATCGACATATATTGAGAAATCAGTGAAGTCGCTAACATAAATTTGTTCATTAGTCGGCAATTGGAGGGTATTGATCCCCTCGACAATCAGGATATCTGGCGCCGTGATGGTCTCAAACTCATCGGGCACAATATCGTAAATTTTATGTGAGTAGAGTGGGGCCTTGATCGAAGGCACCCCCGCCTTGACATCGTTGAGAAATTGAATCAACGCGGCCATGTCATAGCTTTCGGGAAAGCCCTTACGACTCATCAACTGACGCCGTTTCAACTCATCATTGGGATAGAGAAAGCCGTCGGTCGTAATCAATTGGATATTAGAATTCTTAAAGTAGTGATTTAATAACACTTCCAACAGTCGCGCCGCGGTACTCTTGCCAACGGCCACACTCCCGGCGATCCCAATGATGAAGGGAACCCGGTGGGCCGGCTGTTGCAAGAACGTCGCCTTGTCCTGTTGCAGCAAGCGATAATGGTTGAATTGTAGCCGCAATAAATGGATCAACGGAATATAAATATCCTGGACGTCTTGCAACGAGATGCGGTCATTAAACGCCTTGATTTGACGCAGACTTTCCTGGGTCAACGGGAGCTTAGCGTCGTCGGAAAATGCCCGCCACTCGGCCCGGGTAAATGCATTGTAGTTAATGGGATCGCTCATGAAGACACCTCAACTTTAATAAAATAATTAAGTCCTATTATACCGCAAACCACCTGTCGGTCGGGTGAAAAAGGTTGTCTCCGACTGATTGCCGACACAAAAAGGCAGCGACCATCATCGCTGCCTTCATAATTAATCTAATTTACGGTTATTTGGTAACCGTGTATTCAACTTCGGGCACATCGCTCAGTAGTGGTGACAGTTCACCAACCCCGACAATGCTCAGGCGATGCATCGCCCGTGAACAAATCGTGTAGAGTAACTGTCGTTCGTCCTCCGCCGCATAACGACTAGCAGATGCTTGCCAAACGATGACGGCATCGAATTCCAACCCCTTCGCTAAGAAGGACGGCACCACGATGACACCAGGTGCAAGTCGTTGGTTTTCGGATTGAATCAAGGTCACCGCCACGCCGGCAGCCTTCAGCTCCTCGGTTAAGGAGCGACAGTCCGCTAGGTCCTTACCGATGATGGCGGTCGTCTCATCCTCCGCATTATTTTGCTTCAGTTGCGCGATCACCCGCTCACGAGCGGCGGCCTCATCCGGTGCGACCGTAATCGTCGGTAGTTCCCCTTCACGGGCAAACGCCGTCACGGCTTCCCCATTTTTGAGAATGTGCTTGGTAAAGTCCGTCACCTGTTGCGTCGACCGGTAAGACTGAGTCAACTGAACGACCCGTGTCTTATCAGGGTCAAACATGGTGCTCAACTCCTGCAAGAGGGTCCGACTGTTTTCTTTGGTGAAGATGGCTTGGTTCAAGTCACCCAGCATGGTGAACCGGGCCCGTGGAAAACTGTACTTCAAGAAGGCCAGTTGAAAAGCATTGTAGTCTTGGATTTCATCCATGAAGACGTAACGCATATCCCGTTCACCGGTCTTCCCGGTCATCTTGTCGTACAGATAGAGATATGGCGTGGTATCCACCAACTGCATCCGGTGGTCCTTCAACTTGGTGATGGTTTCTTCGACGCTAGCATTCCAGTCGGCCACCGACACGTGGCTATCCTTTAACTCCAAGCGGTTCGGCATGTCGCGTAACATATGAACATACTGATTATTAATGCTGAGGAACCGGGCCCGGACAATGGCCTTACGAATCGGATCGAAGGCCTTCATGACAATCTTACGAGCCAGGAACTGGAATTCTTTGTCGGAAGATTCAAACTCCCGTGGATCATCGCCGTACAAGCTATCCAGCTCTTGCTTACTCAGATCTTGAATCGCCTGTTCAACCCACTTGGTCTTCATTTCACTGGAAATTCGCCGGTTCAGGATTCGAATCAAGGCTTCCTTCGTGGCCTGAAGCCGGTTAGCCAGATGATAGTTCCGGTTGAAGCTGTAGTAGATGGACTCGATCTTTTCCTTAGGAATGAAAACATTCCCTTGGAACTTGATGTTTCGAAAGACCATATCGCTGGCCTCTAGGTGGTCGGCATAGGCCGTCACAGCATCAAAGAAGGCCAAGCTCCCCTTCAAGCGGTTAATCTGCTTTTGAGCCGGCGTGTTAGTTTCACCAAAGCGTTGGGCAAGCGTTTCTACCTCAATCTTGGGTAACCGCCGACCGGCATATTGATAATACGTCATTTGAACCATGTTATGTTCCCCTAATTCGGGCAGCACTTGGTCAATATAGTCATTAAATAATTGGTTAGGTGAGAACAGCATGACCTGACCCGCGTTCAGATGGCCCCGGTAGCGATACAGGAGGTAAGCTACCCGTTGTAAAATTGCGGCCGTCTTCCCCGATCCGGCAGCCCCTTGAACAAATAGCAGGTCGGACTTGGTATCACGGATAATTTGGTTTTGTTCCTTTTGAATCGTCGTCACGATACTCTTCATCTTGGTATCGGAGTGCTCACTCAGTGCCGATAGCAGCATCTGGTCGGTCACGGTCTGATCCGTATCGTAGAGGGTCACAATTGTCCCATCTTCAATCTGGAATTGCCGCTTCAATTGCACATCGACCGTCTGCTCGCCATCCGGCGTTTGGTAGCTAACGTCCCCTAATTCCCCATCATAGTAAATGCTAGAGATGGGGGCCCGCCAGTCGTAAATCAGGAAGTGATCGGGGGTATCAGAAAATGATCCCAGCCCGATATAGATGGTTTCTGGCTTCGACTTAGGCCCTTCTTGAAAATCAATTCGGGCAAAGTAGGCCTTCTTCTCCAGCCGTTGCAACGTACTCAGTTCAGTTGTGGCATGTTGCCAACTGTTCTGACGTTCGGCTAGCAATTGTTGTTGTTGGCGAACGGATAAGGCCGTTTCCAATAACCCCTCGTAACTATCTGTCTTAATTCGCAGATCGTTCACAAAGTTCTTACGAATCCCCGCCTCATCGTCTTCAGCCGAATCAATTCGCTGCTTGGCCTCCGTCTGGGCCGTTCTAATCTTAGCAACCACAGCATCTAAATGTTTTTGTTCTTGAGCTCTAATTGAATCTGGCAAGCCAATCCCTCCTCGATTAACCGGTCAACATCCCGCTTAATGCTTGATAATTCGACTTACAACTATACACTTACTTCCCTTATAAGGAAAGCATTCTGTTTACGTTTAACCCGGTTAGTAAGCCCCATCTTTGTTATAATAGTGGTGATTTCTGAAGGGGTGACATTATGGATCAAACGTCCTTATTAATTGTCTTAACGGCTGCACTTATTACGCCACTAGCCATGGCTCGGTTTAAACTAACCATTCTTCCCACCGCCGTCGTGGAAATCCTCGTCGGCATCCTATTGGGACCCAGTCTGTTCAACATCGTTCACACCAACAGTACCCTGTCGTTACTATCTAATACAGGGGTTATTTTCCTATTGTTCCTGAGTGGGATGGAAATTGACTTTAGCCTGTTCAACCGCCGCCAGCGGCCCCAAACTCCGCTTGCCGCCAAGGTCGCCGGTCAGGCCTCAAAGTATTCACCGGTTTTCCTAGCAATATCCAGTTACGTGGCCGTCATCGGCTGCTCACTGATTCTGGGATTCTTGTGTCAATGGACCGGAATCTTCAAGGATCCGTGGCTCGCGGCCATCATTTTCATGACGATTTCCCTCGGCATCGTGATTGCAACACTAAAGGAGAAAGAACTATTGAGTAAGCCCTTTGGCCAAACGGTCCTCCTGATCGCGGCACTAGGTGAAATTATCCCGCTGTTCGCGTTGACCATCTACGCGTCCATCTTCGGCAGCGATAGCCAGTCGCTCTGGCTAATCCTGTTGGTCTTCGCCGCGGCTGCCCTCTTATTCCGGCGGTTCAAGCCATTCTTTAACTTCTTCGATCGAATCAACAAGTCCACCACCCAACTCGACATTCGTCTGGCCTTCTTCTTAATCTTCAGTCTGGTGGTCATTGCCGAATCCGTGGGGGCCGAGGGTATTCTGGGGGCCTTTGTCGCCGGGATCGTGATGAAGCTTCTTCAACCTCATGAGGACACTAAGGTCCGCCTCGACGCCATCGGATATGGCTTCTTTATTCCCATCTTTTTCATGATGAGCGGTATCGAACTGAATCTTAAGACCCTGCTAGCCGATCCAGCAACGTTATTACTCATCCCGATCTTCTTTGGTGCCTACCTGGTCTCAAAGTTCGCGGTTTTCCCAATTCTACGGTTGCGATTCAAGACTAAGAATGCGCTAGCCGGAACCGCCATCTCGGCCACAACCATCACCATGGTCCTGGCCGTCCTGCAGGTGGCAAAGACCATGAAGGTCGTCACGGCCCAACAATCGGGGGCCTTCCTGCTAGCTGCCATCCTGACCTGTGTCCTGGGCCCTCTGTTGTTCAACACCAGCTACTCAGCTGAGGCGGAAGATCTCCAACGAACGACCGTTCATTTCATCGGGACCAACCTATTTACGGTTCCCGTCGCCCAACAATTGGCCAAGGAATGGTACGACGTCAAGATGTATACGGACAAGCCCGAAAACTACAAAACTTATAATTCGGAAATTAACGTCGAGCTCTTGGACTCACTGGAGGTCAGTGCCGCCGAAAAGGTGGCCGCCTTCGATGCCGATATCGTGGTCCTCGGTCACTTCAATGCCGACAAGAACTATGAATTGGCCAAGGCGGCCAAGGCCTACGGTGTTCGTCGGGTCATCGCCCGGTTCGAAGACCGTAACGTCCTCAACGAACACGAGGACGAGTTGACCGACCTGGGAATTGAAGTCTACAACACGCCCAACGTCAATATTGCCATGTTGCGAAGCCTGGTTGAGGCCCCAACGACGCTGAGACTGCTCACCTCATCGACGTCCGTCGTGTACGAAGTGGCCCTGCGAAACCGCCGGTATACTGACCAGGAGATTCGCAGTTTACCCTTCATTGCCGATATTACGATCAGTCAAATATTCCGCGCCGGGAAATTTATTCGACCAACTGGTACCACAGTCTTAAAGATGAATGACCGCATCATTTTCACCAGTAGTCCCGAAACGGCTCGCGAAATCCGGCAGAATCTTGGCATCCTGAATTAAGACTGTTAGACTAGATCCAAATGATTCTAAAGGAGCGACTTACATGGCAACCGTCACACTTTACCTGGTCCGTCACGGCCAAACCTATTTAAACAAGTATCACCGCATCCAAGGGTGGTCCGATTCACCCCTGACCACCAAGGGTGAGGCTGACGCCGCACGGGCCGGCCAACGGCTCTCAGACATCCATTTTGCCGCGGCTTATGCCAGTGACACGGCTCGGGCTCAGAACACGGCTAAGGCCATCTTAGCGGCCAATACCACGCCCGTTACCTTGACGACCGAACCGGCCTTTCGTGAAGTTAACTTCGGTTACTTCGAGGGCTTGGATGCCGGCTTCACGTGGCACACTCTAGGCAGTCCGCTAGGTTATGATGACTTCAATACCATGATTGCCAATCTGACCATCGAAAAAACCAAGGACCTGTTCCACGCGCAGGACCCCTGGGGTGACGCGGAAGACAACACCACCTTCTGGGCGCGGGTACAACCGGGCCTCGACCATGCTGTGGCTGCCGCCAAGGACGGCGACAACCTCTTGATCGCGACCCATAGCACAACCATTCGAAGCATTGTCTCCAAGTATTCCGATGTCGACGTGTCGATTCCGGTTAAGAACGGAAGCATCACCCAGTTGGTTGTCACGGACGGTCACTACAGCGTTACCGATTACAACAACAGCGAGGGTCCCCTCGCCTAGATGAGATGACAAAAAGACGAGTCGTTAGAAATAACGGCTCGCCTTTTTTGAGGTCGATTTTTGATTGATAATCTGTAGCAGTGGAACCATGCCGGAAATCCACCGGCTAGGCCATCTCGTGATAAATATCCCTGCCTAAGGAACGATACCATACGGATAGTCGATACCGTCGTTATTAAACTGCCAAGCGTAGCCGGAGGGGGCCAACGTACACCCCCACCCAAACTCAGACGAGTGTTTGCAAAGGTCGTCAGTCGTAGCCGGAGGCCGGCAGGAAGGGTCCGGCTATGACGGCAATGTTGGTCGGTGGTCTGCCGACTTACTGTGCGGGGCGAGCTTGGAGACCTGCGGGTTTGGCAGGGCTGCAAGTCGAGGTGTAAGCCCGCTCTTTGGCTGGAACCGACCCCATAGCGGGCGCCCTTCCTGGCGGCCGGAGGCGGCCAACATCAATAGAAGAGCAAACAAAAACCCGCCAAGCTCCTCACAGTGAGCTAAGCGGGTTTCGTATTTAGTCTTTGATCAATGACGCTTCATGGGCCCGCCTGGTGTACATGGCGATTTCATCATCGGCCGCACGAACCCAGTGCCGTGGCGAAATTTCCACCATGTGACGGGACTTGCCATCGTTCTCTTGACTGCCATCATAGGCAATCTCTTGGCGAGTCCGTTCGAACTCGGGATCAGGAACTGGCACCGCTGACAACAAACTCTTAGTGTAGTCATGCAGCGGGTGCGCGTAGATTTCATCGGAATCAGCAATTTCCAACATCCGGCCATAGTGCATCACACCAATTCGGTCGGAGATATACTTCACCATCGAAAGGTCATGGGCGATAAACAGGTAAGTTAAGCCCTGCTCCCGTTGCAGCTTCTTCATCAGGTTGACCACTTGGGCTTGAATCGACACGTCCAACGCGGAAATCGGTTCGTCAGCAATGACAAACTTAGGATCCACGGCCAACGCCCGGGCAATCCCAATCCGTTGCCGTTGCCCCCCAGAGAATTCGTGAGGGTACCGACTGGAGTGGTCCTTATTCAACCCAACGGTTTCCAGCAAGTCTTCAACCCGCTTAGAACGATCGGCATCGTCCTTTGCTAAATGGTTGATATCGATCCCTTCGGCCACAATATCCTTAACCTTCATCCGTGGATTCAAGGAGGCATATGGGTCTTGGAAGATCATTTGCATATCTTGCCGGAACTCGCGGTGATCGGCGGCACTAGTGAAAGTGTCCACGTTTTTCCCGTTAAACAGGATTTCACCATCAGTTGGTTCGTAGAGGTGAATAATAGCCCGACCAGTGGTGGTCTTACCAGAACCAGATTCACCAACTAAGCCAAAGGTTTCGCCCCGGTAGATGTCAAAGGAAATGTCATCAACGGCCCGGACTTCATCGGGCTTGCCCACGTTGAAGTATTGCTTGAGGTGCTTCACTTCGAGGATTTTCTCGGCATTTTCATAGTCCATTATTGCTTTTCCTCCTCTTCTTCAACCGGACCCTGAGTCCGTTGCTGTGCTAACAATTCCTTATGCATCGCGGCGTACTTCTTTTGCCGTTCGACAATTTGTTCTGGTGGCGTAACCTTGGGTGCGTCCGGATGAAGCAACCAGGTTGCGGCGTAGTGTGTATCGGAGACCTTAAAGAATGGCGGTTCTTTCTCCGTATCAATCTTCAAGGCGTACGCGTTCCGGGCCGCAAAGGCGTCGCCCTTTGGTGGATCCAATAAGTCAGGTGGCGTCCCCGGAATCGATGGTAACTCGTCACCACCGGTATCCAAGGTTGGCATGGAACTCAGTAAGCCCCACGTATATGGATGCTTAGGATTGTAGAAGATTTCATCGACGGTACCGTATTCCACGATTTTACCCGCGTACATCACGGCCACTCGATCGGCCATCCCGGCAACCACCCCTAAGTCATGGGTGATAAAGATGATAGACGTTGAAATCTTATCCTGGAGTTCCTTCATCAAATTCAAGATTTGTGCTTGAATTGTCACGTCCAACGCGGTCGTTGGTTCGTCGGCGATCAGAATTTCTGGGTAGTTAATCAGGGCAATGGCAATAACGATCCGTTGCCGCATCCCCCCTGAGAATTGGTGAGGATAGTCGTTGATCCGATTCTCGGCATCGGTAATCCCAACCAGCTTCATCATTTCCAAGGCTTGGGCCAAGGCCTTTTCCTTCTTCATACCCTTATGAATTATGAGTGGTTCGGCAATTTGCCGACCAATCTTCATGGTAGGGTCCAAAGAAGTCATCGGGTCTTGGAAGATTTCGGCAATATCTTGGCCCCGAATCTTTTCCATGTCGGCCTCACTCTTCTTGAGCAAGTCCTCCCCTTTGTACTTAATGGTGCCACTAGCAATGTCCGCGTTGTTGGCATTTAAGCCCATGATTGTCCGTGTCGTCACTGACTTACCGGAACCAGACTCCCCAACAATCGCAAGGGTTTCACCCTTACGCAAGTCGAAGCTGACATTCCGAATAGCCTTAACGTCACCGGCATAAGTCTTAAAGTTAACTTGTAAGTCGCGAACTTCCAAAATGTTCTTGTCGTTATCCATGACGTTTCTTCACCTACTCTTTCGTCCGGGGGTCAAATGCATCCCGCAAGCCATCACCTAACAGGTTAAAGGCTAACATGATAATAGAAAGAACCACTGCTGGCCACCACATTTGGTAAGGCAAGAACTGGAAGTTCTTTTGCCCATCGTTCAACAACGTCCCTAGTGATGCTTGAGGCGAAGAAATCCCAATCCCGATGTAAGACAAGGTTGCTTCGAAGAAGATCGCGTTAGGAATCGTGAACATGGTGTTAATGATGATGACACTGGAAAGGTTCGGCAACAGGTGTTTAAACGCGATTTTCATCGGGCGTTCACCCAGTGTTCTCGCCGCCAAGATAAATTCTTGTTCCTTCAATTCCAGCGTCTGCGCTCTGACTAGCCGGGCCATGTTGGTCCAAGACGTCAGGGCAATCGCAATGATAATGGAAAGCATCCCGGGCTTCAGAATCAGAATCAACAGAACGATCACCACTAAGTTAGGAATAGACAGGATGATTTCAATGACCCGTTGCATGAACGTGTCGATTCGACCACCCTTCCAACCCGAGAACATCCCATACGCTACTCCAATTGTCAGGTCAAATAACGTGGCAACTAAGGCAATGATGAGGGAAACTCGCGTCCCGTAAAGGACCCGGGAGAAGAGATCTCGACCCAAGTAGTCGGTCCCCATGATGTAGTGGACATTGGATGCGCCCGCTTGTTTATAAGCATCAATCCGTTGGCCCGCTTGCACCAGCGTTCCGTTAAATCCGTTAATGTTAATCCCAGGAATCTTCGAAGGTAAGTTCGCATACGACGGGTTCGTCGCATTAGGATCGTGGGGTGAAACGAAAATGGACCCGAAGGCCATCAGGAAGACAATCGCCAAAACAATCAGGGATGCCCAGGCACCCTTGTTCTTCTTCAACCGACGCCATGCATCTTGGGCGAAGGTTAACGAAGGTGCGGCAATCTTTTCACTGTCCAGCGCTGCCCGGTCATCGGCTGAAATTGGCTTAAAGCTATCTTCAGGGAGTTTTACTGTATCTGCCATTTATTTACCTCCTAGTTAGCCTTTCCTGTAATCCGAATCCGTGGGTCAACGATTCCGTAAAGGATATCGGTGAACAACAGAACGACACATAGCATGAATGAGTAGACAATCGTCAATCCCATGATAGTTGGGTAATCGTTAGTCAACACGGACTTAACGAATTGTTCCCCAATCCCAGGAATAGAGAAGATGTTTTCAACAACCATGGATCCCGTCATGATGTTAACCGCTAACGGACCGACGATCGTGATTAGAGGAATTAAACTGTTCCGCAACGCGTGATGGAAGATCACACCAGTCTTGCTCAGCCCCTTGGCTTTCGCTAACTCAATGTAATCCGAACTCAACACGTCGACCATTTCGGTTCGGACGAACCGGGCCGATTCAGCCAACGGTTGCGCTCCCAAGGCCAATGTTGGCAACACCGTGTAGATGAAGCCACCCCATTCAGCGATTGGGAACCAACCGGCCTTTAACCCCAAGTAATATTGAAGTAAGACAGCCAAAACGAAGGAGGGAATTGAAATCCCTAAGATTGAAACAACCGTCGTGGTTGAATCAACCCAAGTGTTTTGTTTCATCGCACCGAAGGCCCCAACGATAATCCCAATGACGACACCGACGACCATAGCTTGCAGCCCAATCTGTAAGGAAGGCCCGATCCGACTTGAAATCAAGTAAGAGACCGGTTGATCGCTGAATTGGAATGAGGTCCCGAAGTCCCCCTTAACCGCACCAGCGAGGTACAGAAGGTATTGCTGCCATACGGGTTTGTTCAGGCCATATTGTTCGTAAATTAACGCAATTTGACTCTTGGACAACTTCGCTTGGTTGGTCAGTGGCGTCCCGGGTAACAACTTCATCAGGAAAAACGTCACGGTAATAACGATGAATAAGGTCAGGATCAGATAGAAGATCCGCTTTGCTAGGTACTTTGCCATTTGTTTACCTCTCAATCAGTAGACTTATTCGTTACCGTTAAGTTGTTAAACTTAACAAGAACTCCACGAAAACAACAAGATGATAAATGATTGCAATAATATCGAAAAGTAAGGACCAACTCGCGTCAATCCTTACTCCCCGATAAAGCTTATTATGTCGGCGAACCGACGAGTAATAACAGAATTAATCGTGGCTTACTTAGAAATGTAAGCTTTACTGAAGTCCCAGTTGGCGCCGGTTGGGAAGTAAATTAATCCCTTAACATCGGACTTAACCAATTGTGCCTTACCTTGTTGGTAAACCGGGATAATCCCTTGGTCGTTGAGGATGGTCTTTTGGGCATTGACCATGTCGTTCCAACGAGCGTCAGCATTGTTGGCATCCTTACCACTTGCGGCCTTAACATACTTGTCGTAAGCAGATGAAGACCATTTCCCGTTGTTGTAAGAGTTACCCGAGGTGAACAAGGATAAGAAGGAGATTGGGTCAGGGAAGTCGGCACCCCATGCAGAGATAACGGCATCGAATTGGCCATTTTGTGAACGACTCAAACGGGTCTTGAACGGTAAGTTACTGTTCGTGACCTTGATGTTGCCTAACTTAGCCCATTGACTTTGGACAAACTCGGCGGAGTTCTTACCAGCCGGCGTATCGTCAGCAAGTAAGGTCAAGGAGTAGTTTGACCGACCAGTTTCCTTCAAGGCTTCCTTCCAAAGCTTCTTAGCCTTGGTTAAGTCTTGTGTGGTCGCTGATGGTACCGCAGCATCATCGTTGAAGTCCTTACCATTCTTAGTTGCTAAACCGGTTGAAACGAGGCCATCGGCAGCAGTTGAGCCGTCTTGCAAGACCTTGTTGACAAATTGCTTCCGGTCGATAGCCAATGATAAGGCTTGACGAGCCTTCTTGTTCTTCATCATTGTATCTTTCTTTTCGTTCATTTCAATGTAGAAGGTTGAAGCACTCTTCCGTTCAACGTATTGCTTGGAGTGCTTGTAGTTCTTAGGTTGTTGGCCACTCAGGTAAGTTGCATCCAACTTGCCACTCTGGTATTGACTCAAAGCCGTTTGTGGATCTTTAATCGTCTTGACGTTAATCTTCTTAAGTTTAACATTCTTGGCGTTCCAGTAGGAAGCGTTTTTACTCATCGTCCAATTGTCAGACGTCCCGGTCCAGTAAGTCAGCTTGAACGGTCCGTTGTAGACGTTGTCCTGGGCCGTGGTAGCATATTTCTTACCGTACTTTTCAACAACTGACTGGCTTTGTGGGAAGAACATTGGGCTAGCAACTAAGGCTGGGAAATAGCTCGTTGCTTGCGTCAAGGTAACGACCACTTTGTAATTACCTTCCGCTTTAATCCCTAAGCTAGAGACGGGCTTCTTTTTAGCAATGATGGCGTTAGCGTTTTTAACTTGCGCATACATGTAAGCATATTGCGAAGCCGTCTTAGGATTAACGGTGCGTTGCCAGGCATAAACGAAATCTTTAGCGGTAACTGGCTTCCCATTACTCCATTTGGATTTACGAAGATTGAAGGTATACGTTTTTCCGTCTTTTGACTTGGAATAGCTCTTAGCCACACCAGGAAGCGTCTTACTATTCTTCCCAAACCGGAGTAAACCTTCACCAGTGTTGTTCATGGTTTCCCCGGAAACCACGTCGGTAGCGGTTGATGCGTCCATTGAAGGTAATGCTGAACTTTCCATCCAATTTAACGTCTGTTTATCTGCTTCTGAACTAGATGACGAAGACCCACACGCCGCTAGGAATACTGCGGAGAACAGCGCCACCGTCCCTAATTTGACTGCCGAATTAATTTTCATTAATATCCAACCCCTCTTAGTTGTTTGAGCAATAAATTGACAACCTCAAATTTGATGTTTCCAATTGTATATTAGAAAACAATTAAAATCAATAACAAAAACTAATTTATTTTAACTTTTCATAAATAAATACCTCTATACCAGCGTTTTAACCGAAAAATTAAAATTTGATTTCACATTTTAAATACGATTATTCGCTATTTTTTGTATAGCATATACAGGTTTATGAGAATTTTTTCGTTCAAACCTTTTAATTATTCAATTTTTCAAAATGATAAAAAATACGAGTCACCCGACAGTTGGTCGGTACACGTACCACCCAGTTAGAATGGCCAAAAAAAGAATCCGGGTTTGGTCCCGGACTCTTGATTTCTAGCTTATTTAGCAATGTAGGCTCGACTGTAATCCCAGTTGGCACCAACTGGGAAGTAGACGACACCCTTGACCTTTGACTTGAGTAATTGCGGAACCCCGGCTTGGTAAACCGGAATGATCCCTTGGTCTTTGAGCAGAACCTTCTGCGCATCGACCAGGTTTTGCCACCGAGCAGCTGGCTTGTTAGCATTCGTTACCGAAGCAGCCTTCATCAACTTGTCGTAAGACTTGTTGGACCACCGACCGTTGTTGTAACTGTTCCCAGTAGTGAAGAGGGACAGGTCGGTTGATGGGTCTGGGTAGTCTGCGCTCCACCCACTAACAACGGCTTGGAATTGGCCATTTTGTGACCGGGACAACCGCGTCTTGTAAGGAATGTTAGAGTTCGTTACCTTGAAGTCAGATAACTTGCTCCACTGACTTTGGATGTATTCAGTGGCACTCTTACCGGCTGGTGTATCGTCGGCTAACAGCGTCAGGGAATAACTCTTACGACCCGTTTCCTTCAACGCCTGCTTCCAAAGTGATTGGGCTTTCTTCAGATTGTGTGACGTAGCGGATGGCACCGTGGCCTCCGAAGCAAAGTCTTTGCCGTTGCGAATAGCTAAGCCACTGGAAACAATCCCAGTTGCGGCCTTAGAGCCATCTTGCATAACCTTGTTCACGTATTGCTTCCGGTCGATGGCCATTGACAAGGCTTGACGAGCCTTCTGGTTCTTGAGCATCGTGTCCTTCCGTTGATTCAATTCAACGTAGGTAATCCGGGAACTGGTCCGTGAATGGAAGTCGTTATTATTCTTGTAGTTCTTTGGTTGTTGACCACTCAACGTGATCGCATCAAGCTTGCCACTCTGGTATTGGCTTAGCGCGGTCTGGGGGTCCTTAACCGCACTGTACTTCACGTGTTGGAGCTTAACAACCTTCGCATTCCAATACTTTTTGTTCTTGGTTAAGGTCCAGTTGTCTGAGGTTCCAGACCATGACGTCAACTTGAAGGGACCGTTGTAGACGTTGGTCTTAGCATTACTAGCGTAATTTTTCCCGTACTTATCAACGGCACCCTTGTTAACTGGGTAGAAACATTGTTGAGCCACTAACGTTGGGAAGTAGCTAACTGGATGCGACAGCGTGACAACCAGCTTGTAATCTCCCGCCTTCTTCACGCCTAAGGCTGACGGATCCTTCTTGCCTGCCATGACGGCGTTAGCGTTCTTAATATCGCCATACAGGTAAGCGTATTGCGACCCGGTCTTAGGATCGACCGTCCGACGCCAAGCGTAAATGAAATCTTGAGCTGTCAGCTTTTCACCGTTGCTCCAGACCGATTTCCGCAGGTTAAAGGTATAGGTCAGCCCATCCTTGGACTTAGAGTAAGTCTTTGCTAACCCTGGCAAGGTCTTGCTGTTCTTACCAAATCGCAGCAAACCTTCACCAGTGTTGTTCAACGTTTCCCCGGAAATAATATCCGTGGCTTTCGCATTATCCATTGAGGCTAATGCTGATGTTTCCATCAGGTTCAAGGTCTGATCCTTGGCCTGACTACTACTGGACGAGTTCCCACACGCTGCAAGAATTACCGTTGCAAACGTGGCGACCGTCCCGAGCTTAATGGCTGATGTAACCTTCATAAACTTCCGACCCCTCTATTATGTAATGCTTGGTAACTTGACGTTGCAAACTATACTAAATTAAAAACAGATTAGAATCAATAGTGAATTTTAATTTCCGGTTACTGCCCTTTCTGATATCGCCGTCATAACAACGTTTTAACTGATTATAATTTATTTTATCTAAGAACTTGATGATAAGGTAAGGGTAAGCTTCAATCGTTTTGATCCAAAAAAAGGCGTGGCACTTTGGCCACACCTTTCGTCAATCATTACTAATCAATCTACTTAGCCATGTACGCGCGGCTGAAGTCCCAGTTGGCGCCAACCGGGAAGTAGACCACGCCTTTGACGTTACGCTTAACCAATTGGGGCTTACCTTGTTGATAGAACGGAATAATCCCTTGGTCTTTCAACAAGACTCGTTGGGCCTTAATCAGATCTTGCCAACGCTTACCGGTCTGGTTGGCATCGACACCGGTAGCGGCATCGATCAACTTGTCATAGGTCTTGTTAGACCACTTGCCTTCGTTATAGGAGTTTCCCGTTGTAAAGAGTTGCAGGAAGGTAATTGGGTCGGCAAAGTCGGCCCCCCAAGCAGTCACAATACTGTCAAAGTCTCCACTGGCACACCGAGCAAGCACCGTCTTATAGGGTACATTTGCATCGGTAACCTTCAAACCAGGTAACTTAGCCCATTGACTTTGAACATATTCAGTCGAGCTCTTGCCAGCAGCCGTATCATCCGCCGTCAAAGTCATCGAGTAACTCTTGCGCCCCGTCTCCTTTAAGGCTTCTTGCCACAGCTTCTTCGCCTTGGCCAAGTCTTGGCTGGTGGCAGATGGGACCTTAGCGGAAGCCGCGAAGTCCTTGCCCTTATATGAAGCCAGTCCATCCGTAACTAAACCAGTCGGTGCAGCCGACCCATCATCCATAATTTTATTGGTAAATTGTTCCCGGTTAATGGCCAAGGAGAGGGCTTGACGGGCCTTCTTATTCTTCATCATAGTGTCCTTACGCTGGTTCACTTCGATATAAGAGGCCCGTGAACTGGTTCGGGAAACGTACTCTTGGCTATTCTTGTAGTTCTTAGGTTGTTGACCGCTCAAGTAAATTGCATCCAACTTACCACTTTGATATTGACTCAAAGCCGTTTGGGGATCCTTGACCGTGTTAAACGCCACCTTGTTTAGCTTGACGTGCTTGGCATCCCAGTAACTGGCATTCTTAGAAATTGTCCAATTATCGGAGGTCCCCGACCAGGAAGTTAACTTGAATGGTCCGTTATAAACATTGTCCGCGGCGTTGCTGGCATACTTCTTGCCATAGTGATCCACGACCTTTTGGTTTTGGGGGAAGAAGGTGGTTCCAGCAACCAGGTCTGGGAAGTAGGAAACCGGATGGGTCAGTGTAACCACCAATTTGTAGTTTCCTTCCGCCTTGATACCAAGATTAGAGACCGCCTTCTTATGCTTCATGATCGCATTTGCATTTTGAACATCGCCGAATAGATAGGCGTATTCCGAGGCGGTCTTAGGGTTCACCGTACGTTGCCAGGAATACACAAAATCCTTGGCCGTTACGGCATCCCCATTACTCCACTTAGATTTGCGAAGATTAAAGGTGTAAGTCTTCCCATCCTTAGATTTGCGGTAACTCTTGGCTACCCCAGGATGTAGACTGGTCTTTTTACCAACCCGCAGTAGGCCCTCACCCGTATTGTTCAACGTTTCCGCGGAAACCGCATCCACGGATTTTGAAATATCCATCGTTGGCAAGGCCGAGTTTTCCATCCAGGTTAAGGTTTGATCCTTGGCCTGGGCCTGACTGTTGCTGGTACTTGACGTGGTCCCACAAGCTGCTAAGACACCCGCTGCTAAGGTTGCCACAGTTCCTAACTTTACAACTGAACTAATCTTCATCTAAGGTCCGACCCCTCTAAATTTGTAAACTGATGCTTTTTTCTAAAACCGAGGATCATTCTAGATGATAGGACGATTAAAATCAACCTCAGATTTTAATAATGCAGGTAGACCAATCGTCAAAATTCTTTCAAGTTGCCGGCCATGTTATACTGGTAACAATAACTTTAAAGGAGGGTGATTCTTTGGAAGAAACCCCACGAACACCAGTCATTACGATTGGTTTAAACTCGGGTCAGGCGACGTTCGATTACGCCATGACCGAACTGAAAAACCTGGTGGAAGCCAACAATATGACGGTCGTTGAAGAGATTCAGCAGGCCCTCACCAAGCCCAATCCCGGCACCTACTTTGGAACCGGTAAGGTCGAGGAATTGGCCGCCATCGTGGTCGACGACGGCGTCGACACCATCGTGGTTAACGACGAGCTGTCACCCAGTCAAATCCGTAATTTGGAAAAGGTTACCAAGGCACGAATCATGGACCGGACGGGACTCATTTTGGAGATCTTTGCCAACCGAGCCCAGTCTCGGGAAGCCAAACTCCAGGTTCAATTAGCGATGTTGCAGTACCAACTTCCGCGGTTGCACACCAGTGCGTCGCAACGGCTGGACCAACAAACTGGTAGTGGCGGTGGTGGCGGCTTCACCAACCGTGGTGCTGGTGAGTCACAAACGGAAATGAGTCGGCGGACCATCCAACGATCCATCAACCACGTTAACCATGAATTGAAAGAAATTAATCAGGCAGCCGCCACTCAACGCCAACAACGTGAACGAAATCAATTACCTTCCGTTGCACTAGTCGGCTATACCAATGCCGGAAAATCAACTTTAATGAATGCTTTGGTCCGGCAATTTGGGATGAACGAGGAGAAGCAAGTCTTTGTTAAAAATATGCTCTTCGCCACCCTAGACACCAGCGTGCGGCAGCTCACCTTCCCCGATCAAAAGAAGTTGCTTTTGAGCGATACGGTTGGCTTCGTCAGTCAGTTGCCAACCCAACTGGTCAAGGCCTTCCGTTCCACGTTAGCCGAGGCCGCCAATGCCGATCTGTTGATTCAGGTTGTCGACTATGCCGATCCCAACAAGGCCGCCATGATGGCGACGACGGAACAAACCCTACATGACATTGGGGTAACCGATGTCCCAATGATCACGGTCTTCAATAAGGCCGATCTAACCGACACCAGCTTCCCGAGTCGGGCCGGAGACGCCTTGATCCTCTCGGCTAAGGATACCGATTCCATTGCGTTGTTGACGCAAACCATTAAGGAAAAAGTCTTCCACAATTACGTCACGGCAACCTTCCTGGTCCCCTTTGCCAATGGGGACGTCGTGGCCTACCTAAATGACAACGCCAACGTGTTACAGACGTCGTATGAAGAAACTGGTACCGCCCTGAAGGTCGAACTTCAACAGGCCGATTTTGCCCGTTTCAAGAAATATGTCGTCACGCCCTCAACGAATGACTAAGCCTTAAATAACGAAAGTCCCGCGGATTTCTGATCCGCGGGACTTTTTTACGCTCATGCTCTAGCCTGGCGCCGTTCCAGCCAATGAGCCAGTAACGACAGCAAGAAACAAACAATGAAATACAACGTCGCAACCGCCACGAACATGGGCACAATGTAATTGCTATCTTGGCCATAAATAATCTGCGACCGATACAGCATTTCGGGTAACAGAATAATCGTCGCCAGGGACGTATCCTTTACGAGTGAAATGAATTGACTCACCAGGGCGGGAATCATCTTGACCATGGCTTGCGGTAACACAATATGCCACAGCGCCTGCCAATAAGTCAACCCGTTGGCGCGCGCCCCTTCCATTTGCCCCTTGTCGATCGCTTGAATACCGGAGCGAACAATTTCGGCCAACATGGCCGATTCGAAGATGGTCATCGCCAGAATTGCCGCCACCAGCACCCCGGGACGAATCCCCAGGTTGGGGAGGCCAAAGTACGTAAAGAACAGGATTAGAATCAATGGTAAATTACGGATGACATCGATGATGCCACCAACCGCCGCCGACAGCCCCTTGATGCGTACATACCGGATAATTCCTAGGATCGATCCCAACAAGAAGCTCGCCAGGATTGACACCACGGATACCAACAGAGTCAGGCCCAGGCCACCGAAGAGATACCGGAGATTGGCCGGCGTATAGGCTGCAATAAAATCATGTAACATGCCACTCCCCTCCTTAGGCCAAACGCTTTTCCAGATAACGCATATATGAACTTATGGGTAACGTGATGGCTAAATACAACAGGCCAACCACCGCATAGGTGGCCATGGTCGCCATGGAATCCGAAGCGATGTTATTACCCTGATACATCAGATCAAAACCGCCCACAAAAGCCAACGTCGACGAGTTCTTAACCAGGTTAACGAATTGGTTACCCAGTGGCGGAATCACATAGCGAAAGGCCTGCGGCAAAACAATGACGCGCATGGCCTGCCAGTAGCTCAAGCCATTGGCCCGGGCGCCTTCCATTTGCCCTGGGTCGACCGCCCGAATGCCAGAACGAATCGTCTCGGCAATGAAGGCCGACGTGTAAAGGGACAGCCCGATGGTTCCGGCCACGAAGCCCGTGAGCTTAATCACGTAGAGCGGCACCACCACGTAGAAGAAGAGCGTGATGACCAACAACGGAATGTTGCGAAAGATCTCGATATAGGTGCGAGCGACCCCACGCAACCAGCGTTCCGGCGCCACCTCTAGTAGGGCGACGACGGTGCCCAGTAGCAGGCTGGCCGCCAATGCAATTAGGCTACAGGTTAGCGTATGCCGGAGACCTACCAGGAGCAGACTACCATAGGTATGAATAAGATTTATCATTGTCGGGCCGCCTCCTCGTAATCGAACCCCTTAACAGTATGGAACCACTTGTTGATGAGTCGTTGATACTCCCCATCGCGACGTAAGGTGACCAGTGCCCGGTCAACGGCCCGCTTAAGGGGCTGTTGATTCTTAGCCATGGCAATTCCGTAAGGTTCAGCAACAAAGGTCCCACCGGTCACCACATAGCCGGGATTCTGTAGCGACAGGCCGTAGAGAATGCCGTTGTCAGTCGTCAATGCTTGCCCCTGGCCGGACTTTAATGCCGTCATGGCTTGTGCGTAATCGGTCAATTGGAGCCCCTTGGCGTGGGGTGCGATGGCCAACGCTTTTTCCACCGAATTGGCTCCGACAACCCCCAGAATGGTCCCATGTTGCGCATTCAAATCCCGGATGTTCTTGATCGAACTCCCCTTCTTAACCAACAACGACTGACCCGCATTGAAATAAGTGCTGGAGAAGGCCACCATTTTGGCCCGCTCCGGTGTCTTAGTGACGGTCGCCATGATGGCATCGACATCCCCATTTTCCAGCATCGGCATCCGGGTGGCGCTGGTGACCTGAACAAACCTGGCCCGACCATTGGGCCCAAGAATCTGTTTCGTAATCGCCTTAGCCAGATCAATTTCGAATCCTTTAATCTGGTTGTCCTTGGTATCTAGTAGGCCAAACAACCGAATATCGGCACGGACACCCCAGGTCATGGTCTGATGCTTACGATCCGACTGCAAGACATCTTGGGCCGCCAGCGAAGGATTCCCACAAGCGCTGAGGCCGATCGACAGCCCCAGCACACCAAGGATGCCAGCTAGTATCCTGACCAATCTTCGCATGGGTCTCCCCCCCCTTCTAATGAGTCAAAATTTTACTGAGAAATTGTCGAGCCCGCTCATTCGTCGGTTGCCCGTCAAAGAAGGTCTCCTTGGGATCATCTTCCAAGATTTTCCCATCAGCCATGAAAACCACCCGATTGGCGACCTCGCGGGCGAAGCCCATCTCATGAGTCACCACCAGCATGGTCATGCTAGAATCCCGAGCAATTCCCTTCATGACATTCAAGACATCATCGATCATCTCGGGATCGAGGGCACTTGTCGGTTCATCGAAGAGTAAACACTTAGGATGCATGGCCAACGATCGGGCAATCGCAATTCGTTGTTTTTGGCCCCCTGAGAGTTGTGCGGGGCGCTTCACCGCTTGGTCGGCCAAGCCCACGCGGTCCAACATGGCCAGTGCGGTCCGATGATTCTCGGCCTCATCACGATGAAGGACCAAGCGTGGTGCTAACATGATATTTTCCAACACCGTCTTGTTGGCATACAAATTGAAGTGTTGAAAGACCATCCCGACGTTCTTCCGAATGCGGTTGATGTCCGTGCGCTTCTCCGCCAGATCTTGCCCATTCACGATCAGTTGACCCTGTTGAATCGATTCCAGCCCGTTGATCGTTCGAATCAACGTGGACTTGCCCGATCCAGATGGCCCAATCAAGACCACCGTCTCACCGGCTGCAATGGTGAGATTGATATCGGTCAGCGCGTGAAAGTTACCATAGTATTTCTCGACATGATGAAATTCAATCATCGACATCGTTATCCCTCCTCAGCTAAATCCTAACCAGCGATGGTAACGGTGGTCCCGTCACTTGGGGCCATCCTAGTTGCCTACTCAGCATCGGTCAAAATTGGTTACCGCATATGGTTGGTGACCGAACTATTTAATCCGAAAACGTCACCTGACGGG